>JAJZOL010000001.1 GCA_021811565.1 bacterium | reverse complement strand
GGGCAAACGTTATTTGACCCCTTTTTTCCTCATCGGTTATAATATTAAAACCATAGATTCGGAGGGTTGTTACTTGAGAGCTTCTCACCTTTTCGCCCCGACATTGCGCGAGATCCCATCTGATGCTGAATTAATTAGTCATCGTCTGTTATTGAGAGCCGGTTTCATTCGCAAGCTCGCCGCTGGCGTGTACAGCTATCTTCCATTAGGCTGGAAAGTGCATCAGAAAATATCCCAGATCGTCAGAGAGGAGATGAACGCCATCGGAGGTCAGGAAATGCTCATGCCCTCCTTGGTGCCATCCGAACTGATGGAGGAATCGGGTCGGATAAGCGTTGACGTTTTGTTCCATCTCAAGGATCGATCGCTTCGCGAGTTCGTGCTTGGTTTCACTCATGAAGAGGTAATCACGGATATTGCCCGCGATAGTATGCGTTCGTGGAAGCAGCTTCCCATTCTTTTGTATCAGATACAAACCAAGTTCCGGGATGAACCTCGACCTCGCGGAGGTCTCGTAAGGGTGCGCGAATTTACCATGAAGGATGGGTATAGTTTCGATTTCGACGAAGAAGGGATGGATCGTCAATATCAGGCGAATTACAAGGCCTATTGCACCATTTTTAACCGTTGCGGTCTGAAATATCTCGCTGTGGATGCTGATGCAGGAGCGATAGGGGGATCTGTCAACAAGGAATTCATGCTTTTGGCGGACAGCGGTGAGGATACCGTGCTTCAATGCGATGTTTGCGGTTACGCCGTGAACGCTGAGCGCGCGGATATCGGCTTTTCCTTAACGGAAAACACCGTTGACACTGTCAAATCGAACAAACCGGGTGGGGAAGTGGTCTCCACGCCTGAAATGCATACCGTACAACAGGTGTGCGAATTTCTCAAAGTGTCACCGCAGCAATTGATTAAAACGATCATTGTAACCGCAGGCGAACAACCCATTGCCGCGTTGGTACGCGGTGACAGGGAGCTTAATCTCTCCAAGTTGGGGCGTCATTTGGGAAAACCGGTTCAAATGGCGACACCGGATGTCATTGAACGCGTCACTGGAGCTCCGGTGGGATATGCGGGTCCGGTGGGATTAAATGGAGTTCCCATCATCGCCGACCATGAATTGAAGAGATCGAACGATATGGTTGTGGGAGCGAATGAAGCTAACGCACATCGGATTCATGTTACACCGGAAATCGATTTCGATGTAACCCAATGGAACGACATACGCACTGCGACGGCGGGAGATAGGTGTGGACAGCCTTTTTGTAACGGTTCGTATAAGGAAACCAGAGGCATTGAGGTTGGGCACATTTTCAAGCTTGGTGTGAAATACAGCCAAGCCATGAACGCGAAGATTCAGAACGAAAAAGGGGAGATGCAGGATATTTTAATGGGTTGTTACGGGCTTGGGGTGAGTCGCGTGATGGCTTCGGCGATAGAGGCTCACCATGATGACGATGGTATCATTTGGCCGATCACCATCGCCCCGTATGAAGTCGTGATAATCCCCGTCAATCCCAGCGATGAGTTGCAATGCCAAGCTGCGGAGAAGTTATATGATCAGCTTCTTTCCAAGGGCGTGGACGCACTATTGGATGATCGCAAGGAGCGATCCGGAGTGAAATTTAACGATGCGGATCTCGTGGGTTATTCAGTGAGAGTCGTTATCGGTCGCTCTCTTCAAGAAGGAAAAATTGAAATATCCATCAGACGTGCAAAGTCAGAGAGGGAATTGGTTCCGATCGAGGAAGCATCCTCTTATATCGCTTCGCTTGTGTTGAAATTGAAGAGCGAATTGAAATGAGTTGAATGACATGGAGTATGAAGCGGGGCACTCCTAACTTGTATAAACCCAGCAAAGAAAATTGGTAGTGTTTTTGCCGAAGGGATGCGAAATCATACTCCATGTCCAAGAGGAATTCCAATCCTAAAAATCTCCGAAATCCTCGAAATCCGGTTTTCGGCTGTTAAGCCACTGGGACATATTCATAAACCACGAAGCAAGTGAAGCCTCCGTGATCGGAGCTGGCAATCTTGAAAAAATTGATGGAACATTATAAAAGCTTCGGTATAACTTTTTCACATGCTCCTCCAATTCCTCAGGGGAACAGCATGTGGGTTTGATATAACATCTCTCTCCAGGCCATCTGCCGATATCCTCTGGGTTCAGAATGCGGTTCTCCTTCATCATCCTATCGTAAAACGGCGTCCCCTTGTGCGGCGTTAGGATGTTAAAATACGCTACGGGGGCTTTGTTTTTTTTGAGGAACTCGACGGTGGCTTCAAACATCTGCATGTTCTCACCGTCCAATCCAAAGATCAGATTAAGGGAGTAACTGATTCCTCTCTTTTTAAGACCGTTTAATATTTGTCGGTATTCATCCACCTTGTTCTGCTTTTTGTTCATCAGACGTAACGATTCGGGATTAATGCTCTCCATACCAAGGTTTAAATGAAGTAACCCGCTTCGACATGCCAAATCCATAAAAGCTTCATCCTTGCAAAGATAGAGGGACCAAAGTGCGGACCAACGAATTTTCAGAGGAATTAAAGCCTCCATTAACTCCATCGCATGATTTCGATCCCCCCCGAAATTACTATCTGCAAACAGGAAATACCTACCTTTGCAACGTTTGATCTCTTCAACGACATCTTCCACTGGGCGGTATCGGAATCCTTCGCCAAGGTATAAACGCTCCGAACAGAAGTCGCATTTGAAAGGGCATCCCCTTGATGTTTGAACGGCAAATGTTTTTATTCGCCCGTATCGGTTCATTTTCAGCACATCATATCTGGGAAAAGACAGATTTTTCAAATCATGCAGCTTATCCGCACGGTATATGGGTTGCAAGCGTCCCGTTGCGGCGTCCTCAAGTATCCTCCCCCATATATATTCCCCCTCTCCAATTGCGATGGCATCCGCGTATAACATGGCTTCGTTCGTATGGAAAAAGACATGTGGTCCTCCCATTACAACCGGTTTGCCTCTTTTACGAAATTCCTGTGCGATATCGTATGCCCTCAAGGAGGTGAGCGTCCATGTCGTTATCGCCACAAGGTCCGTCGGCGTATCAAATTCGATATCCTCAAGTAATTCGTCGGTGACTGTGACTTCCCAATCGTTAGGTGTAAGAGAAGCGAGATATGGGAGCACCAAGGGGACTAATTTGCGTCTAGACAACCTGGCAATTGTTTTTCGCCCCTTGGAACGGTAATAAGATGGCTGGATGATAAGTATCCGCTTCATAACGAAGAAATATCCTCCTCTCTGTGTCTTCATATCGCTTGACGCTTAAACACCATTTCATGTACAATGAAAATCAAAGCGATTTTGATAAGCGGCAATTCTCCTTATGTGTCATGATTTATCCATTACCGGTATGAATTTCATTGGACGTGAATACCGAATTAAGCTTTATCGTCAATTGAGACTCGATGATGATTCGAGGTATTTGCTACATATTAACGAGCCGGGTTTTATCCAAAATTCAACAATCCGAGATAACTCAAGCGCAATCATCGCAAATACTCGCCTTATTTTATAATACGAATTCCATAGTTGAGTATATTCTGCTTTATGCAGCTAACCTTACTAACGATCATAAATCGTCATTGAAAATCGCCGCGTCATTATTCATTCGACTTCACAGGATAGTTGATTTGTCATGAAAAAGTTCTTCGTGTTCACCTTCATTTTTCTAATCGTTCTAAGCATAGTCGCTTGGAAAATCCAACCTCCGCCCAACCCTCCCGGTAAAACGGAATTGACTTGGGTCAGCGATGACAATCCGGCGAGAAGAGGTCAGATCGCCCTTTTCAATAAGTTATACCCAAAGGATATTCTAAAATTGGATCCCGACAACTCCGGGATGGAGAAGGTGATCGTACAATCACTGGCGGGTGTGGGACCGGACTTGTTTGATTGTTATGATGGATTCCAACTGAGCGCCTATGTGAAATCAGGCATCGCGTGGGATGTGACCGATCAACTCAAAAAAATGGGCATCAACGTGAAAAAACAGGTGTGGCCCTGCATTTTCCCCGATTTGATGCTTGACGCGGCGGATTTACGGTGTGGGAACCAATGTCTCGGTTAACGCTATTTGGATTAACAAGAAACTTTTCGATCAGGACCATGTTCCGTATCCCAAGGGTCCTTGGACATGGAAGCAGTTTATTCCGATAGCAGAGAAGATGACCAAACGAGATAGCACCGGTCGCATCGTCCAATATGGATTGCTCTGCGATTGGTACAACTGGCCTCAGTTTATCATGCAATGGGGCGGGAGCATTTATTCCCCGGATGGCACGAGTTGCACCCTTGACAGTCCTCAATGCATCGCCGCGATACAATTCATGCATGATCTGATATACAAATATCATGTGATGCCCAGCCCTGTGGAGCAAGCCGCAGCCACCGCCGGAGGATGGGGATCCGGAACTATCAGTTTCTTCGCCGCCGACAAAGGAGCCATGGCTTTGGGAGGCAGGTGGTGGTTGTGCACCTTGCGTCAAAACAGCGTGCCCATGGATCTGGGGGTGGTTCCTTGTCCATTCGGTCCCAAGCGAGTCTATCTCGGATACGGCAAAGCGACGTTAATTAATAAAAACAGCCCGAAAAGATACGAGGCTCTTAATTTCCTGAAATACGAAGCGAGCAAAGCCTACAGCAATCTCATATGTCATCAAGCCGACGGTTTCGGGCCGATAAAAGCGGATATCCATGACCCCATCGTGCTTCACGATCCCGCATTTCCTCAGGAGAATTACAATCAAGTGTGGATCAATGTGATGAAATACGCTCAACCGGAGCAGATATCACCGTTTGTAAACGGAAATACGGTGACAATCATCATCAACAAGCAGATGGATCTTATTCAGGGCAATGAAAAATCCGTTCCCGACGCAATGAGAACTGCTACGCAGCAGATCAACGAAGAGATTCAAAAAACCATCGCCATTGATCCAACATTGCGCATGCGTTATGAAAAATTGACAGGGAGAACAGTCAATTGAACAAGTCTATGAAAAGATCGGATTTCTGGAGCGCAATGGGCTTCCTGTTGCCAAACCTCATTGGCTTTCTTATCTTCACCGCCGGACCTGTGCTATTCTCTCTTGCCGTCAGTTTTTCGAACTGGAACCTCGAACGCACGGTGCCTTTTGCATGGACTGGTTTGGAAAACTTCATAGATTTAATGCACAGTCAGGATTTCTGGCTTTACTTTATTAACACGGCATATCTTATGATCGGCATGCCCCTTTCCATCTTCGGCTCTCTCATGTTAGCGATTCTGCTTAATCAAAAACTAAAGGGCATCGTCGTTTTTCGCACGCTCTTTTATCTTCCCAGTTTCACCAGCGGCGTTGCGTTGATGATTCTTTGGAAGGCGTTGTACAATCCGGACTTTGGACCGATTAACATGCTGATTAACACCATATCCCATGATCTTGGTGGAAGCATTCATGTCGCCCCCGCTTGGTTGTTATCCACGAGGAACGTGCTTGGATTAAGAGTTGAATCCGTTGGGCTCACCATTCGGCAATGGGGTTTGGGAGCGAGAGATGCGTTAGTGATCATGGGCATATGGACGGCGATAGGCGGTAATAACATGCTCCTCTATCTCGCCGCATTGACCAACGTCCCCCCGGAACTCACGGAGGCGGCTGAGATCGACGGAGCCTCGAAATGGTCGCTTTTCCGAAATGTCACATGGCCTCAACTGGCGCCCACCACATTTTTTATTGTCGTGATGAGTTTCATCGGAGGACTTCAGGGGGGGTTCGATCAGGCGAGAGTGATGACGGATGGGGGACCTGCTGGCACCACGACCACCCTCGCATATCAAATATATACCAAGGCGTTTGAGCAGTTCCAAGTTGGGTACGCATCGGCGATCTCATGGGTGCTTTTCAGTATCATACTCGTTATCACACTGATCAATTGGGGGATTGGAAGCAAGGATTTAAACTACTGAGGGGTTTTCCGCTTTGTTTCGACCCATTAAAATACTCAGTTAAAGTTTTTTGAGTCAAGTAATTGCAATATCCGCAATTCGGGTGATGCCGCAGGCGCGGGTTGAGCGGACTCAGCCCATGTTCCGATTTTTGAAATGACATCAATTCACAATTCTTCTCGCTGTTCGCCAGGGATTGAACGGAGCCAAAATGTCTTCAGTTGAATTAACCAATGAAAATAGATCGGCGCAGTTCCGAAGAAAACTGCTCGTTGTCACAAGCTATACCTTCCTCATTTTCATATCCATTGTGTCGCTGATCCCGTTTATGTGGATGGTGCTGGCAAGTTTTAAGCCGCTCGAAGAGGTTCAGCGACTGAACCCGTTTCCAACCGTATGGCATCCTGACAATTATATCAGCGTTTTCAAGCAGATTCCTTTTGCTCAATACTACTTCAACAGCGTTTTCGTTGCGGCATGGGTGACGTTTCTGACACTCCTAACCAGTTCCATGGCGGCATACGCCTTCGCTCGCTTGCAATGGAAGTATCGAGACCACCTGTTCCGCCTCTATTTGGCGACAATGATGGTCCCCGGCGTGGTGACAATGATTCCCAACTACGCTTTAATGGTCAAACTGCATATGCTTGATTCATACACCGGTTTGATCGTTCCCGCCGCATTCAGCGCTTTTGGCACATTCCTTCTCAGGCAATTCATGCTTGGCATTCCACCTTCATTGGATGAGGCCGCAGCCATCGACGGCGCGAATCACTGGCAGATATTTTGGGATATCATCATGCCCTTGTCACGCGCGGGGCTTATCACTCTCGCGATATTCACTTTCATGGGAAACTACGGTTCCTTCTTCTGGCCCCTCATTTTAATAAAGAGCGAATCTCTGAGAACTTTACCTATCGGAATGCTTTATTTCGACTCAAATTACGGAAAACAGACCAATCTAATCATGGCTGCAAGTGTGATGAATATCATACCGCTTGTAATTCTTTTTGTATCCACACAGAAGTTCCTCGTCAAAGGCATCCAGCTTGGCGCCGTAAAGGGATGATGGAATCCCAAATAAAACTCGGATGAGCTTATATGGAACTCATCCGAGTTTCTCTGCGTTTGGAAAGACTCACCTTCTCCGTCTTATGGATGGAGGGAGTTTCTGAGCTTCGCGATACTTCACGATAGTCCGCCGTGCGATATGCATTCCCCGACTATTCAGGATATCCACAATCTCCCTGTCGGAATAGGGGTTGTTCGGATTTTCCTGAGCGATTATCTCTTCAATCGCGGATTTGATCGCCATGGATGTATTGAAAAACAGTTCGAAGGAAACGACCTCCTGATTGGGTAGTTGAACGAATTTGTTCGCCGTGGCGCGGCTGACGGTGCTTTCATGCATGCCCACAATCTCCGCGATACGCGTCCGAGTGAGAGGGCGAAGATATGTGCGGGAACCGGTTTCCAAGAACCCAAGCTGGCAGTCGATGATCTTTTGGGTGATGATCTTAAGCGTTTTCCGACGTTGGTTGATATTTCGGATAAAAAGCTCCGCACGTTCCACGTATTCCGTGACATGCTTTCGCTCCTCCTCGCTCATGTTGTACCGGCCCCCGTTTTTAAGCTTCTCATAGGCTTCGCGATATAACGGGCTAACCCCAATTGTCACTGTGTCGTAACCGGTGATCTCCACAAGATAACCCGTTTCATTCCGATGTATTATCACATCGGGCTTAATCGCGGATTTTAAATTGGTGGGTTTGTACACCCATGGAGGATGAAACTGATTTGCCGGATAGGGGTTAAGTTGCTTCTGAATGAACTCTATGGATTTGCGAGTTGTTTCCACTGTAATTCCCAAAGACCTCGCTATGTGTGATATTTTTTTACTGGTAATATCATCGAAGTGTGATTTTATGATCTCTTTGGCGTAGGGGTCTCCAAACCCTTCATCATCAAGAAAAGTCAACTGAATCAGGAGACACTCCTGAAGATTCCTAGCCCCCACGCCTGGAGGATCAAACGATTGTATCACCTTTAGTACCTTTTCCGCTTGTTCCTCGGATATGTGCAAGTCATTGGCGATGTCGGACAGGCTGCCGTCAAGCCACCCATTGTCATCCAAAGAGTTAATGAGGTACTCCCCGATTGGGTACTCTTTCACATCCAAAACGGTATGAGCTAAGAATAACAGATGATCTTTTAAGGATTCCTCCACTGGTATATTACCCAGCATGTCGATGTCGTCATCCGTGGCTTGGTTGCGCTCCGAAAAGTAATCCCCATCTGTATCGATATAGTATGATCCCGGATCATCGCCGCTATCCGTCACGAACTCTTTCGAGCACCAAGGACAACTTAATTTGTCAACGCAATTCCCATCGCATATGGGTTGATCATCCAAAATTTCCAGTGCGGGGTTTTCCATCAGTTCGTCTTGAATGGAGTTTTGAAGCTCAACGCCATTTAGCTGAAGTATGTTGTTGGCCATAATCAGCTTGGGATCGATCCGCTGTGTGGTTTCCTGACGTTGTTCCTGTTTTAACAATTTGTTATCCGCCTCCGCCATTCAAGGCTGTCGTCTGGAACATCTTGATGTGGTAGCATCGAATTAGATTCTCGGGTATTTTTAGGAAAAACCTTAATCCAATTGCATGCTACGTACACTATTTACACAAGGCATGTAACAATAATGTCGAATATCAAGCGCACTCTATTAACGTATTACGTTATTTCAGTGCGCTCGGTTCTCAAGCACAAACCTTCCCTGCGTCAATCATAGCGCTTTGGGAAAATATCATCACTGCTATCATAATAGTAGCATTGGAACAGTTTGTCAATACTGCAAATTCTACGGGGTGTTGTGAAAACGCATTCCATTCAGCTATCATATCGGCGAGGTTCCCAAAACAACATCCATGTAACCGAATTGCGGTGTCGCTCGTAACTATAGAGGTAATTGCAAAAATTAAGGAAATGTGGCTATTATCGCTCATTACACGTTCGGCGAAATACATGGAAATCGAATTTTGCAATTACCTGTGAGTGTGTTGCATTAATATAATCAGAACCAGTGCGCATACAATATATTGGATGTATAATGGCTTGAATATGTATATATTGTATCAGTGTGCGGTTCAAATACATTTGTGCAACACACTCCCGTATATTAAACTTTAGCAGGAAGGTCACATGCATACACTCACCGACAGCGTACGTATTTCCAGGATGAAATCCATTATCCGAACCCTCAGTCTTTTTCTAGTTCTCCCTTGGATGATGATCCAACCCCAAATTCATGCGCACGCAGATCCTCTATCGGAAGGACGCGCGTTGTACAAGGCGGAAAATTATTCCGCCGCAGTCTCCATGCTGGAGCAGGCGGCTAAACAAAAGCCAAACGATGCGAAAATCTGGTGGCAATTGAATTTCGCATATAACAAATTGGGGGATTACCCCAACGCACTAAAAGCGGTTCAAACCGCGGGAAAGCTTGACCCCTCGTACTCTTTTGCATCCAGCCCGGCGAAATATAACGAGACTCTATCGAGGTTAGAGGCGAAAACTCAAACGGGCGGAGGAGTATCCTCCACAACCCCACCTGCGAACTCTCGCATCAACACCATGGGAACAGGCTCCGGGAACATCGCCCAACAACTCATGAATGGAGACGTGTATGTTCAGCCTGGCATGAATGTGGATGCCTCCAAACTTCAGCAGGTTTCCAATGAATTAAGACCGGTGGTGGTGAAGTTTGTGGTGTTCGATTCCAATTCCAAAGCCTCCACGCTTTATCATGAAGCAGAAAGGATACGGAAATATCTCGATAAAGCCGCAGGAATTGGGAATGGATTTGTCATTGTCAGCAGTCGGATGGGGGTGTCGGCATCCGGAAAAACCATTGATCCCGCACGTCTTCGCAGCGTCACCCAAGCTGTTGCTCCCATCATGGAGGAAGGGGACTACACCAAGGGGCTGGAAATGCTGGCGAAAGGGTTAGTCAGAAAGGAAAAGGAGCAACAGACCGCCACTGGTCATTCATGGCTCGCGGTTGGCGTGATCGCATTGGCAATAGTGTTGGTATTTTATCTTTTAGGGCGCGCTTCCACAAGAAGCAAAATTAAAGCCAGACAAACATCCTTGGAACGAGAGAAAAGTCAAGTTGTGATGCAACTGAACATGCTGGATGAAAGTATTCGCTCCTTAACAGATGTGGATACGTCTCTTGCGCGTCAATCCAGGGTGATGGCTGGCTCCAAACTTGACGAAGCATCCCGCATCATGCTTCATCTGAAAACGGATCAGGATTGCAATAGAGCTCAGTCCTTATTGGACCAAGCGTCCGCAGATATCAACCAAGGAAGGGTGATCATCGCAAAATTAACCGGTCAACCGGTTCCTTCCGCGAATATGGGTGGATCGCCACCGGTACAAACCGAAGCCGCCGTAAGCGATGCCTCAACCGATTGGGGTGAGATTCCGGATCAGCAAAAAGGTGTCTGCTTTTTCTGCTCCAAACCGTGCATGTTGAATGAATTAACTCCTGTCACCGTCAATCTGAACGGAAGCCCGCAAAAAGTCCTGGCGTGCCAAAATGATCTTCAAACCATACAGACCGGTCAAACACCGCAAATACGCGCCTTTAACGTCAATGGTAGCTATGTTCCTTGGTATGCGTACAACGGGTACGATCCCTATCAGAATTACTATTCGCAAGGTTCCAATCAATCCTTCCTCACAAATATGATCGCCCTTAGTATGATTGATAATATGTATTGGAATTGGCGCCAGCCCATGGGGTGGGGATGGGGCGGTTTAGGCGGTTTTGGCGGCGGCGGATACTGTTTTTATCCCGACCATGGATTCTACCAGGATTATTCTTACGGAAATGCCGCCGGTTTTTCCGATTGGGGCTCGCAAAACATAGGCGGTACGGACTTTCTGCAAGGCTCTTCAGGAGATATCGGCGGGGGGGATTTGGGGAGTAATTTCGGCGGAAGTGATGTTGGCGGCGGAGACCAATCATGATCTCTCCATTTGACGAATAGGTTCATTACATGAGATGTCCGAGATTGCTATTTTACGCCGTCAACGGTTTGGGGCTCGGTCACGTCACCCGACTCTTATCCATCGCCAGGAAGGTGCGTGACATCGAGCCCCATTGCGAAATTGTTTTTCTCACTTCATCCGAAGCCGACAACGTTATCTATCAGGAGGGTTTCGCCGCATTTAAAATCCCTTCAAGAAACATCAGGCTTTCCTCCGGAATTCGGCCGGTGACCTATGCGAGAATGGTTCAGACCGTCACCATGAACCTAGTCGCCTCCCTTCATCCTCATCTGCTGGTGGTGGATACCTTCCCGGCGGGGATGATTCAGGAGTTGCTTCCCTGCCTGAGGTGGGATCTTCGCAAGGCGTTTGTGTATCGCGAACAGCGATCGGCCGTTGCTGCGGACCCTGTATTCCAAAACACTCTGAAACTGTACGATCTTTGCATAGTGCCGCATCTTAAAACCGATGTTAAAATGATCATTCCGGATGGTCTGGAAGTCGCCTGGACAGGACCGATTATCATACGGGATAACACGGAGACTATCTCTCACGAGGAAGGAAGAAAACGCCTAGGTGCATCTTCCGACATCCCTCTGTTTTATGTGACATTCGGAGGGGGAGGGGATACGGAGGCTAACGGGGTTCGTGATAAGATTATCTCCTATTTGGCGGGAATCGACACTCCGCATGGAAAGTTGTATCTTGCGGTGACCAACGGCCCGCTGCATCGAGGGGATATTCCACGCGGCAATTACATTATTCCGGTATTTGACTATCCCATCGCCGAAATATACCCCGCGTTTGACGGAGCCATATCCGCTGCTGGATATAATACGGTTATGGAGTTGATGCACCACAAAATCCCCTCCATTTTCATCCCATTCGAACGGCAAGTGGATGATCAGGAGTTGAGGGCGAAATGGGCTCAGGAACACAATGCGGGTATTCTAACAGACTTCAATAATAGGGAAGAGTTGATTCACGCCGCGCTTCAAATACTAGATACGAAGGTTGCGCAATCCATGCGTCACAATGCAGGTCAATTAGTCCCCGAAAACGGTGCAATGAACGCCGCTCAGGCTATTATCCGATTGCTTGATTAATTCAATCGCCATATGAATATCCACGAAGGGCTTGAAATGGGGATGGCAAGAGGATAGGAATATCGTTTCATGAAAGCAAATGTAATATCCGGGCTTTTAACATTGATTTTCTGCCTTCTCCCATTCATGCAAAACGCATATGCGGTGACAGGGAGCCGATATCCAGATTCGAAAGCCCCTTATTTGGGAGTATATCGTTGGAGCATAGGCGTCAATGGGGGAGTTGTCGGCAACGAGGCTTTTGCAAGATGGATGGGGTTGAAAGTGGTTTGGGGCGAGGATTTTATGCCCAGTGATCAATGGGTGAACAATATCGAGGGGGGCGAATGGCAACTTGCCCCGTGGGCCGCATGGAAAACAGTCTCAAGAGGCGCCAAGATGATATTCTCAGTGCCCATGCTGCCAGGTTCGTGGGATCGCAGCGGAATAGCGGAAGGTTCCGGCGTTAAAGAGCCAGTCTCGCTTCAGGATGGCGCCAAAGGGGTGTATGATTCGCATTTCAAACGACTTGCGGAAAATCTCATTAAGGCGGGGCTTGGGGACAGCATCTTAAGACTTGGATGGGAATTCAATGGAGGTTGGTACTCATGGCGAGCCTCAGATGATCCAAGCGCTTTCGCCGCGTATTGGAAGCAAATCGTGAAAACCATGCGCGCCGTCCCAGGAGGACAGAACCTTCGCTTTTGCTGGAACCCTGCATTGGGATGGCTATCGTTCCCTGCTGAAAAAGCTTGGCCGGGTGACGATTATGTGGACTATGTGGGACTTGATGTTTACGACGAATCCTGGACGCCAGGGACTTATCCAATTCCATCCAACGCCAAACCCCAAATGATTGACGCTATCCACCGAAAAGTATGGAATGACGTTATTCTGAATGGCGATCATGGTTTAAAGTTTTGGTCGGTTTTCGCATCGCAACATCACAAGCCTTTTGCGATACCCGAGTGGGGGGTGAGTGACAGAGCGGACGGACATGGTGGAATGGACGACCCCTTCTTTATTAGGAAGATGTATGACTTCATTCACGATCCATCCAACCATATCTATTTTGACTGCTATTTTGATGTGCAGGCTGGGGATGGACACCATCAATTGTCAACAGGGGTGAGCGGCAAGGAGAAGACGGAGTTTCCGAAGTCAGCCTTGCTTTTTCAAAAGCTCTTTGGGAAACAGAGTGGGGGATCGAAAGAATGAGCAAACGTTTTCATGGAGTTATCACGCCGATGGTCACGCCATTGCTCGATCGTGATACGTTGGATAACGGCGGGTTGGAGCGGTTGATAAATCATTTGATCTCCGGCGGAGTGCATGGAATCTTTATTTTGGGCAGCACCGGTGAAGCGCAGGGGTTAGGATATCAGATGCGACGAGAATTGATCGAGTGCACCTGCGATTTGGTCAAAGGGAAGGTTCCGTTGCTTGTCGGAGTTACCGATACCGCGTTTACGGAAACCGTGTCATTGGCACATTATGCGGCGGATCACGGAGCGGATGGATTGGTGGTTTCCACGCCATACTATTTCCCTGCAGGGCAAGAGGAGTTGCAGGAATACCTGCGTCATCTTTCCAAGGAACTTCCTCTGCCCACGATGCTCTATAACAACCCCAAAAACACCAAAATCGCGTTCGAACCCGCAACGGTTCAGTTGGCAATGCAGATGGAAAGATACGTGGGCGTCAAGGATAGCTCGGGGGATATGATATATTTTCACGAATTGCTTCATCTTTCATCGGATCGCAAGGATTGGTCCATACTGATAGGACCTGAAGCCTTGCTGGCTGAGGCTGTACTGTTGGGAGGTGATGGTGGGGTTCCTGGCGGCTCCAATCTGTTTCCCAAATTGTACGTTGAGTTATATGAGATGTCCGTGACGCGCAATATTGATCGTATGATCGCATTGCACTCCGAAATTATACGATTGTCCAAAACGGTTTTTCATGTGGGACAATACTCCTCTTCATTCATAAAAGGCTTGAAATGCGCACTCAACTGCCTTGGAATCTGCAACGATTTCATGGCGGAACCCTTTCATCGATTTCACCCGGAGCAGCGTCACAAAATTGAAGAGTATTTAAGAGAGAGAGGAGCCACCGTTTCCGAACCGTGGCTCCATAAATAGTGGATTAGACAATCCGAGTGAAATCCGCGAGATAAAGGTAGAGGTCTTGCACGAGATTCAGCAAGGCGATACGATTCCGCCTCACCGCATCGTTGTCGGACATCACCAAAACGCCATCAAAGAAACGATTCACAGGCTCAGTAAGCTTTTTTAGAGATGCGTAGATATCCTGGAAATTCCAACCGTCGATGTGCTCTTTTATCTCCGCCGCGACAAGATGCGTGACGTCAAGCAACTCCCGTTCGCAAGCTTCCTCGAATAGCTCTGAATCAACCTTGGCGCCCGCCATTTTAGCGGATTTCAGGATATTTGACGTTCGTACCGCCGCCTGCAGCACACTTGAGAAATCCGAATCACCGATCACATTCTGCAAAACACCGGTCCGTTTCCAAGCGGCGCCAATCGATTCCGAATGGGTACCGCCATTCAACGCTGCATTCACGACATCATATCGGATGCCCGCATCTTCCAGCAACGCCTCCATGCGTTGGTTGAATAACGCATGCATATTTTCGCTTAGTTTGCATGGGTCAAAAACCAGACCGTTGATATTGTTGTATGCGTTAACAGCGAAATCCGTGAGAATATCGAGCGTAGGATAATCGATCTCCTCAATGAGAATTTGCGTCACGCCCTGAGCGGCGCGGCGCAATCCGAAAGGATCGCTTGAACCTGTGGGCACGATCTCCAACCCAAGGTATCCCACAAGAGTATCAATGCGATCACACACTGCGATGAGACGCCCGATAGGGGTGTCCGGTAGTTTGTCGCCCGCATATCGAGGCAGATAGTGCTGATAAATCGCGTCTGCCACGGAAACGTCTTCACCATCCTTGATCGCGTATTCTCGCCCCATGACGCCTTGCAAGGATGGAAGTTCGACAACCATGTGGCTCACCAAATCCGCCTTTGCCAACGCTGCCGCTCTTTTGGCGTATTCAATCATGGAAACGGAAAAATTTAACCTTTCGGCTACCGACTTTGTTAACTCCATCAGCCGGGCGCGCTTTTCGAATAGCGATCCGAGCTTCTCCTGAAACACCAGTCTGGAAAGCCTTGGAACCATGTCTTCCAGCTTTTCCTGCATGTCCTGGTTGTAAAAATATCTGGCGTCGGAAAACCTGGAAGTTAACACTCTTTCATTGCCCGCACGAACGATATCCAACCCCTTATCTCCGCCATTGCGGATGGATATGAATAGAGGGAGAAGATGACCGTTGGAGTCCTCCACAGGGAAGAACCTCTGATGTTTTTTCATGGCGGTTACGAGAACGGGGCGAGGAAGATCGAGAAACTCGGATTGAAATTTACCGATCAATGCGGTTGGTTTTTCCACCAACCAGTTGTTTTCATCGAGCAATTCCTCATCCAGCAATGCAACCCCGCCCGATTCCATGGCTAATTGCTTCGCCTGCCGGATAATATCCGCCATGCGCACCTTCGGATCGCATATCACCCCATTTTTTTCCAACATCGGAACCAGCGAGTCGGCGTGATCCACAATAAACGGTTCAGGCGACAAAAATCGATGACCTCTGCTTTGGTTCGAGGAGCGAACACCGTTGATCTCCATTGGAACGATTTTGTCATCCAGCATTGCGACGATCCATCTTAGCGGGCGCACAAAACGTATCGAGTTATCGCCCCAGCGCATCATCTTGGGGAAAAAAAGCGCTTTCACAGACTCTTCCAACATCCCACCAAGAGCCTCCTCCGCAGGTTTTCCTCGATCCAACACGTTTGCGAGAACATATTCCCCTTGCGGGGTGGTGACCTTTTGCAGGCTTTGAACATCAACACCCTGTTTTTTGGCGAATCCAATTCCCGCAGGAGTGGGATGACCTTCACTATTGAACGCCACGGATACAGGCGGACCTTTCACCTCCCTCACCTGATCGGGCTGTTGCTCGGAAATCGCCGATGCCTGAAGGATCAATCTTCTCGGCGTCCCCAAAACATTAACGTCACGCGCACCGAGTCGGCACACTTCCAACCCCCGGGTTACGGTTTGCTTTAGTTGCTCCAGTGCGGACGAAACGGCATTTGCGGGCATCTCCTCGACGCCCACTTCAAGAATCAAATTCGCCATGAAATCGGTTTTCTCCGTGAGATATCGTCATATTCAATATTTACACCAAAGGGTGCGATGGCAAAAATCCACCTGCCGGATGACGGTCTAGCGTAGAAACGCTTCAAAAGGCGAAGAATGATATTTGCAGGATAGGTAAGTGCGAAAAGGCACATTTCCGATGTTTCAACAACCATGAAATACGGATTATTTGGCTCTTTTCCAGGATTTTTGCAATCACCGCAATAGGATAATATCCCTTCCATGCCCTCAAAGTCAACTTGAAGCCACCAATGGATGACTTTGGCTTTTCATTCGGTTAGATATCCATTCTCTTGATAACAGGTTCAGAACGTTTGAACCCCATCTAATTCACCGTCATTATGACGGCTTGGTGAAATCCCGCCTCATTAATCCCGTATTGGAATCATGCGCGGTGATACAAAAGGTACAATATTGGGGGCTGTTCCGAGGAAGCAAACAGACCCTCCGTTATGCAGCCGGTTATTCTGACGAGGTCATATGTTCATGAACAAACGTTTATTTGGCGGGGCTTTGGGGAAATATCTCCTTGCAATCTTGCTTGTTTGCTTGTTGGTAGGTTTTTTTTGGTGGAAGGAAAACTACGGAGTTTTTGGTCAGCTTGCGCATCTTACAGGCTCCACCGCAGGGGATATCGTTTTTGTTAGAGAGGGAAAGAGCGGCTCGACGAACCTATTTCTTATTCATGACGATGGAACAAATTTAAGACGCTTGACGAATGATCCCAGCTTAAAACGAAACCCCGCTTGGAATCCCACGGGAAATGAGATCGCTTACGCCGGAGAAAGTTCCGTCGGAGGTGGTCATACGCTGCAGATATATCTTCTGGGTAGTGGTACACCCCAGCAAGCGACACAAGGGTCGATACAAAAAGATAATCCGACATGGATTATGAACGGTCAGAAGGTGGCGTTTCTCACAGGAGGCGTAATCAAAGTGATCAACCCCAACGGGACGGGTTTAAAGCAAGTCTACCCGCCACCCATTCGAGGGGGAGCCGAATCGACAACCACCAATGACAACGCTGAGGAGGATTTCCTGTTGCCGCCCATACGAGCTTACGCTTGGGATCCGAACGGCAAGCAAATCGCCGCAATTCAGACTACGGAGGGACAATTCGCTCCGGCCATGGGGGAATCCAACTGGTGGAAAACGAAAACATCCGGCGGATCGCAACAGAACATGCAATATCCTGAATCCGCAGTGCTTCTGCCTTCAATGACATCAAAACCCGCACTTATCCCCGCTGGTGCCTCCAATCACGTCGGTATCGCCTGGCTCCCCGATGGCAAGCGACTTGTCGTCGCCTTGAGCGGAGCGGGGGATATGAACAGTTTGATCATTCATCGCACTGACGATCTCCTTCTGCCCATGCAACCCCTTCTGCTTGCGAAACCCTACACAGTGGCTCCGGAAAACCCATGCGTTTCGGCGGATGGCACGAAGGTGGCTTTCGAGTTGTGGCGAATGTCGAGTCCCGACGACCGACAACTTCTCGGAATCGCCGTACTACCAACGAATTTGCCCAATCCAATCGTGATAAAATCGCTCAAGGATGTCGGTAAAATTCCGCTTGTTCTCAAAGGGGAGATGAGCGATCCTAAATGGTCTCCCGATGGATCCAAACTGTTATACACGATGGTCGGCGCAGGCGGCAGAGATATTTGGGTATGCAACGCAGACGGGAGCGATCGCATAAATTTAACAAAGGGGAACGGGGATAACGTGCAGGCGGAATGGTCTCCGACGATGAAGTAATACCATCATATCCGTCAGTTAGCGGAGGAGCCTTTTTTGATTTGCGCCAGATCCTTTGCCATGGAAGATTTCTTGTAATAGGGATCCAAGGGATAACAACCGGATGGAAATCCATTACGCGGCGCAGTGGTGCAATCGCTGAAGGTGCGGCATATTTTCTTTCTGTCCAAGGGTTTGCCTTCAAGTAGATCACGCACATAGGAGGGATATGCGAGAACCATTCGCCCGATTCCGACGAAATCCATCCATCCCTCTCTTAAAGCGGCTTGCGCAACGTTTGGAAGAAAATCCTGAAGGTATGTGAGAGCGGAACCGATCATCACGATATCCGGAAAACAACGTTTCAACTCTCGCACGGCGTTCATTTGGCGGAATACGCCCCACAAGGGATCTTCCGGCGGAAGATAGCCGTCGGATGGCGGGTAGAGTGCTGGACGTTGAATATGGGGATTATAGTATGGACTGCCCGCCGTGACATTCACCAAACAGATACTGAGTTTGCGGAAAATGTCGAAAAGCTCCATGGCTTCGGATAAATCCGGCTCGGTGGGATGAACATGATCGGATCCGAACGCCCAACGATGATAATCGCCATTGGAATACTCTTCGGGAACCCCTTTCCCCGGCTTTCCCGGCAGGGATGTCTCGGGATCGGGACGGTAGGGAATGACATCAAAAACGCTGCACCTAACCCCAATTCCAAGTCCAGGTGCGTTCGCACAGACGCCTTCCGTGACATTTTTTAAAAAGCGAGTTCGATTTTCCAAAGAACCGCCATACTGTCCATCGCGCGTTTTCGCACTAAGAAACTCATGCCCCAAATATCCGTGGCAATGTTTGATATCCACAAAATCGAATCCGATCTCATAAGCCAGTATCGCGGCTTCGACGAAATCCTCCTCCAATCGACGTATCTCCCCGTCACTCATCACAGGGTAATCGCCCGGGATGTTAAACTTCGGATCAAGGATAGGATGATGGTACAGGATCACGGGATCATGATTCGCTCCGTGTGGATGAGAAAATCGTCCGGAATGCGTGAGTTGAAGTCCTATGACGACGTTGTCATCGGAAGCGATACGTTTTCTTTCCTTTTTCAAGCATTCCAGCAATCCGGCAATCCCAGTTTGCGTGGCTTTCGAAAGGAGGAGTTGCCGGGAGGTCGCTCTGCCATCTTCGCGAACCGCCACCGCCTCTCCGCCCCATATCACCGAAGCGCCGCTGGCGCCGTAATGCCGCCACCGTCGATAGGTGTGCTCCGTTGGCGCGCCAAATGCATCGGCGTCCCAGCCCTCCATGGGTTGTATGGCGAACCGATTGCAAAGCTTTCTGCCAAACAATTCGCTTGGCTGCGAGATGGGAGAACGCGATACGGGAAGCCATTCCGGTTCGCAAGGAATGGGAATGGAGTGGCTTCGTAACTCCTCCAGGAACCGATCGACCGTTTTTAAAGTGGGAATGCGAATATATCCGGAAACTGTGTCCAATTTCATCACGGGGTCACCTGAATTTTGTAGATGCCCTTCGAACTTGGCAAGTCAACATAATCCTTGCCAATATTCATGACCGGATGTGAAGAGGAAACGATCTTGTCAATGGTGCAATCCCGAATCCAAACGCGCAGATATTCCGCGTTTTGGGGTGCCTGACTGATATTTATCGTTACGTCGCTATCCTTGGCATCATAGGACGACGTAAAGCTTATCGGACCGCCAAGCGTGGTGGGAGCGCGATCCACCAGGATGGAGTGATTCGAGGTCACCCATTCCTTAGGCGCGCCGTAAAGCAGGTCGAGATAGCCCCCATCCTCACGAACCAACATGTTTCGCATCAACAACACCATGTTCGCCGCAGCCCAACCATGCGGCTGATCTCCGGTGCCAATCATAGTATCAGGGAACATCTCCTCACACCAGCTTTTCGTAGGATAGGCGTGATTGAGATAGCCGACAAAAAGCTCCCACGCCTTGTGAGGATGCCCCTGCAGCCATAGCGCTTGAATCCAATCCGCCGTGATGTACGTCCATATCTTATAATGAGTGATAAACTGATACTCATCCTGCAATTTTCTATCCCACATTCTATCCATTGTGGAAACAATCAAAGGATCTTGCGGGTTCATCACTTCGCAGGGATATATCGCGGCTATGTCGCCCCAAATATTCGCGCCGGGTTCGTTCGGTTCGCCTGGCTGTCCGGGTGCACCGGGGATATATTCCCTTCCGTGATGATCTTTTAAAGCCGCCAGTCTAACGTCATCCAGAAGGCATCGAGTGAAACTCTTCTCCTGTGCGCTCATCCATGCCGCATCTCCGCTGCGATGCATCGCCTGCGCCGCGAGTGCAGCCTCGCGAATGCCAAGGACGCCCCAGAAATCATGGTAGTAGCAATAGACCTGTCCGTCCGTTATCGCCTCGCCGAAACCCACAGGGAATATCCCGTAATGATCGGTATCCACATCCGAAAACCCACTTGTTGATTGACGGGCTGTGCGTATCCACTCCGCCCCTCTGAGAATGGCGGGATATGCGGTTTGCAACCATGCGGTGTCGCCTGTGAGTTCATAATGAGAGACGATCGCCCATAAAGCCTGTCCTTGACCATCCCATTCCGTGGCGGGGGCGTTCCATGCGCCGTCGGACTGCTGTTGGATCGGCGCCGTGCCCATGGCGTTAACCGCATCGGGAAGAGGGGAATGAATGAATACTCGCAAATCCCTTTCCGCCTCTTCGGGATATCCCGCGATATCGTGGGCGTGCGTGATATATGATCCATCTCGATACCAAAAGGCGTTGTATACGGTCGCGCCGGGTTTCACGACGTAATAACGCCCCACTTTATCGCGCATCAGAAACGTATAGGCGAGGGATGCTTTGTAGAAATCGTTCACATCAACACTTGGTGTTTGGAATTGGGCGCCCTTGGCGAAAAAGGCGTTCCATCGCATTTTTGCAGCATCCAACAGGGAACCACCGGCGCCAGCAAACACGTTTTTCGCGTCCTTGACGGAATCGGTCAAAGGAAATCGAATCCAATACTCGCTTGTTTTTCCCGGTTGCAGATTCGCCTGGAACTTGACACCCCCGAGGGAGAGCCGCTGGTCGCTCGATGACCCGCATGACACATGAAAAAGTGGAGTTGCATTCGCTGTACCGTTTATGATCGCATTCACGTTCGGCGCATTGTTTTGTGAATAAATCCATATTGCGTTTAGAATGCAGTTTTGATCCTGCGCCTTGGGGTTGGCTTGCACTTGCACTCTGACCCAACCGTCAGAAGGGGATTTCACTGTGAAGCTTTCAATCATCGGGATGTTGAATCCCGCATCTTGAACCGGATCAATCGTTTTTTCATATTTGCCATCTATCGATATATCCATGATTCTCTTGCCGGCATCCGACCAGTAGCCTTCACAGAATCCAAGATCCACAGTGTATTCGGTATTCGGCTTTGCATGGAAAGCGTAAATTATGGGCTTTCCTGCAAAGCCGATGGTGATATTTCGGAATGACGGATCCACCGTTTGCAGCGGATGAGCCCATCCCGGACTGGGACTCCAACCTTCAACGTTGCCCCAATCCTGCTGCGATACGAAAGCCTGCGCCACGCCATATTGAGGCGTATCGGGATGCGCGATCAACAGATTGCCTGAATACAGGTCGCCGCCCTTCGCCGTGAGAATATCGCCGCCGTTGAATTTGGCAAGCAGATTGGCTGTTTTCGCGGAATTCGATGAATTGCTGAGGCGTATACGAACGATATCCACGGGAATATCGTGAATCAACGCACCAAAATCAAGCGTCTCGTAGGTTATACCATCTTGTGTCCACTCCGTCCTCACCATTGGCAAATAACCGTTCTCCAAGGATTGACGTCGGTCCGATGGGTTATTGGAAGTTGAGGTTTCCGGTGTATCGGGTGTGATGAAATGGACGACACCATTCGGAAGCGATAGAGAGCCATCCATCGACACAATCGTTTTGCTGTGGTTCATCACGCCTATCAAGGATTGTGCGTTGACGTTACGCCAGTGATAATCGATCGTCTGTGAAAGCGACGTTTCGCAAGAGAGGATTATTAGGCTGCTAATGACCAAAAAGGGAATTGTGCGCATTGGGATGATCCTCGCAAAAAAATGGAATCTATTACATGTACTATTTCGTAGTCGTGAGGTGCTGCGAATCCTTGCTATACTTCACTAATACCCGACCCGCCCTTTAAAATGCAAGGGATTTTACGTGGTTAAAGATACAGCCACATCCTCGTCGGACGCCTTATAGAGATATCCATCGGTAACATTACCATTTATCGACGCGAGAATGCGCGCATTGGATTGCTGGTCGAAGCCGTAAAAGCTGGAAACGCAGCCCCTTTTCTCGGATCTCAGCCCGCCCCGCACCCTCGGGAAGTCGGTGTAGTGCGCGTGCGTGACGAGGCTGGCCTCGGTTTTGATCAGCACGTTCTCGACGTCTCAGACGTAATAAACGGCTCCCCACGAACTGACCTTATCCTCACGCATTCCCCCCACAGAGCATGAGGAGGTTTCGCCCCCGCACGGGGAGGAGACACTCGTTAACTTGATCTCGTGATCATAGAAGTACGTTGTCAGCGCATCGCCTGCTTCTTCCGTCAAAAGGTTGCCGAATGCAACATTCCGATAAGTTTTATGGCTCCAAGAGGGAGTTTGCGGATTGAGTACAAACTTTTCCATGGAACTGGTTCCATGATTACACTTCAATCAGGATTGTGTAATCACGCTGAATGTTGCATGACACTTCATCCGCTGTGAACACCTCTTTTTGGATTTTCCAGCAATATAAAAAACATTCAACAGGCGTATATTGCGCTCACTCCTTGCCGCCGTGTTTTTTCAGAACCGCAATCATATCGGAGTTGTTCTGCTTTTCGGCAATATCCAATGGTGTTTGGTTGTTTTGGTCTCGGATATTCACCAATCCAGGCTTCTCTATCAATAATTGATCCACCACATCGGAATCCCCATCCTTCACCGCCGTTAGGAATTCGGATTTTTCATGGCTTGTAAAGGACGGCGCCACTTTCCCGCATCCGACTAATGCGATAAGAATTGTAAAGCAAACAAGAGATGCGTATAGGTATTTCATCAATGACCCTTCTTTCATGGAATTGCTGAACTCTCGTAAAGGAGCGGAGTGAATTTTATCACTTGCTTAATTGGATACTCTCAATTTCCACGGCGTGCGATTCGTCAGCATATTGGGGGTATAACCATTTTCCTTGGTTTATAATGATACTTGCAAGATGATCCAGATGACAATAATCTCCGGTTCCTCCACGTCCAGCGGGAGTGATATGCCACCACGTGAATAGTTGCAAACTCCTTACCGGTATGCGCAAGGTTTGCCACTGAGTAGTGATGTGCGGGGTAATTCCCCAAGGAGTGCCT
>JAJZOL010000085.1 GCA_021811565.1 bacterium | reverse complement strand
ATTATGAAAAAGCGAATGATGAGGAAAAAAACATTTATAGCTCCTTTGGTGTCATATATACAGCGGCGAATCAAGATGATATCACCCCGATTTTAGATGATATCCCGCCTGAGCAGCGCCAAAATATCACCAAAGCCCATATTTTGGCGGGACTTTACTCCGTGATACCTGTGGCGGTTACGAAAATTTATGAATACACCAAAAAGCATGCGCCTGACATATTGGATAAACACGCCAGAGCGGAATACTTGCATCGCAAGGTGGGGCGAAACGAACCGTGCCCTTGCGGAAGCGGGAAAAAGTACAAGAACTGTTGCGGTTTGAATTGAGGGGGAATGCCGTAACTGAAAGTTCAATAATGAGGATAGGAAAATGAAAATTGTGGTTATTGGCGCAGGCGGAACCATTGGCAGGGAGGTGGTTCGCGCATTGGCTGACCGACACGAGGTTGTATCCGTGGGGCATACCTCCGGCGATATTCGAGTGGATATCGCCTCGAAGGAATCGATCCGAAGGCTTTACGAGGCGGTCGCACCGTTTGACGCGGTGGTCTCGGCGGCGGGGCAGCTGCGTTTCAAGCCGCTGGAATCCCTCACTGACGATGACTTTCAATTCTGCTTGTCCAACAAACTGATGGGGCAGATTAACCTTGTGAGGCTTGGGGTGAGTTACATCAATGATAACGGCTCCTTCACGTTGACCAGCGGAATACTGGCGAAAACGCCGCTGCCCGGGAACGTGACCGCGAGCATGGTGGATTCCGCGCTGGAGGGGTTTGCGCGAACCGCGGCGGTGGAAATGCCTCGCGGCGTTCGCGTCAATTTGGTCAGTCCGCCTTGGATATGGGACGAGCCGCCCGCCGGGATCAAGGATCCTTCGATTGGAATGACCGCAGTGGCTTGCGCGGCGGCGTATGTGGAGTGCGTGGAGAGCGGTAGGAATGGAGAGACCCTAGACGCCAGAGATTTTGGGTAGTGGGGAAAATAATATGAATGGGATAATCTAAAAATCCCGCTCTTGACATGTTTTCGCTTAACGTGATATAATTCTCACGTTAAGTTGATCTGGCCATTCGGGCGAGTGGTGGAATGGCAGACACGCTAGTCTTAGGAACTAGTGCCGCAAGGCGTAGGAGTTCGACTCTCCTCTCGCCCACCACCGTCAAATTGATGCGGGAATAGCTCAGTGGTAGAGCGCCTCCTTGCCAAGGAGGAGGTCGCGAGTTCGAGACTCGTTTCCCGCTCCAAACGATTTCAATAAAAGCCCTCTTGCCATTGCGACAGAGGGCTTTTATCATGATCGATATGTTGCGGTTTACTCCGTTAATTCGAATGTGTAACCGCCACCGGCCACCTTCAGGGTGAACTCCCCGTCGTCAACGACCAGAGACTTAACTCCTAAAGGCGTTTGCTCCGGCTTGCCGTTGCGCCAGACGATTTTTCCATTGACGAATAGCGTTGCGAAATTCTCCTTGGAGGATCGGGGGATGCGAACCTCACCCGTGAGTTTGGGCGGGATCGCGACTTTCATGGTGAAAATGCTCTCCGTTTTTTTCCAACTGACCTTCACCAAGCCGCGAGGCGTGGGAACCGCTCCTTTCGCCCAATGCAGGTCGCATGGGATTGGCTGGATACCCACGATTTCGTAGCCAGGTTTCAAAGGTTTGACTCCTAAAACCCTCTCTGAGAGTTGACAGAGCGGGGTGGCAACCCAGCCATGGCTTAAATCCCCTTGATCCCCCATCTCGTAGAAGGTCTGAGTCTGGGGGATGATCCTCCATTTACGCAGCCATGTCGTTCCCAGTTGATCAAACAGCCCGGCGTGAGCCATTGCATCCAAGACAAAATGCATGAAATACGGTCGAACGTTCCAAGGTGTCTCCGTCAACACCTTTTCCATGATGGATTTTTGCAGTGTTTTCGGAGCGATGTTGTAGAGCGTCGCCAGCGAGTTGCATTGAGCGCTAAAGGTTGCGATGTCCTTGTCCGCAGGCATCCATTCATATGGTTTCACGTGGGTTTGAAACGGTTTTCCGTCTCTGTACATACCCTTATCGGGAACCCAAAGCTCCTTATTGAAAGCGTGGATAAGCGTTTCCCGCATCGATTCGTACTTTTCGGCGCGGGAATCATCGTCCATGATTTTCGCAACCTCCGCCGCGTCCTGCAACGCCTTGCAAAAGAACGCGGTCATGTAGCCCTGACCTATTACCGCAGGTGGGTGATGGCAGTTGAAACCGTCGATGGTTACCCAGTCCATGAACATGTAGTTCGGAGCTTCCGAGATGATTCCGTCTTTGCCGATATATCCTGAAAAACGATCGATTACGGCGTATGCTTCGGGGGATAGCTCCCGTACAAGGGATACGTCGCCGGTGTATTGGTAGTACTGCAGCAATGACTGAACCCACAAGAGAATGTAACTGGTGTGGAAAGTCTTGTAATCGCTGTTCTTCATTACCCAGGCGAATTTGCGCAAATCCTGCTTGGCGAGTTGCGGTTGATCAAATGCGTAAAAATTGACCAAATCCTCTATGAGGTAATCCCCGTAATCGGCGATAGGCTCCTGATGATCGGGAGAGTCCAAGTGATGCGTTTGCAGGCAGATTTGTGTCGCCCATCTGCAGGATTTCCAAACTTTGTTGAGATATGAGTCGCTGCACGAGAATGCGCCTTTGTAGCTCACCGGCTGCGATGTGAAATCCGCGCTGATATCCTTGATGACGACCGGCGTGGTGACATGGGACACGATTACATGAAGAACGCTGAAACTGGAGTAATTTGGGCATTCAAAGTATTGCAATCCGTCTCTTAGAACCAGGGATGCCATGCGATTGTAATTGCCATTCTCCAACTCGTAGGACTGTAGAGCGATATGCGCGTTCGCCCCACCCATCACCTCGATACCGTAATACGCCGATAGAATTCTGTCGAAACGTACATCGAAACTTCCGTCGGATGTCACCACAACGCTTTCGCCGATTTGAAAGGGGTGTGGTGGTATTTTCACTCCGCCTCGGGGATTCTCCACGCTAAGAACGGGATATCTCGCCTCCATGCAAGAGGGGATCTCGCTGAGAATTAGAGGAAATTTCACGCCCGAAGCAAGGATACAGTGGCTCCATTCGGAATCGTCAAAGGATGGTTCTTGCCAGTTTACGGGTTCTTTCGCTCCGTCAAACCGAAGGCAATGGGAAGGATGGGAGTTCGCTCCGGCGGGGGGCGTCCAATCCACCCAATTCAGATAGTCCGCCGGAATG
Organism: bacterium; assembly: GCA_021811565.1. Taxonomy (GTDB): domain Bacteria; phylum Armatimonadota; class Chthonomonadetes; order Chthonomonadales; family CAJBBX01; genus DTKV01. The sequence goes on along the minus strand of JAJZOL010000085.1, from coordinate 20,422 downwards.
GCTTTCCAGGTTGGATCGCTTTTTAGGACAATATTCTTACCATGCGGCGGAATAATGTCGGCTTGAAAAAGACACCCACTGTTTCCGAACTCCAGGACGGCGATGCAATTCACGCCTTTGTGCAATAACGGTGAAATATCACTGCAATCGTAAAACCATTTCTCCGTAGTGATACCGTTCCAGTCCCTGCCCTGATCCGCCGGTCCACGGGAGGCAAGCCTGCCATTTACATATAGCAGATACTTATCGGCGGTTATCCACGCTATCGCTTTTTTAGGTTGCTGCGTGAGGTGGAACGTTTTGCGGAGCAGGACAATCGGGGGATTCCCTTGCGCCGTCACCCAATCCGCCACCCAGCGGCTTATTGGAGAGGGGTGAAAATCGACACCCGCCCCTTGCGCTTGCACCCCGTCTTTGTTAATTCGTATGGAAATATCGGCGCAATAGTTGGGACCGCGCGTATCCATGGGATTACCCTTTCCGAAAGTGGAGACACTGGACATGCATCCGAACAAGCTGATCACGCACACTATAAACCAGGAGCGCACTCTAAAAGGCATCGGGAACTCCTTTATATCACTCAGGACGGCTCCAAACATTAAACATGTATGGAGCTTGAATGGCTAGCATCGTATGTCCGGAACATCGAGCGAAAGCCATTGAAAACTCACAACATGTTTCAATTATGTCTAAGCATATGTCTGAGTTCCGCTGAATTACCCGCCAGGAGCATCGCCTCATCATAAGAGATAGATTTGTTTTGATAGAGTTTTTCCAGAGCCTGATTCATGGTGTTCATGCCGAAATGACTGCCATCCCGGATGGAATTATAAAGTTCGTTTGTCTCGCCGTCCTCGATTTGTTTTCGAACGGTTGGCGAATTGGTCATAACCTCCACGGCAGGCAGACGTCCCATGCCGGACGATCTTCTTGCCAGTCTTTGAGATGTGACGCAAAGCAATGAAGCGGCGAGTTGCGTTGAAACCTGACGATGCAGGTGAACAGGGAAACTATCTATGATACGATCAATTGTCGCCGGCGCGGAAACGGTGTGGAATGTTGTGATCACAAGATGACCGATTTCCGCAGCGGCCATGGCGACATCCATTGTCTCCACATCCCGCATCTCTCCGATGCAAATGATATCCGGACTTTGACGCGTAACGCTATGCAATGCGGATTTAAAGGATTGCGTGTCCGACCCTATCTCTCTTTGATGGATGACGCTTTTCTTGTCGTTAAAGACATATTCCACGGGGTCTTCTATGGTGAATATGTTTGTTCGGCGAGTGCGGTTAATCTCTTCGACCAACGCCGCCAAAGTCGTGGTTTTTCCGCTGCCGGTCGGTCCGGTGATGATGATAAGCCCCTGTGGTTGCAGGACGATATCCTTTAACACAGCGGGCAGGCTGAGTTCCTGTATGGTATAAGGGGATAGAGGAATAATGCGGCAAACCGTTCCGATGGTCCCGCGTTCCAGGAAAAGATTTGCTCTTACTCTTACAAGTCCCGGGACCGTGAAAACGAGATCGATTTCATGGCCGGCCTGCAGGCGCTCCATAATCTCCTCCGTGTTCATGAATGGAGGTTCATCCCCGTCACCGTCAATATCGGCTTTTCGCAAGAGATAATCTCTCGATGCGCTATCGATAATCCCACAACTGATTTCATATGTATCCTGGCTTGTTAACGGAGCGGAATCGTCAATTTGCATATCCCCGTCCACCCTGAAGGATGGAGGAGCCCCCGCTTTTATCACAAGGTCGGATGCTCGTTTCTTAAGTGCGACTTCCAAAAATGCATGGATACTTTTCATAATTATTCCAGTTCATTTGATGGCTGCGGATTTCTCATTCCGCAAGGGGGACTGCATAACCCTCCCCTTAATTCTCAGTCAATCCTAATAAACTTCGTCATCATCCGGTATGGCGAAACATGCAATCCCCTTTGTGGATTGCACGGATGAGAGATGCAATCAATCCCTATTGGTCTCGCTACATTTTCCGATAGCCATTGTAGTATGGTTGGTGTGATCTCATCGTATCGGACATGAAAACGCCCTCCACAGGCAATGAATGGACGACACATTCCTTTGACGTGGATGTTATATTAATCCATCGAAGATTATCGGATAGAAAAAACATTCAGCGAGGCGTACGCATCTTTCCTTAAACTTCAGATCGCTATTCCATGTCCTCTAAAGGCAGGTAATTGCAAAATTCGATTTCCAAGTATTTCACCGAACATAAAATGAACGATAACAGCCACATTTGCTGAATTTGGCAATTACCTCAAGGTATAATACGCTCAGGAATAGAACCCTAAGCAATAACCATCCGGATCAGTGAGCGTAAATTCCGTGTAATCCTCATCCTCATTGTAACTAAGCTCTCCGAGACCCGGTAACTCTTTTGTCTTCAATTCCTCGTGGAGCGCACCGGCATCCTCAACTTCAAAGTAGAGCCGCATGCCCACACCCCGTTTGTTGCGCTTCAAAGCCTCTCTTTTTGTGTTATCCCTCGAACCCTCCGTCACCAGGAACAGCGAGGCATCCTCCTTTTCCAAGCTGACAAAGCCGGTGTTACCCTCTTCATCCTGCATGCTGACCTGAAAATTTAGGATGCCGCAGTAAAAATCCATTGCCTGCTGCATATTATCAACCGTTAATTCAGGAATGATACGAAACATTTCTTTTTATTCTCGTTTCATTTCTACATTCGTTCTGAAATCGTAACGATATCGCGATCCTTAAAGGATAGGTTCACCCTTCAAGGCCCGCTTGAGCCATCTCAATCGCCGAAAGCAGTGCACGCGACTTATTCACAGATTCCTGATACTCCCCTGCGGGCGTGGAATCCGCCACGACACCCCCTCCCGCCTGGATGTATGCTATGTTGCCATCCACCAACATGGTTCGTATGGCGATAGCGAAATCGGCGTCGCCGGAAAAGGAGAAATAGCCGACCGCACCTCCATAGAGTCCTCTGCGATTGGGCTCGACTTCATCAATGATCTCCATAGCCCTCACCTTTGGGGCTCCTGTGAGCGTGCCGGCTGGAAAGCATGCTCGCAAAGCGTCGAAAACATCCTTGTCCTCCGCCAGTTCACCAACCACATTGGAGACAATGTGCATCACATGGGAATAACGCTCGATCGCCATCAGGTCGGTGACCTTTACGGTGCCGTATTTGCTTACGCGTCCGACATCATTTCTTCCTAGATCGACGAGCATTACATGCTCCGCTCTCTCTTTTTCATCAGCGAGCAACTCCTTTTCGAGCCTGTTATCCTCATCTTCCGTCTTGCCACGGGGTCGCGTTCCGGCGATAGGGCGTACTCTCACTTTTCCCTCTTTGACGGTGACTAGGATTTCCGGAGAGGATCCCACCACCTGCCTGTCGCCCATCTCCAAAAAGTAGAGATACGGCGAGGGGTTAATTGAGCGCAAGGCGCGATAAAGCTCGAACGGCTTGGCGTTAAACCGAACCGCCCATCGCTGAGAAGGGACGACCTGAAAGGCGTCGCCGGAAGCGATGTACTCCTTGCATTTAGTCACCGCCGTTTCATATTGCTCCTGAGTCTGATTAGGGGTTATCTCCAACTCGTCCGGACTTGGCAACGATGCGGGCGGAGCCCAAGGGGAGCGCAGTCGGGCTATCAAGCCCTCAATTCTTGAAACCGCGCGGTCATACGCGGAAGCCGCATCCTGCTGCACTCTGGCGTTGCATAGAACTTTGATTCTCTGTTTTACGTGATCAAAAATTAGCATCGTATCCGTAAAGAAGAAGCAACAATCCGGCAGATTCAGGTCATCAGGATTTTTATCCGGAAGTTTTTCGAAGAATCTGACGATATCGTAGGATAGAAAGCCAACGGCTCCCCCGCTGAACGTGCCGATGCCAGGATCAGAAACGTAACGGTATTCGCGAATTAACTTTTTCAAAACGGTAAGAGGATCCTCGCCATCGGATAGAGAGATGACATGGTTACGCGTCCCTTCCGTGATGGTGACCTGACGCCCTTTTGATTTCAGGATAAGGAAGGGGTTTCCGCCAATGAAGGAGTAGCGTGCGATTCGCTCCCCCCCCTCGACACTTTCAAGCAGGAAGGAACCCGCCCCCCACGCGATTTTCTCATATGCGGAAACGGGAGTGAGGCGATCCGCAAGAATCTCCTTGTAAACAGGAATGAGATTTCCTTCGCTGGATTTTCGTATAAAATCTTCCCGGCTGGGGTATATCATGTCCTTCGCGCACAATCCTTTCGCGGTTTATAGGTCATTATAACATATACGCATGAGAGGATGCGACAGGATGAGAATTTGAGGCGTTTATGGAAGCGGGAATTGGTGATTCGCGGTATAATGTGCTATATCGGTGATTTACCGATCCTCCATCATCATTCCCCAAGTGATCACCATGAAGCTTTTTGCGGTTAATGGGCTGGATGAGGAGTTATCAGGGATGTTAACGGATATGGCACGTGCGATTGCACTGGACGTGGGCGATAAAACCATTGGCGTGGCTTGGAGCGACGAGGAAGCGAGACTCGCTTTTCCAGGAGAGACGATCATCCGGGAGGAGGGTTATCGCCGGGATATGCGCCGCATTGTGAACCTGATAGATAAGTTGAATCCCGAAGTGATTGTAGTGGGGCTGCCGTTAATGCTTGATGGCACATCCGGCAGGCAGGTGGAAAAAGTGCGTGATTTCATCTCGCAGCTCCGCCGCTACACGTGTCTTCCCATATATGAACAGGATGAGAGGCTCACCACAGGGGAGGCGCATAGAACATTGGAGATAGCAGGTAAAAGGAATAGTGAGCGTAAAACCGTGATCGATTCCGTTGCCGCGTGCCTGATACTGCAAAGTTTCCTGGAGCGAAAGATAGAAACACCAAAGATGGATAATGAGACGTAATTTCATGTGTCCTGCGAGCTAGGTAAGATATTGACAAAAACCGGAAGACAACGATTGTTTCGTGTGAAATGGGGTTGGATTTTCGCACTGGTTGCGGTTGGGTTCGTCGCAGGCTTCCTGCATTCGCTCAGCCCTGTATCTCCTAAGTCTCATTACACCCGCGTGGAGATTGCTCCGGATTTGGGGACGCTAAGCATAGGACGAACGCTGCAAAGCAAAGGGTTGATACGAAGCGCCTGGTCTTTCCTGTTCTACGCGAAAATCAAGGGGTATTCAAGACGTTTGGAGGCGGGCACCTATCTTTTGTCGCCAAGCATGTCCACCCCCGGCATCGCCAAAACGATCGCTCGAGGCAAAACGGATAATGCTGTCAAAGTGACGATACCCGAGGGGTTTACATTAAAACAGATCGCGCAAACTCTGTATCACAAAGGGGTTATTTCCGACCCGCAAGCGTTTCTTAAATTCGCACACTCGGCTCACACGGGATTAACGGCGCCTTTTCCGCTGCCCAAAGTTGGATTGGAGGGGTATCTCTACCCGGAAACCTACTTTTTCCTCCCGAACAGTCATTACAAGAAGGTTGCTCAGGTGATGCTGAACACTTTTGATCGTGAATTTTATGATCCCTACCATGAAGATATTAGCCGGAGTAACCACAATCTAAATCAAATCGTCACGATTGCGTCATTGATTGAGCGAGAGGCGGAGGTTGAGAAGGACAGACCCCTGATTGCCGGGGTCATAGAGAATCGTTTGCGCAAGCATATGAATTTGGATATTGATGCGTCGGTTCTATATTCGCTAGGGGTTCATAAGAACAGAGTTCTGTATAAGGATTTGAAGGTGCATTCGCCGTACAATACTTATCTCCATAAAGGGCTGCCTCCAGGACCTATCGCCAGTCCGGGCTTGCCTTCGTTGTTGGCTGCACTGCATCCGGATCATAACGACTATTATTATTATGTGGCATCTCCGGATGGCTCCCATATCTTTACGAGAACGTTGGCGGAACACTTGGCGGCGATAAAACGCGTGAAACAGATGGAATCGACCAAAACCGGTGCGGATCAACATGGATAATACGAAGAGGGGCGGCGTTTATCTATGCTGCCCGCGCAAATATTGTCACCTAGGCGTGTCTCAAATAGGCGTGCGAGAGTTGACAAGCAGAGGGGTGAAGGCGGTTTTGTTGGATTTGGATAACACGCTGGTTCCGTGGCAGCGTCACGAGGTGTCGGATGCGGTTCGAGATTGGCTAAGCGAATTAAAGGAGAATGGCATCAAATTATGCTTAATCTCCAACACTCGGTTTGGCAAGAGATTGAAAAAGCTGTCCGAGGAATTGGATATCCCTTATATTCGCCATGCTTGGAAACCCGGCAAAAGGGGGTTTGTAAGCGCGTTGAAGGAGTTGGATGTCTCTCCCACTGACACGGTGATGGTTGGCGATCAGATGTTCACGGATGTATTGGGCGGTAATCGATTGGGCATCTATACGGTGATGGTGAAACCGATCGCGCGCAAGGAGTTTGTGGGCACCAAAGTGAGCCGCGTAGCCGAATGGGCGCTGCTCTCCTGGTTTCGCAGGTGCGGGGTTTTACAGGAAGATGACGCACCTTCCTCATAGCCGGAAAATATTCTTTGATTTCTTTCGTTTTTTTTTGCCGATTGGATCGCTTTTGTGTATAATAGCTTTATAGGGAAATGTAATTTCGGAAAACACCCTCGCCAACTGTTTTTGAAAGAAACCATCAAACGACGCACCGAGGGGAAAATGAACGCCGCAGTTACATTAAGGAACAAAAGTTACAATGGGGTCGTCTAACCGACCGGATAGTGTCCGTGTACCCGAGGTGAACGGGCAAACTCAGGTTCTTGCCGTATTTGGTTATCCTGTGGAGCATTCGCTATCGCCCACCATTCATAACGCGTCGATAGCTTTCCTCGGACTGAATTATATATATATTCCATTTTCCGTTAAGCCGGACCATCTGGATTCGGCGATTCGCATTATTAATCCGCTGGGAATACGGGGAATCAATCTTACTGTTCCCCACAAAGAGAGAGCCATAGCCTGTCTGGATTGGATATCGCCTGAAGCGAAGGCGGTAGGAGCCGTTAACACGATACATCCGGTGGACGGCGAACTGAGAGGTTACAATACGGACGGTGAGGGTTTTTTACGCTCATTGAAAGACACAGGACTTTCCCTCAAAGGCTCGCGCGTCTTGGTGTTAGGCGCCGGCGGGGCGTCCCGATCGGTAGTCTATCGCCTCGTCAAAGAGGGGGCGAGAGTAACCATCGCAAACAGAACGGTTGAAAGAGCGGAAGAACTGGCGTTGCGGATAAGCCGTATTTTGGATTCGGATAAGATCGACTGTGTGCGTTTTCAGGATGTCGGCAAGATAACGGAATTGATGGAAGCGGCGGAATTGGTTGTAAACACCACTACGTTGGGAATGCATCCCGACATGGATTCCATGCCCCCCATCCCACCTGAATCCTTTCATTCCGGAATGTTGGCGTATGATTTGATATATAATCCATATGAGACTCGTTTTCTCAGGTGTGCCGGGGAAGCGGGCGCGAAGACGATGAACGGCTTGGAGATGTTGATACAGCAAGGAGCCGCGGCTTTTCAGATATGGACTCAGCGGGAACCCTCCGTTGAGGCGATGCGAGAGGCGGCTAAGCGGAAGATGAGCGTTCCCTAAAGTATTGTAACGAACCAATAAACGACGATATCGGATACGGAGAAAGATCAATCTTTGAGAGAAAAAAACGCGGTAATATTTTAACCTATTGCTAATGTTAGCAAACTGTGATATAATCGCGCGATACAAGATTCAAAGACGCAATATCCTATATCGAGCCAGGCAGGACAAAAATGGTGATGGCTAGAAAAAGCATGGGCGAATATTTGGTGGAGAAAAAATTCATCTCCACCGATCAATTGAAACAAGCCCAAGACATGCAAAAACAATCTCGTGGCGAACTGGGCAAAATTCTGATTGAGTTGGGCTTCGCCACGGAGCGTGATGTGACAGAGGGCAAGGCACATGAACTGGGTCTTCAGTTTGTGGACTTGACACGTTTCACCCCTGAGCCTAGCGCAGTGAATGTGGTGCCGGAGAATATCGCTAAACGATATAATGTCATACCCATTCGCAAGGACAGCGCCACCAATACGTTATATGTGGCCATGGGGGATGTGAACAATCCATACGCTGCTGATGATTTGCGCATGGTCTCACGTTGCACGGTTCGGGCGGTATTGGCATCGCCAGGCGCCATTGAGGATGCGATCAGCAGAGCGTATGGCAACACCTCCGCGTCCGCCACGACGGATGCCTCGTCCATTGGAGGGGCGGGGGCGACAGGATCCGCCGTTGGAGGGATGAATCCGTTTAAAGCAGGCGCTGGCGGCGGCAGCATGATGAGCGACCTGATGTCCGAAATCCGGGAGAACGTCGCCAAGCATGGAGCCAATCCGAATATCGATTCGGATACGGATGCGGAGATTGAAGGCGAAGCCGTCGAGGAGATGGCGAAAGCCGCGCCGATCATACGCGTTGCGAATGCGATCATCCAGCAGGCGATCAACGAAGGGGCTTCCGATATCCATTTGGAACCGGATCGCCGGGGGGTTCGCGTACGCTATCGTGTTGACGGCGTTTTGCGCGAAACGATGACCATGCCGAAATACATCCAAGCTCCGCTGATCTCTCGTTTCAAGATCATGTCGGAAATGAATATCGCCGAAAGGCGCGTTCCTCAGGACGGTCGTATCCCTATACGTTATGAAAACAAGGATTACGACTTGCGTGTAAACTGTCTGCCAAATCTGCACGGCGAAAAGGTTGTCTGCAGAATTTTGGATAAGTCGAGCATTATGATCGGTTTGCATAAGCTGGGTTTGAACGCGGAATTACAGGCGCAGGTGGAGGAGTTGGTGCAACAGCCAAATGGCATGTTCCTCTCCACGGGACCAACCGGTTCCGGAAAAACGACCACCCAGTATTCCGTTCTCAACAAGCTTAACACCATTGAGAAAAACATTCTCACCATCGAGGACCCTGTTGAGTATCAGCTCAGCGGTATAACTCAGGTTCACGTGAATAAAAAAGCGGGACTCACATTCTCCGCCGCGTTAAGAGCCTTCCTCCGACAGGACCCGGATATCATCATGATCGGAGAGATGCGCGACTTGGAAACCGCCGAGATCGCCGTGGAATCATCCCTGACAGGACACTTGGTTCTGACGACACTCCACACGAACGACGCCCCATCAGCCGTTATTCGTCTCGTGGACATGGGAATTGAGCCCTATTTGATTTCAGCCACCGTCATTGGAGTTCTGGCGCAGAGACTGGCGCGCAAAGTTTGCAGTAACTGCAAGGAACCTTACGAGGTGGACGCAGCGGATTTGCGCCGTTTCGGTTTCAGACCTGATTCCGTCGACCAGAAAGTCACCCTCTGGAGAGGGAAGGGTTGCGAGATGTGCCGTGACACAGGGTACAAAGGCCGCGTGGCTATATGCTCGCTGATGTCGGTGAATGACGAGATCGCAGAATTGGTTGTGCGCCGCGCTCCTCTGAACGATATTCGGGATGCCGCTCGAGCTAATGGCATGCTGGAGTTGCGAGAGGATGGGCTTGCCAAAGTCCTTGAAGGTGTTACAACTCCGGAAGAAGTGATGCGCGTGGTGTTCACCGCCGGACATTAGTGTCTTTTTGAATGGAGCGCGGATATCTCGCAGGAGCGATCCGCGTTCCATGACCGGGTTAAACATATTTTTGGTACGGAGGTTTTCCTTTGGCAGAGCAGACACAACAGCTACCCGCACAGGGCGCCGCATCGGAATCATCAAAGACGAAACCACTAGCCGAGGCACATATCGATGATTTGCTCAAGCTCGTGGTGGATAAGAAGGCTTCCGATCTTCATATTTCCGTAGGGCTTCCTCCTGTTCTTCGCATAGACGGAGCTTTGATCCCCACCAACTACGAAAAGGTGATCCCGCAAGAGTCGCAGCGACTGATATACGATATTCTGACGGATGATCAGATACAGCGGTTCGAGACTCAGTTTGAGCTTGACTTCTCCTATCAGTTGGGGCGTATTTCACGGTTTCGCGTTAATGTGTATCGTGACCGAGGCAATGTCGCCACCGCTTTTCGCGTGATTCCCGCTAAAATCCCCACTCTGAAGGATCTGCAATTGCCCTCGATTTTGGAGGATCTCACTCGGCTTCCGCGCGGTTTGATACTTGTCACCGGACCTACCGGGTCGGGTAAATCCACCACCCTTGCGGCGATGATCAATGCAATCAACACGGAACGAAGCGTGCACGTCCTGACAATCGAGGACCCGATTGAGTATCTACACTCGCACAATTTCAGTATCATCAATCAACGCGAAGTGGGACAGGACACTAGGGCTTTCGCCAACGCCTTACGCGCCGCCTTGCGCGAAGATCCCGATGTGATATTGGTTGGTGAAATGCGAGACCTCGAGACCATGCAGATGGCGGTGTCCGCCGCCGAAACCGGTCACCTTGTCTTCGCCACTTTGCATACAAACAGCGCCGCAACCTCCGTGGAACGCATCGTGGATGCATTCCCGCCCGGACAGCAAGAACAGGTTCGCTTACAGCTCTCGAATAACCTGCAAGCGATCATCTGTCAGCAGTTGTTGCCGCGAGCGAATCAGCCAGGCCGCATTTGCGCCTTGGAGATTATGACCGCAAGCCCCGCCATTCGCAACCTTATTCGTGAATCCAAGGCGCATCAGATCACATCCATGATCCAAACGAGCGCCAATCTCGGCATGCAGACTATGGATCAATCCCTGCGTGACCTCTATCTTCGCGGCACGATCACTTTCGAACTCGCCATGGAGAGAGCCATGAACCCGCAGGAATTGGAGAAGATGATTCGCACCCTCAGCGGTCCGGCAGGAGGAAGCGCTCAGCCGATGCGCACAACGCGCTAAGATATATTCGGGGGGGTGAGAGTTCCCTCCCATTCGATTTCGTAGGATGTAACCCTAAAGGGGGAGTAATATGGCAACATTTGCATATACTGTTCGAGATGCCAGCGGGCAAACCCGTTCCGGCACATCGGAAGCGGAGAACGTGGATATTCTCCGCAAGCGATTGCAGGAGCAGGGGTTCACCGTTGCCGACATCAAGCAGACTAAAGCGCAGCGCAAGGCGAACGCAGGCGCTGGTTGGGGCAGGGTGGGCTTGGCGGACATCTCCGTTTTCTGCCGCCAGTTCTCCACGATGATTGACGCGGGCGTGTCTCTCGTTCGTTCGCTGGATGTTCTCAGTCAGCAGACCTCTAATCCGAAACTTCGGCGAATCATCATTGACATATCCGAGCAGGTGGAATCCGGACAGACTCTAACCAAGGCGATGAGCAAATACCCAAAGACTTTCTCCAACCTCTTTATCGGTTTGATTCATGCCGGAGAGGTGGGAGGCGTTTTGGAGGAATCCTTGCAGAGGCTCTCCATGTTCCTTGAAAAGGATATGGAGTTGAGACGTAAAGTGAAATCCGCCATGACCTATCCTGTGATTGTGGTTATTTTCTCCGTAATCATTGTGTTGGGCCTATGTACTTTCGTCATTCCAAAATTCATTGATCTGTTTAAAGGTTTGGGAATGAAATCGTTGCCATGGTCCACTCAGATGCTGGTGGACTTCAGTAACTTCCTCAAGGCCAAGTGGTGGATGGGAATCATTATTGTGGTGTGTATCTATATTGCGTTCAAGCTTTTCGGCTCCACGAGAATAGGGCGGCGCGTTATGGATCGCGTAAAGTTGAAGCTCCCCGTTTTCGGAAAGTTGAATCACAAGATATCCCTTGCCCGTTTCGGCAGAACCTTGGGAACTTTGCTCGTATCCGGCGTGCCGATTCTGCAGGCGATGGAGACTGTGGCGGAGACAGTCGGAAACTCCCTCATGGCGGATTCCATATTCGAGGCTCGAAACCGCATTCGTGAAGGCGAACAAATTAAGGAGCCTTTGGAGCGGAGCGGTATGTTCCCGCCGATGGTGGTGCACATGATATCGATTGGCGAAGAGTCCGGATCGCTGGATCATATGCTCACAAAGGTGGCGGAATTCTACGAGCAGGAGGTCGACGCCCAATTGCAAAGTTTGGCCGCCGCCATCGAACCAGTACTGATCGTGTTTCTCGGCGTCATCGTGGGATTTATCGTCATCTCCATGTTTATGCCGTTGATTGCGGTCATTAGCAACCTGTCCGGAGGCGGGGGCGGCTAATCAATAGAGTTAATTGTAAAATTCATGAAATGTGGCTATTATCGATCTTTTCACGTTCGGTGAAATACATGGAAATCAAATTTTGCAATTACCTGAATAGATAATCACAGAACGTTATCCGTAAGGGGGCGTTTTCAGACGCTCCCTTCCCTTGAGTTTTGTTCGGAGGGAGATGTTGCTTGCCGGTTAATACGGTCGCGTATTGGGCAGTAATCGCATTCATTTTCGGAGCAATCATCGGTAGCTTTCTGAACGTTGTGGTTTGGAGGCTGCCTCGGGGTGAGTCTTTGGCTTATCCTGGGTCGCATTGCCCGTATTGCGGCCATTCGTTATCCGCGCTCGAAAATATTCCCCTGATAAGCTTTCTCTTGTTAGGTGCGAAATGTAAAAAATGCCGGCACGCCATCTCTCGGCGTTACTTTCTGGTTGAACTCTTCACAGCCGTGCTTTTTTTGCTGTTCTTCATTCATTTCGGACCCAATGTGCAAACCATAGCCTATTGTCTGTTTAGCTCTGCGCTAATTGCAGCGTTTTTCATTGATTGGGAGTTATTTATCATTCCCGATGAACTAAACTTCTTCGCCCTGTTTGTTGCAATTGCGCTGGATGTGTGGTTCGCCATGCACGGGGAGGCGGGGCATAGCCTCTTGTGGGGTTGGTTGCCACGCTCCATTGGCGGCGCCATGGTGTTTACGACTTTTTTTATTTTGATTCAACTGCTCGGGCGTATGTTGTTCGGACGGGATTCCATGGGGGATGGCGATGTGAAACTCGCGAGGGCGATAGGGGCGATGCTGCCCATCGGGTTGGCTGCCGCCTCTTTCTTTCTCGCCATCGCTTCCGGAGCTCTGATCGGCGGAGGGATGGTGCTATACGAGCGGCTACGCTCCTCCAAAAGCGCAATGAACGAGGATATGACGTGCGCACCGCAGCAGGATGCCGATGAGGAGCCTTCGACCCTGACGCAAATACTGTTATACGGTCTGGCTTACGTTTTTTTTATTGACGTGATCATTCAGATCGCTGCGTGGCTTCGCATTCCGGCGGCGAGGCGTTTTGTCGAAGTTCAGTCGACCAATGCGGAGGAGGAAAATGAGTTTATTCCAGGTCCGACTCACATACCATTCGGACCTTATATGGTGACGGGTTTTTTTCTCGCCGTTTTTTTTGGCGACAAACTCATCAATATCTATCTTCGAATGTCAGGTTTGGGGTAAATTGTGATGGAATAGGAACATTGCGAGTGTCTTTGTCGTCAGAACAGACGAATTGTAAACGTTTTCGCCGATAGTTGAAAGAAGCCTTCGGAAGGGATACGCGCCGCGCAGGTTCGCGGAAAGGATGGAATCGTACCATGCATAGAGTCACTCGAAATCATGCATTCACTCTAATCGAGTTGCTCACGGTGATAGCTATTATCGCGGTGCTCGCCGCGATACTATTCCCCGTGGCGGGCTCAGTTAAGGAGCAGGCGCGCCAGTCGTCTTGCATGACCAACCTGCACCAGATATGGGTCGCCACCATGATGTATCATCAGGATGAGGGTTCGTATCCTCCTTTGCTGCTTCAGACGATTCAGTATGAATTGGGACCGAACAATCAAACATTGGTCATACCTGCAGACCAAGTCGCAAACGGTTTCCTCTATCGAGAATATGTTAAGGATATTAGCGCCTTCAAATGCGATGACAACCCCATTACTGATAAAACCCTCGGCGTAAACGCCATCGCCCCGGTGGTCCCCTCGCAATGGCCAGGCGGCGCCGCTAACTGGAACTCAGCCATGTCAGGCGTTTTCTACGGATGGGATTCCTACGATATCGGACCCCGTATCAACCCTGACGGCACAGTGGCTAAGGATAACAACGGCAACGTCATATACGATATACATTACAGCATGGATTGGACGGGTCCCGCCAACAGCGGAGCCTCGGATCTGCCCAACCAGTTGAAATACGCATACCCCCCGGAAGACCATACCTTGCTGACATACTGCACCTGGCATGTGGCAACGGCCGGTTCCAACTCCGTTCTCGCCATCAACCTTGGCGGGACAGCCAAAAAATTCTCCTACAAGGAGATGCTGGAGTATGGTCCGAATGTTTTCAATGAATAGTAGCCTGCCCTTCGGCGGTCAAGGCATGGAAGACATTTAGCCGATGATGGTGTTGTTGGTTCGGTAAGTCTTTTTGTACGATTTGATTTAAGCGAAAAGACAAGCGATCCTGTTTTTGCATTAACTCATACGGTACCAAGTAATATTTGCAATTATTTTTTTAACTGGAACATGTAGGACATATGCGTCGTCGGATAAGCGAAGCTATGTGGATTATCGGGTGATTTAGATGCTGAGACTGAAAACACAATCAGGTTTTACATTAATAGAGTTAATGATCGTCATGGTGATTCTTCTGGTTGGCATTATGACGGCCATTCGCATATTCCCAATTGGCTTGTCAGTGAATAAGTCGGCTGAAAAAACCACTTTGAGTTCCGCGCTTGCCAACGAAGTGCAGGATGGCTATCTCTCCGATCCCAACAGCATTATGGACAACGTTGTGGCAGTGACCCCGGTGCCCCTTCAGGAGGCGAGCGGCACGGTGACGGAGTTCGAGGAAAACACCAACGTATCCCCCTACGATTTGGGGCCCGGCGCCACCTATCCCGGTTTTTCCAGCACCTATCTGTCCGATCCCTATTTTGCCGCGGACGCGAATAAAATCCACCGAGTGATCGGTGAGCGAGTCCAGATTCCCCCAACACTGACGGACTATTTTCTGAAATGCGGTCCTTTCCTGGATACGAAATGGGACGGGATGACCCGCAGCCTCTTCATCTACGGAAATCCGTTGTATCGCAACCATCAACTGGTTTACGATTCCAACGGAAACGTGACGGTGCCGAATGTCAACGGCAGGATGTATGCGATAGATTATGGCTATGATGATCCAAATTCGCCTGCCTATGACGCGAATACTCCTCCGTCAATTGCATTCTATCCAAGCATTAAGTACAATCAGTTCTTTTTAATCAGCTATGTAACGATAGGCGCGGACGGCTTGCGACATCGAATTGTTGACCAAATCGTCTACGTACCTGCGGTGCCTCAGCTCCCGCCGCCCAGTCCGCCGAACACCATCCCTCCCGCCGTATGGCAACCATTGGCGACTGTGGGCGCGATCGTGCCTTACAGCGAGACGGTGAGCAGGATGTTCGTGGATCAGGGCGATCAGCAATTCGACAGCGATAACCCTTATGAATACGAGGTGGTTTCACCGAGTTATGTGTCCAGTTCGGATCCGTCGCTGGCCGCCAATATAGGTGAGATCCTTCTTAATCCAGCCGGCTACCATTACGGTGAGGGAAGCCCCAACGGAAGCCAGTACTTGCAGGCTCATATCGATTACGACGTGTATGATTGGCACATCCTTCACGAGGATCGGTTCATGCCGTCTTCCGAACCGTACACCATCACACTGGGATTGACAAACATAAAGAAAATTGGCGATATGCTAAGCGACCAAACGAAATACACCGGGTTGTTTTACGATGTGTTGGGGACACCAAATAATCCCACTCCGGATATTCTCGTGTACGACATGAACACCGGCAGCCTGGTGGTTCCTCAATCCGTGGATTATCTGAACGGCACGATCACTTTCACGCCTGCCGAAGGGTTGGCTGACGCAACTCACACACTGCGAATCTATTATCAGGCGCACGGCTCTTGGGCGATTCAGATTTTGAAATCCAGTAATGTTTACTCCGCATCAGGAGGCGTTCCGCCTGCGATTGGAGAATTCTTCGTGAGGGGTAATCGAATCTATTTTCCGATTTGCGATATGGGAAAAACGGTTAGCATAGGCAATCTGTATTACTTGGAGCCAAATCCAAGCAATCCGGCAAATCCATATCATCGACACTCGACCAACGAGGCTTACCAGATCAGTTCAATTGTGGATCCGGTGGTGGGATTTCCTTATGTGGATATCACAACCGTGCATCCCGACACCTTGGGACTGGATATGAATGTGAACGGAACCGGTTACAGTCCGTTCCCGGTCCAGAATGTGCAAGGTGTGTCTTTCGATGTGCGAGTGATCCATAACAATGGCGCTATGGTAAACGAGTCACCTGCTGGAAATATAACATCCGTACGATGGAACAAGTACGACCTGGACACAATTCTATCCAGGACCGACCCTTAATCATTCATATTTATATGTTTATACTGGCGCTTGTAAGCGCATCCGAGAAATGACAGACGATGAAATCAAGGATATCATCAAAAATATTGAGCAAGCGTAACATCGAGGGCTTCACCTTGGTGGAGTTGCTGGTGGTGCTTGCCATCACGAGTATTTTAATGGGGCTGATACTGGGGCCTCTGATTGAGGGATTCAATCTGACGAATTTGGCGAGAGTTCAGGTTCTCACACAGGCGACCACGCAGCAGGCAATGGACACCATTAAATCGGATATTTCGGAGGGCGTCTTTATTGACGATAACAGTGGATCCCCGGTGAACATGTGGGTGCCGGGAAGCACCACGCCGATCCAATTGCCATTCGCCATGGTGGACATCGTTCCGCCGCTGCATGTGAATGATGAAAACCCCAACATACCCATTGATCCTACGACGGGCTTGCCGATGGAAAACCTTAGAGGTCCGGTGTCAAAACCTCTGTCTCCAGGACGTATCATCATACGATATTGGCTGGGTCTTAAGGACAACACCTCCGTCAATAACATGCCGGTGAAACCGTATTATAACTATTACGCCGATCCGCTTCATAGTGACGTCACCGCAAATAACACCATGATACTATATCGAGCGGTCGTGACCCCTTATCTTAGCAACGGTCAGGTGGATCAGAGGTTTTTCCATGCGGACTCAACCGGAAAGAACATCTTGGATTTGGAGGATCCCAACTTCTTCTATGACACCACAACTCCTCCAACCGGCTTGCCGCCGATTCCCGGCTATCCAGGCGGGCAACCCTACGGCACAATTGCGCAAAATTGGAAGGCGATCGCCGAACCTGTGGTGAATATTGATCAGTCCGACGAGGTGATCGTTCCTTACGACCAAAACAATAACCCGATGTACAATGAGACGACCGCCTTGGTTCAGTTTCAACCAACCGCTTTTTTGAATGACTTTGCGACAGCCAGCAGCACTTCCGATCCCGGCAATCAAACCCCGTGGATACCGGCGAGCGCGATGTTCCTGAACCATGGTTACTGGACAGACAATTATTCCGTCGCGGTCTATCATAACTCGGGCGACGTATACACTTGGAACTACGACGGATCCACAAATCCACCTGATGCATTGCACAACGGGTCGGATTCCGGCTGGAATCCCTATACGGAGACTATAAACAATATCAGCACCTTTAACGGGCTTTTGTTTAACGTCGATCCAAGACGCGGCATGGTGAATTTCTCCTTCCCGCTCTCTGTGATCAATAACGGTGTGAATGTACAGACGTATGATGCGCATTACGATGTTAACCGGTGGAAGGAGTTCGGATGGTCGAATTATCGGTTTATTAACCTGCTATGGAACAGTCAGGTGGGCATGCAGGATCCGACATCTTCACCTTCGCCCGCGCCTACGCCGACGCTATCCAACTTCGGTCAACTCGCAAAAAATAACGGGGATATTAGAATCGTACCGGGGTCCGAGGTGGTTATCGGACCGGACATGCATCCCGGACCGAATTACGGTCAGCCGATCACGTACACCCGAGAGTCCCGCGACACCGATCCGATGTTGCTGGGACCGGATGAGTATATGATTAACTACGGGAACAATTACAATACTCAAAATTATGATCCGAACAACCTCGGGTACGGTGCGACAATTATTTTCGACAGCAAAACCGATCCTGTGAACACCGCACAAACGGATGCATTGCCGGAGAACGCCGCCCCCATCACCATATCCTATAAAGTCCAAAATAACCGGGATGGTGATTTTGTGGAGGCGAACTATCTATCGCGTCAGGTGATGCAGTTTACTCTTGGTGTCAGGATGTACGATTTTCACTCTAGTCGAGCATACCAAGTCTCTTTGGCGCAGAGAGTGCCCGTGTTCGATTTATTGAGATAATGGTTGCGAGTTTGTTCGACAGGTGTTGATTGCTTTTAACATACAGAGGCATAAGGAATGACAGGTCGGAAGAACAATTCCATACGATTCGTACATGGCGGGCAAAAGGGACAGGCCTTGGTGGTGGCGATCATCACAATGTTCCTTCTCCTATTCCTTGGCGGTCTTTTCGTGGCGTTGGTGGCCCGTAATCTTCAAAACGCCGGTGAATCCCAGCAAGGTGAATCCGCCAGGCGTTACGCTCTGGCTGGAATTCAATATGCCAGCTACAACCTGCTGCATAGCCCCGATGGCGCGGATTGGCGTCCGCCACTGCCTGACCGTTCCGAATTGCAACCGAACGATCCCGATCTCATCTATTTGAATAGCACCGATCCAGAGGGCAGATACGCAAGGATCGACTTGGGTGGAGGGCGAGCTCTCATTCGCGTATCCTATTTTTCCGATCCGAATAGTGCGAACAAACGGTACCTCAAGATCGAATCGATAGGGCGAGTGGGCTATTTCAATCCGAATGATCCCACCACTTTCACCGCCTCTCCGCCGCGCCTGCGTCGCAAAGTGGTGGCGTATATGGCGATCGGATTGCCTGACTATCTGCGATTCATCACCAATATCAATAATGACACGAAAGAGGAAGCGGATATCGGAGCTCCCCCGACGGGAGTCATCTATCCGGAGCAGATGGGCGGGGTGAACGTGCGAACTCCTGGCGGTGTCTTCACTCAGACAGGGGCGCCGATCTTCGCCAACTGCGATTTGAAATTGATGGGAAACATCGCCCTTCAGGAATTCGGGGCGCAGAATAACGCCGTTATGGCGGCGGGGAATATCAGCGTCGCGAGTGAAACCATCAACGGAAACACGTATGATCCCACTCTTAATGGGAATGCGATTGTGCCAAGTTCGGGCAATTTCACCACCTATGGCGGTCTGATAAGGGATGCATCCCCGAATCCGGACGCGAGCGGTTATCCGCGAGGAATCACCAGATTGGATCCACCAAGGATCGACAGCGTGGACCCGAATACCGGGGCGAACCGCTACTATTCCCTTACTAGGGATTCCGGCAGCAATCTACCCAATACCGGCTCCATGTCCGGGAACTACTGCCTTGGCAACGGGATTTATATCAACGATTTCAACGATTATGAGCAGGAAACCACCAATGTTTATGGCGGGCAAACGTTGCCGTCGCTTTGGTTGGATCATAATAACCCGCACTGGGTCGGTCCCTACTACGATCCAAAGTGCGGAGTCATCGTTCGGCTGGGGTATTTCGGAAATCCCGCGGAACCGGGGATACAGATGACGAGAACGGATGCCAACTTCCCGGATCCTCCAGGCAATAACGACTCAACGAACCCTCCATCCAAACAGGAGACGTTTTACTTCTTCTATTACAAGCCGGCGGACAACTCAGTGCCCGTTCTGAAACTGGACAACCCATTTTACAGGGCGTATTTGAAAGCGCAGATGGGGAATAACGCCACGGATGCCGAGGTGGACGCTTGGTTGCCCCCGTTTAACGGGGTGATCCTCGCGGAGGGCGATATTCGTATCGCCGGAATCGCTCCGGCGAAGGCAAACATACCCGTAAGGGGACCAGGCAATGGCGATATGGCTCTCGCACAGCCTCCGGCTCTGACTTTCGTTTCAAATGCGAATATCTACATCGAGGGGAGCCTCATACGCGAAGCGCCGGATTCCATGATCGCTCTGCTTGCCAAGGATTATGTTGCGGTGAACACAACCGTGTTTCTGCAGCCAACCACCCCGCCGAATTTCGTTAACACGACCGGGGATCCCAGCGATCCGTTCGATATGGACATACCCATCGGACAGCGGTACACACTGGCTTTCATGTTTGGCGACGATGCAAGCCAGTATACGACAAACGGATCCGCATCCCCTATATTTCTTTTGTTACGGCAGGGGTCGCCGCAGAACAACCCCCCGCCCGGAGCGACCTACATGAACATGTTCATCAACCAATGGATGGAGGCAAATCCAGGCGATTCCTTGTACTATTTCGCGCCTAATTCCACCACTTGGGTGATCCAGAACACATTGCAGCAGGACCTGTTCAGA
>JAJZOL010000116.1 GCA_021811565.1 bacterium | reverse complement strand
ACCCTGGGGAGCGGGCGAGGCTTCGGGCGGAGCTGGACGCCATCGTTGCGCATCTCTACGGGCTTTCTGAGGAGGAGTTCGCGCACATCCTCTCCACCTTCCCCCTGGTGGCGGAGGAGACGAAGCAAGCGGCGATGCGGGAGTTTACGCGGTGGGGTTCCTCCGTTCCATCCGACTGATCCTACTAATCCCCTATGGTGATCTCTTTTTTTTCGCCGGTCATATCAAATAACCGGCATGGGGCGCTTCGTGCAACCGACCTTCGTTCGGAGGCGAAGTTATATCGGGTCTGCGATTAGGGATGAAAGGCGTTGGTTCATTACTAGGGAAGGTGTTTGAGGGATAATTATGTTTGTGTTGCTGAAAAAAACCTTTTTGCATTTCTGAAAAATATTTTCGCTTTATAAAAACATTCCCTTTTGCGGACGTTGCGCTTTCCCGGGCGTAAGGAGACTGTTTGTGATGGACGACTCCAAGGTGCTTCGAGCCGCGACGTCGAAATCATAAAATATGGAATACGGCGGGTTACCACCCGGTAAGTTTTGAGAATATGCAGCCATTCGCTTTAAGGCGGCATTCATGCCGGAGGACCATGCGGATATGTTCACGATAAATAGTCTTTGAGTGCCCGGCGGTCTTCAGAAAAGTCACGAATCAACCAATATAATTGAAAACTCCGTCGGCATCTTGAATCGTCGCACCGGTTGAGTGATAAGATGTCGCGACGGGTCAATGGCCATGCGCAGGGTTATATGTTTGCTACCTGATTAGAAGAAGGGGCACCATCGAATCTTTGGTTACAATGATCTTACGACGCTTGATCCGGCCTTAAGAGATAGCGTTGACATAAAGGAGAAATGGGCGTAATATGAAAATGGCACCGGTCACTTTAAACTAAAACTGGGACAAGCCCGGTCATACGCCAGGTGAACGAAAATAGACTCCTCCTCCATTTTCGTTTCGATGCTGGCGACATACCAAGGAGAGGATATTCCGAATATTGTGCGTAGAGTTCGGTATCTTTCATAATGTAACATTGAGGATAATTCCCAAAAGTTGTCCACAATCTTTCACATAGAGCCATAGTTAAATATTTTGAAAGGAAAGGTACTTTTCTTAAAATTGGCTTGACGATTGTCTTGACATGTTGGGCCACCATAATTCCCTCCGAAGAAGCATTGACATTCAGAAGAGATTAATGTATAAAAGGAATCGTTGCCAGATAGTTAAAAATATTTCTATTATATTTTTTATCAATCAAAGGATTGAATTGATGAATATTATTTTATTAATCTCAATAGCAATTATATTTATAGGAATAATTAAATGTTTTAAGTCTATCTTATGGAGTATATTTGTAATAATTATTGGCATTCTTATAGATATTGCGTTAAATATGTCAGGGAGTTTTTTGACAGTAGAGTTTCTGTATATCGGTCGTACATTATGGATATGGGGTATTTTGGGTTTAATAATATCAATATTTAGGCGATTAAAAGTAATATCACCTAAACCTATTAAAAATATACTATTGCGTATTTTAGTATTGACTGGCACAATTATAACGTTTATAATATTATTTTTAGTTATTACAGATATTAGCTATAACACGATAATATCTCCGCGAATTGTGTACGATTCAGCAAAGCTTTTAACAAATGGGACGCAGTCAACAACTTATTTATCTAATAATGATACAAGAATTATTCTTCTTTGGGGTTATGTTTTAATTAAGTTTAACAGATATGGGAATATAATTCATTATGATGATCCATATGATTCATCAGTATGGAATAATGCTATAGAAATATGTGATATTGCTGAACATTTACCAACATCTAAGAAATACAAGGATCTATCTGATGCAATATTAAATTTAACTAGAAATGCACGTCCATGTTTTGAAAAACATCAATGGCCTTATCTTCCATCGGAAGGATTGTCAGTTTCTGAAGCAATAGCTAACCATCTTGGCGATTTTAACTTTGTTGATCAGCATATAAGTCAAGAAGAGAAGAATCATATTTTAGATGAATTCTTTTTTGGACATTAAATAAATTATGCAATAAATAAGGTTCCTCGCTTTTTTGTATGGGTGGACGTTGACAAGGTATCCTATCTTCAAACCTATTTCACCCCCGTAGAGACATCAAAATGAACCATGAAAACGCACTTTTCGCCGCCGCGCTTGGATTGCAGCCACCCTATCAGGTTTCCAAAGTGGATTTTGACAGGGAGGCCAGGGAGCTGCACATTCATCTGGATTATCCCCGGGGAAGTCAGTTTGCCTGTCCCGAATGCAATGAAATTTCCAATGTGTATGACAGCAACCTCCGTGAATGGCGCCACCTGAATTTCTTCGAGCACAGCGCATATCTTCCGCCCCCCTTCCTCGCGTCAACTGCCATCGATGCGGCGTGAAAACGGTCAGAGTTCCCTGGAGTCGTCCCGGAAGCGGATTCACCTTGTTGTTCGAGGCGATCGTGATTATGCTTTGTCAGTCAATGCCCGGTAAAGGCCGTCGCCCGGATGTTGAACGTTCACGACACCCGTATTTGGCGCATTGTCATGCATTACGTTGAGGTGGCTCGTTCGAAGACGGACATGGGCGACGTTGACGTGCTGGGCGTGGTCGGTGAGCTTGTCGAACCGTGGATGAAACCTCCGTCAAACCCGGTCACAACTACGTTAGCGTTTTCGCGGACGTGAGAGGAAAAAAGGTTCTGTTCGTAACGGAGGGAAAGGACAAGCGTACATTCGAGAGTTTCAACGAGGAGTTCGGGAGGCGTTGCGGATCCCCCTCCAACATTAAAACGATTTGCATGGACATGTCCCCGGCGTTCATTTATGAGAAAACTTGTTTTCGATGAGGGGCGTTGAACGAGTTTCCCGACGCCAATATCACATTTGATCGGTTTCACGTGGCCAAGCTGGCTAACGAGGCCGTCGATCAGGTTCGTCGTCAGGAGGTCAGGGTGAACGATCTTCTGAAAAACAGCCGGTTACATCCGGCTAAAGCGACCGGAAAATCTTACGGAGCGTCAGAAGAATAAGCTCGATATGCTTCAGATGCTTAACTCTTCAAAGGCAATGGCCTATCTATCGAAACAAGTTTTCTCATCGATGAAGTTAAATCTCTTGAGCTTTAGGAATTTCTTGACCGGGAGACTGCCATCGCTCATCTTGACGCATGGTATCTGTGGGTTACGCAAAGCGATATCGGGCTGAGCATGAAAAGACTGGCGAAAGCGATGAAGGCTTATGCTTCGCGTATTCTTAATTACTTCCCGGACCGACTTACAAACGGGCTTATGGAGGGAATAAACTCCCTCATCCAAGCGGCCAAGGCCAAGGCGAGGGGGTATCGAAACACGCGCTATTTTAAAACAGTCATTTACCTTACGGCTGGCAAGCTGAACTTCGAATTGCCCGGATGAAACAGGCGGGAAGTGATAATATTATTATCCACACCAAATAGCGAGGAGCCAAGTTTAATTTCATGTGTAAAAATAGAATTGAGCTAAGAATG
This sequence comes from bacterium, assembly GCA_021811565.1. GTDB lineage: Bacteria > Armatimonadota > Chthonomonadetes > Chthonomonadales > CAJBBX01 > DTKV01. The sequence goes on along the minus strand of JAJZOL010000116.1, from coordinate 20,209 downwards.
AATAAAATATTTAAACGTCCACCTTTTTTAATAACTTTTATTACAGGAGCTATTGGCGGTGTAATTGGTATTGGTATTGCAAAAATGACTGAAGATCATCATAAAGAATTCAAAAATAATCTTATGCAATATTTAAACTGGGTAAAAAGCGAAGGCATATATTTACTTATCTGTTATGTATTTTGGGTATCGCTCTATTACCTAATAATAAGGTTGTATGATAAGCGACATCAGAAGAAAAATCATGATGCATAGTTTATTGACTATGGTGCGTATCAATAACTCTAAAGAGTTTACTTGTAGTCTTGGTGAAGGATATTCTCAAAATTCAAACCGTATAATGCATTTCTCTATATGTAATTAATGGAGTTTTATCCTTGATGTTCTTAATAACCTTCCATAGGGTGGAAAATGGTTGCGACATCGGGATCCACCTCCTCGCCCTACCAGTTCGGATCCACCTCCGGCTACCGCAACGACGGGGACGCGGGGATCATGCAGGTGGGAGAGTGATATGATAGATATCAATTCATCCTCCATCCCTCGGGAGCGATAGCTGTGTCGATATTCCCGTCACCGCTCCACCCGCAGACGATTTTGGATTCTCCCATCGGAATTTCGGCATCCGCCCAATCCAGGGATACCTTTGGCGGAGAGAACCTCACCCGCTTCTCCAGGGGAAATACCTGAACACCGAGGCTATCCCTGAGGAGGACGTGCGCCACGTGCGAGGCAAAGCCGTGATTGCAACTCGCGTAACTTCCCGCATTCTCCCAGAGCGTGCCGGTCTGTTCCGCCATATAAGAGAAGTATCCGCGAACATCGCGCAGGATAATCTCCGCCTCGCCATACCGAGAAAGCAACTCCAAGCGCAGGTAATACCCAATGAAGGCGTTGGATGCGTGTATTTCCGGATGGCGGTCATCCTCGGTGCGAATCGGACCGAAATCATCCCTCAGTTTGCGCCAAAGCTCCGGATGCGTTTCGGCTGAGGCGATATCGAAGAAAAAGGCGTAATACTGACAGGTCTCCGATCGGTTGCGGGTCAATCTTAGCGTTTCCCCTTCTCGCAGGGCGTTATCCACGAAGTACTCTCCGTCAAACGACTGCTCTAGAATACGTGTCTTCACCCTCTCCGCCTTCTTAGCGAAAGCGTCTTCATTATAAAGACGAGCAACGGATCGAAGGCACCCGTGGTAAAGCATGTTAGTGGGGTAGTTCACATCCTGAACGAAATCGTTCGCCCGGGACCACTCCACAAAGACCCATTGCTCCAGTTTCTCCAACAGCCCGTCGGAGTTTTCGTACCGCTTGAAATAGTCCATCAACGCCATCACGCGAGGTTTAAGGTCGGCGATTAGTTGCGAATCTCCGCCGCGATTGCGGTACTCCTCCAACTCTATCACAAACCACATCGCCCAGTTCGGGATGTATACGCCGTCGTTGTGGTCGGAGGGGTAGCACATTGGGAGCATTCCTTCGGGCAGGAAGGGGAACCTTTCCGGAAGCAGAAAGTTTTGAAGGAAATTGTCCTCGACCTTCGTGTGACCGGTGAGATCCAAAGCGGTTCTCGATGTGAAGAAGCTGTCGCAGAGCCACCCTGCCCTCTCGCGTGAGGGGCAGTCCGTGAAGATATCCACGGCGTTTTGACGGTATGTCTCCCGTGCCGCCTCAAAAATCCGGTTTATTTGATCATCGCTGCAACGGAATGTCGCCTTGCTCGCGTCCGGCGAGGCGTGCTCGCGCAGGTGAATCCTGTTCACGCTCACTCCACCGCCTATGGCGTAAATCTTCAGATAGCGAAGGGTGTAGGGTTCGAAGGCGTCCAGCGCATATGTTCCCGGCTCCAGATGATAATCCACGACATTGATGCATCCGAGACGCTTATCATTCACATCACCGTTTGTAAGGATCTCATCGAATGCGAGTATCATACGTGCGGGCGTTTCACAGGCGACGTGAAGCCCTGGAAAACCGGTTAGGTTTACGCCGAAATCAATGATGCTCCAGGTATCGGCTGGGATTGTAAACGGTTCGTTCGGCGAGTAGGAACCGTCGTCCTGAACGGAGCGCACGCTCGCCAGTTTTTGGATATCCCGGAATGGGGTCTCCTCCAACTCCTCCAGGCGGTAGCCCTTGAATTGATCTGAGATATTCACCAGACTGCGATCGGAATAAAGGGACTCTGGCTCGATAGGTTCAAGTCGACCGTGAGAGACGTGCGCGATTGGATACCGAAGGTCGAACTGGGGCAAGGGAACATGATGCGCGAGCAACCGCTTCTCCCCTTGTGTTTGAAGAGACACTCTCTTAAAAGTGGCATTTAGGTCCGTGCGCCAGGAAAAGGAGTCGCATCGAAGCCGATAGACCTCCGAGAACCCTCTTTGGAAGCTGTAACGCGCCGCCTTTTGCTCCCTTTCGCCGGGGATGAGGGCTTCGAAGTTCAAGTCGGTCGCCGCCATGACTTTTCCATCGCCCTCCACTTCGGCTTGCAGGAAGGAGGGTTGATCGAGGAGTTCGTAGCTGTTGACGTTATAGCCCGCTACCTCAATGGCGAGGAGATTACGCTCTTGATGCAGCTTTCCGTTCAAGTCCCATTCATCCACTCGGTAATAACCGTGAGGTCCCCGGGTGGGTCCCCACGCCAGGACATTACCGTTAAGCCATACGCGATATCGAGTCCAAGCAGCGATGCGAAGCGAGGCATCGTGCGATGGCGGAAGTATGGCGCGGAAACCTAGGGTAAGATTCATCTCGGTTTCGCGTCCGGGGAGCCAAACGGGCAGCGCTTGGCGGAAAAACGGTTCAGTAATATTAACGGCGCTATGCATGCTATCTCCTCTCTTGGGGGATCGGTCGGATCTGTCCGATCCGTCTGCTTTCAGGGATTATCGGTGATGATTACAAGGTCTTCGGGTACGTTCGCCGGTTCGTTGCCCACTCCCCAAAGTTTACCGCCAAGGGAGCAAAAAGCGTTTATCTGCTTGTGACCCTCCAGCGCCGGAATCCAAGTCTCTCCGTGGTTCAAAGACATGTACACCGACACCATCGGATGGTTCATATCGTTGTTGAGGGCGGACACATACCCGCGCCCTAGCCTGTCGAACCAGATGGCGCAGACACTCTGCTTAGTGGGGAGGTGTTCTCTTTGCCAGGTGGAGCCGCCATCAGAGGTGTAGAGCAACTCCCCTTCTCCGGAGCCGATCCAGCCGTGCATGCTGTCGCTGAAGAACATAGCGGAGGGCCAGTAAGAAAGTGAGGCGAAATCCTCCGGGATCGGAACGATTTTCCAGTTTTCGCCGCCATCCACGCTCTTCACCAAACGCAGATGCGGTCCCCAGTTTCCGAGCACATAAGCGACGAACCCGCCCTTTTCGTTGGTTGGAGCGTCCCCAGGGATCGCAAGATGAAGGGCGCCGTTAATTAATCCGTTAAACGGGATCGGGTTCCAAGTCGCCCCGTCGTCATGGCTGAAATAACTCTGGTACCCGCCGCAAAGAATCCAACGCTCCTCTCCCCTGCAGAAGAGATCATTCCATCCCTGGGTTTTCCCTTGAAGAACCACGTTCCAAGTCTTTCCGCCGTCGACCGTGTGCCAGAGATTCGCCTTGCCCTGTCCCCAAAACCCCTCTAACAACCATATTTTATTGGGACCGGTCATTCGGATATGGTACCAGCCACCGCGTGGTTTCATCCTGCGCCAAGTGAGCCCGCCGTCCACCGTTTTGAAAACCCCTCCGTATCCGCACGCCCAGCCAAGCTGATCGGTCCAAAAATCAACGTCCGCCAAATGGTCATGAATATCCCCATTGGGGTTTCCAAACGCCTCCTCCCCTCCGGTGTTTGTAACGAGGAAAGGATGAACGCGCTCTTGTCGAGGACCTTCCCGTGATTGCACCGTCCCTTGCCATTGCCCGCCGGAATTGTCTGATTCTCCTAGAACGCATGCGGGTAATAGAAGACAGACGAGGAGAAGGATGATCGTATGCTGTTTGCTCATCATCATCGCCCCAACTTGAAGACGCCCCAGTTCCCGGGTTGTATTTGCGCTTCCGAGAAGAGGTCATTCACCATCCCGTTAATGGGATTCGCCCAATACATTCTAAGCTCGTCAATGGTGCCGGTCTTGTCGGAATAGACCACACCGAAATCGCCCCTGTAGGATTTACCCTCCTCGGGCGAAAATCCCAGATCGCTCAAGGGGATGGCTGCGCATACGGTGTAGCTGTTGTTCTGGCGGACGATACTGATGCGCGCATCTTCCAAAACCTTCACTTGGTCGATTCGCGTGGTTCCCACCGGCGAACTGAAGCTGATAGGATGCGCGGTTCCCGGCGTCTTGTAGCGATACAACACAGCCACCGGCTTCTCCTGGAAAACGCTGAGCAACAATCTCAGGTCTCCGGGTATCACCTGGGATGTATTGTTATCCGGCGAGGTTCGCAGTTCGAACTCCAATGCATCGCCGGTTTTGAAGAGGGTTCTTACGTCCTTGCCGTGGTTGATCATCGGCGTATCGTCCTGAACGTTCCGGAAGCATAGGTAGAGGTTGTTGGCGTCGTAACTCCAAGTCGCCTGAGCCGAGTGCATGGGGTCGAAACTCCATGATGCCACGCGATCTCCGGACCAATCGAACTGGCTTTCCGTCGGCGTTCCGTTCACCGATTGGCGCATGGCGACGATATCCAGAACCTTCGCTTTCGCTTGCTTCGCCACACGTTGAGCCAGAGCTTTCTGCGATTTCACATATTCCGCCATCGTGAAAAGGAAGGTTCGCGTGGGCATTCGATAAATGTCGTTCATTCCCGTCAAACGTACAACCATGGATGCCTCCCTGCAGCTATCCACCGACCCTTCGATGTAATATCCTCCATCCCGGGGATTTCGGAAGAACCCGCCTCCAAAACTCTCTCCGCCCGCCGTGAAGTTATCCAAATTCATGCCTCTTTCGGCGGTGTCGGGCAATGCATCCGGCGCAGCGCGGCTATCGCGGAAGAGATTTGAAATGAAAAGCCCATCGTCCGTCATCAGGTAGCGTTCTCCGAGGTTTCCGCTCATGCAGAGCACTTCCCCGACGTTATGCGGCGCAGTGGCGGACCCGAGCACGTATAGAGGACCGATTATCCGACCCCGCTTTGACATCGGCGCCGTATGCGATCCGTGCACGCCCGACCAGGGATTGGGATAGGTCCAAAGAAGCTCTCCTTTGTTGGAAAACATCATCATTGGCGATTGCGCGAGAAGGATATGGCCATGCGCATCCGCAGCGATAAAGGAATCCGGGAAATTCGAAACGGGGAACTGAGCGATCATTTTCGCGGAATTCAAAAGATATTCCGGCGCCCCGACTCCGTTCCATCCCGCAAGAGGAATCCTCCAAATCTGCTCGCGGTTGTTCGCCGTGGATCCTGGCAGGTAGATATTGAGGTTCTGGTCCACTGCATACTCCCAACTGCATCCTGCATTTTGGGGAGCCAACTTCATCTCGCCCATTTGCTCTTGAGTGTAAAAGCTGATCTCATCGCTCTGGATTCTTCCGTCTCCGTTTTTATCGATCCAGAGAAAATAGCGATGCACTCCAGGGTTTCCCAGCATCATCGCCACATCCGGGTATGCGGGACCTAACCCGTTGAATGCGCTCGGGTACCGCTTCTCCAAATCTTGTAATTGTTGCGGAGTGTCCGTAAGATGTTGGAGGATGATGTTGGGCCAATCCGTGTTTTGGTACAGACCGTAGATATCCCCCATCGCCATCAACGGCTTGGCGTAATCCCTATGCAGTTCGGCAATGCAGAGGATCGCCCCTCCGCTCGCGATCAACAATTTGCGCTTCCGGTAATTCATCACGGTCATATGCGTGAAGGACTGGTTGTCGAAACCGATCAAGTCATCCTTTTCGGCAGGCTCCCAGAGAGAGCCGGTCACCCGCCACAACCCTTTTTCCCAATCTATCTGGCAGGTGTTGCCCATGACGAACGCTTGATTGGGATACAATGGGTTGATCCACGCGCCTTCCGAGGCGTACCAAGTGGAACCGCAAAACTCTTTCAGAAATCTCCCCGTTGCGGTGTCCCAGACGCTGATTCGCCTCGGACTGGTCCAATCCTCCGCCACCCATAACCGATTTTGGTCGTCAATGGCTATACCCGAAGGTAGGAACATGCCGTTCGGGTCGTAAGGACCTGTCAAGGCTCTTCCGCCCACTTTTCCGATAGTACGCTGCAGAGTTCCATTGGGAGTGAAGACCTTGACGCACATGGAGCGCCCCCAATCGGATACGTAGATATTGCCTGAGTGGTCAATCGCCAAGGCGACCGGGGCGGAGAGATCGTGGTTTACAACGATTGACCAGGAGTCACCGCCGTTCCATTTCACCACCTCATCGCCACTGATGGCGTAAAGATCGCCATTGGGCGCCGTCGCCAGTCCTCCCGGAAGCTTCAGATGAAGGATTTGCAGCGTCTTTCCTTGCTCCGGATCAATGACCACCACTTCATTTTGGTAATGAATGGATGCATACAGCTTGCCATTGGATTCTGCAAGACCCAAGGATTGGCGTTGCAGCCAGTCCACATTGAAACCATGGGAAGCCATCAGTTCGCCGATAGGCTTTCTTGGCGGCGCCCAGTCCGTAATCGGCGGGATCGTGGCGATGTTATGCATATAGTTGCCGTCGGCGAAGGGGGCGTAGTCGCCGGTGGCGGCGTCAATGCGCACGATTGCAACCTGATCGTTCGGGGGGCCTCCCCACGCGGTGGTCGGACCGCCAACCAGAAGAAAGAGATACTTGCCATAGCGCACCATCGGTCCGCCGTTGATATTGCCGATTCCCCATTGCCGCCGCCCATCTCGGTTGATTTTCAGTACCGATGTCGCCCCTTCTGCGAAGGGAGCTGAGACGTAAACGTTCTCTTTGCCTGCAGTGATGGCGAAGGGATTCATATGGTTGGACAACCAGCCGCCGCGATTATTCGAGGTGAGCCACATGGGATTGCCCGCATTGCCGTATGCGAAATCGTAATACAGATGAAGAGGACCGTGTCGCAGACCTTTGACGATGTATTTTCCGGGAGGCATCAGCCTGCCGTTATCGTCCGTGCCATCCCAATAGTCCGTATTCCACCCTGCGTGCCGAGGGTAATCGCCAATGAGGTTTCTGACTCTTTTACCGTCAGGCTTTTCGATGACCAAAGTGACCGCTTCGTTCTTTGGGAGCCAATATCTAATTGGGACGGACCCCGAAGTGGTGTATCGCAGTTGCTTCAAGCGTTGGATATCCGACAATTGGTGGATGGACGGGGATGGGGACACATGCCCTCGGGGAAGAAACGTCAGCTTCCCCCAAGAGTTGCTGTTCTCCCAAAAGAACTCTCTCTGAGGATTTTTAGGATTGATGAGGTCGGCGTAGCGATGCTCCGGCCATACCGTACCGGCGGGAGTTCCCCAGAACGCCTCCACCCCCATGCGAAAGGTTTTGCCTGTATGCGCGGGCTTGCCGTTTGGCGTGATCAGTTTCCAAGGGATCGCCATCTCCTGTACATACCCCTTGCCGTCCGGATCCTTTTGAAACGCCTCCTTCGCCCCCGCCGACAACGCGTTATTTAAGTCGCGGTAGTCCGGTGACTTTGGATCCCACATCCCGTAGTGGATGCTCATTGCCGGCTCTTTGAGGGGAGTGTAGTACCATGCGGTGATATGCATGGGACGCCCATCCGCCAGAATCCGCACCTGCACCGCATCCGCCTTCCAGCCGTCCGCCGGATTGGTTTTCGGATCGATCCGATTGATCATAGGCGTAGCATCCTTGAAATGGAAGGAGAGGTAAAGATAACGCTTGTCGTACATCGCCGCTATTTTTACGGAATGAGTCTGCAACAGATGAGCGAGATCATAGCACATCAATATTTGACCGGAGAGGTCCCAGTCGTTCAGTTTGCCGTCAATCACCACTTTCCCGGGGGCTGGGAGCGCACGCAGTTCATAGTTGTTGGTTTGCTGAGCATGGCATGATAAGATGGCGGAGACAAAGACCGGAAGTACGAGGAATAAAGGGAATAAGGATCGGTTTCGCATAATGGTGTGATCTCCTGTAGGGACATGTCTTTTTTACGGCAAGTATGGCGAAAGAAACACTCCGAGTGAGAAGTCTCCTTGCAATTGTGAAGAAAATGAGAGCTTTTTTCAAGCGGGAGGAAATCTATGCATGGATCATGCTTGCAACCATGAATAGGCCTCTTTCCATTCCATTATGGGCAGTTCGTTGATATGATCGTAATAATAGGAAAATTGTTGATCGCCAAGGTTATCCGTAAGGTCTTTTAACAGGATATCCTGTTTGAGGATTTTAACAACGCCCACGCCGTGATCTATCTTCAGAATTTTGAATTCAATTCCATCCGTTTGCGCCAATTCAAACGCCACTTTCCAAACATCTCCTGTCCAGCCGTCTATTGAAATGCATGGAACATGCTGTTCCGTCCAGTTTCGCGGTAACATATCGTGCAGGAGTATCTAGCCATTGGGATTAACACATTTAAGGGCATTTACAATATCCTTTCTGACTTGTTCGTACTGATGCAAACCGTCAATGAATATTATGTCAAATGATTCATAGTTTTGATTGAAAAAATCATCAGAGGACATCCTTAGAGTGCCTCCCCTCTTGATATCCACTCCGACTTTGTGAATGACCGGCACGGAATCAAATAACGTATTATATCCGCATCCAATTTCCAAATAGAAGGGATCGGGATATTTCGATAATATCAGATTCACTGCGGCAGCACGATTATATTGAACATCACTCCAAATCCAATCGAATCTGCGTGAATCAGCATGATGGGACCATTTTCGGACGAGAATTTTGTGTTTGATAATTAGATATAACGGGATCGGGCTCAGCAGATATCGAACGCCCATGTAAATTCGTGAGTTTTTGTTTATGCGCCATATTTTGGGTTTGGTTGTTGATGTTGAGTTCAATAAAAATCTCCCTTTTCTAAAAGGAAAGCATGTTGAAAATAGATTCCTCGCTATTCGGAATGGATAAACGATTAACTGGTGACATTGTGTTGAATTAATTGCATCCTCATTAAAGCGCCAAAAGGAGTGCGCGGGTGCATCGTCCTACACGCGCCCATCAATATATCCCGTTCAGATGGTGTCCGGACGACATGCTCCGAGCATCCGCACCTTTCGCGTCAAATCCGTGCGACCCCTGTGAGTCCATATAAAGTGAGACAGCCTTCATGTCAAAATTATACTACAGAATAAGGAGAATGAAAGTATGAAACACTGGCAAGTGGAACAACAACAGGATGGATTTGGGGACGGGAGCGCAGCGTAGCGTAGGCGAAGTCTGCAGGTTATCTCAATCCCCGTTATCTCAAAACGATAATTTACCTGATTGCGGGGAAAACTCGATTTTGAGTTCCCCATGCAATAGAGCGAGAAACAGGAATTAATATTACCCATGCGATGTAGCGAGGAACCTGAAATAATCGATCATCACAATCACTATCAAATCATCGGACTTGCACCACCCGACACACCCGCTCCCCTCACCCCCTGGCTCCCTCATTATGTTGGAGAGGGGAAATTGCCGCGCTGACCGGTTGCTCTACTCCCCTTCCCAAAACTTGGGGAAGAAGTTGGGGGATGAGGGCCGTTGGGAGGGGAAACGATACAGCGAGGCGTTCCTTGCGCCTTTGCGTCTTGGCGTCCTTGCGTTTTAATTCAACCTCCGGCGAATAAATTCGCAGCTACCAAAAGCACGAAATTCACCTCCGTGGATTCCCCGACACCCGATACCCGATCCCCAAAAATTTCCTTTGTTACCTGACCTCACCGTACGAAAAAACGATAGTAAAACGGGGCGCAACCATACATATATATGGAAAATGAATCTGATAAGATCGGTTCACTTATTCCGGGCGTGCGAGGTCTCATTTCTCCGAAGAATCCTTGGGTTCGTTTGGTAAAAAATCTGTTTTTTTGACGCGTTAAAATCTATCTCCGGAGGAGATTGCAAAATTGAGAAAGAGAAAATGAATTTTAAGTTGCCATATCTCGCCTTACGAAAAAAACGATAGTAAAACAGGCTGCAACCGTACATATATATGGAAAATGAATCTGATAAGATCGGTTTACTCATCCCGGGCGTGCGAGGTCTCACTTCTCCGACGAATCCTTGGGTTCGTTTGGTAAAAAAAGAGAGTTTCCTTTTTTTTATTTGGCGCGCAGCCGCCTCGCATTTGAAAAACACGCATTTGACGAAGGGGACGAAAGCGCTTAATCGGCGGATTGAAGGACTTCCGGACATACCCGATATACCCGGCATACCCGATATACCCGACATACCCGATAGTAAAACAGGCTGCAACCAAAACGAATCTGATAAGATCGGTTCACTCATCCCGGGCGTGCGAGGTCTCATTTCTCCGACGAATCCTTGGGTTCGTTTGGTAAAAAAAGAGAGTTTCCTTTTTTTATTTGGCGCGAAGCCGCCTCGCTGTTGAAAAACACGCATTTGACCAAGGGGACGCAAGCGCTTAATCGGCAAATTGAAGGACTTCCGGACATGCCCGAAACCCGGCACCCGGCACCCGAGACCCGATTATCTCCGACGAATCCTTGGGTTCGTTTGGTAAAAAAAAAGAGTTTCCTTTTTTTATTTGGCGTGAAGCCGCCTATCCGTTGAAAAACACGCATTTGACCAAGGAGACGCAAGCGCTGAATCGGCAAATTGAAGGACTTTCGGACATGCCCGATACCCGACATACCCGACATACCCGACATACCCGACATACCCGACATACCCGACATACCCGATATACCCGATAGTAAAACAGGCTGCAACCAAAACGAATCTGATAAGATCGCTTCACTCATCCCGGGCGTGCGATGTCTCACTTCTCCGACGAATCCTTGGGTTCGTTTGGTAAAAAAAGAGAGTTTCCTTTTTTTTATTTGGCGCGAAGCCGACTTGCTGTTGAAAAACACCCATTTGACCAAGGGGACGCAACCGCTTAATCGGCAGATTGCAGGACTTCCGGACATACCCGATACCCGATACCCGATACCCGTGCATAAGAAATGCGAGACAAGGTGTGCGGAGTGAATTTCTCCTCATGATTTGGGTCACACTCCCTTTAAGAGTGCATATCGGATATTCCGCGAAATGTTGCACAATAAAAGCGATAGTAAACGCTTATCTACGCCTTTCGTAATCATTCGGTGCCTCATCACCGGTTCCGAGTTCAACTCTTATCGAGGAGGATGATATGGGTGTATTCCTAAGAGTAAAACAGCTATGTTTCCTATTGGTTTTCCTCTTTATCCTTTTCACTTACTCAGGCGCATCCGCAAGGTTAACGCTTTATGTCGCCCCAAACGGTAACGACCATTGGAGGGGACGTTTATCCAAGCCTAACCGCACTCGCACGGATGGTCCTCTCGCCTCATTCCGTGGAGCTCTAGCCGCATTGCGAAAGGTGCGAGCATTGGGAGGCGTACAAGGACCGGTGACCGTCTATTTCAGGGGTGGAGTTTACACTATTGGTAAGCCGATTGTGGTCACTCCTGCGGATTCCGGAACAAGTGTTTCTCCCGTTACTTTCGCGGCGTACCCAGGCGAAGCGCCGATTATCAGCGGTGGAAGAGTCATCAAGGGTTGGGAAAAGGGATCCGATGGCGTCTGGAGAGCGAAGTTGCCCGCCTCGTTGAACAGGTGGGATTTTCAGCAACTTTTCGTAAATGGAGAGCGCCGCATTCGAGCGCATTTGCCTGTTAAGGGTTTTTATAGGATGGTCGCGCCCGCACCACCGATAATGGATCCCGCCACGCATCAATATGTGACGAGGGATAAAATCGCATTTATCTATAACGGCAACGATTTCGAGCAGTGGCGGGATATATCCGATGCACAGGTGGTTGTCTATCATTCATGGGAGACCTCTCGGCTTAGGATCAAATCCTTGGATGAGGAAAACCACATCGTAACTTTTACTGGTCCATCGAACTGGCCCTTCGGCACTTGGGAGCGGGATCAAAGATACACCATTAATAACATTCGGGAGGGTCTGAAACTGCCCGGGGAGTGGTATTTGAACGAGCGAACCGGGGTGGTTGATTATATTCCCTACCATGGAGAGAACCCAAACAAGGAGACTATCATCGCCCCTGTTACGGATACCCTATTGCAATTTGATGGGAACCCGGAAACGGGAAGGATGGGTTATATTCGGATTACGGGATTTCACTTTGAATATTCCGATTGGACCTTGGAACAGCAAGGGCACAGCGATGGTCAGGCTGCGGTGACAGTGCCTGCAGCCATCATGGCGGATGGATTGGACCATTTCCAGTTGGATCATTGCGAGATCGCCCATATCGGTACGAACGCGATATGGCTGAACAAAGGGTGCCGATATGATCTCATTCAGCACAACATCATCCATGACATGGGCGTTGGAGGGGTGAAAATCGGCGATCAATCACGTCCGAGCAATCCGGCGGATCTCTCCTCGTTCAATCGGGTTGATAACAATCAAATCTATGACGGCGGTTACGTCTATCCGGCGGGAGTGGGAATATGGGTGGCGCAAAGCGACCACAACATACTTTCGCATAACGATATTCACGATCTGAATTACGATGGGATATCCGTCGGATGGAACTGGGGGGATGAACCGAACGACACCAACAACAATTTAATTGAATACAACCGAATCTACCGGGTGATGAGGGGCAAACTAAGCGATGGGGGTGGAATTTACTGTTTGGGTGTGTCTACCGGATCAGTCATCAAAGGGAATTTGATTTATGATGTCTTTCCTTACCCAAACCCGCCGTTCGCATGGGGGATATACTTGGACGCCACAACCAGTGGTTACACGGTTGAGGATAATATCGTATACGATGTTTTCGCCGGATGTCTGATGGGGCACAATGGCGCCCACGACAATACCATTGAGAATAACATCTTCGCCGATTCCGCCACTGCACTTATTTGGCCGTTCGTTCCAGGTACGCATAACATCATTCGCGAAAATATCTGTTATGTGAAACAAGGATCGCTTTTCCTCTCCTGGAGCGCACCCGCATTAAAGAATAATTTCGACGACAACCTTTATTACGCCGCAAAAGGGGTGACCCTAGATTTTTGGGGACATCCACTATCCTTCTGGCAAGCGCAAGGGGAAGATCAGCATTCGCTTGTATCCGATCCAATGTTTGTGGATGCGAATAGATACGATTTTCGCCTGAAAAAGGATTCGCCGGCGTTGAAGCTGGGTTTTCAGCCGATAGATATGGAAAAGATAGGGTTGTATGGCGAGAAAGCGTGGGTGAATAGCGCGAAAAAGTTTCACTCTATGCCAGGGAAGCTGCCACCTCCACCACCTCCTCCAAAACCTCTGACGTTTCGCGATGGTTTCGAGCATACTGCGGTTGGCGCATTGCCGAAGCTGGGACAGGTGATCGGTGAGAGGGGGGGCGCCTCCATCCGTGTTACGGATAAGCTTGCATGTGTTGGGAAACACTGCCTTGAATTCAAGTGCGAGCCTGGAATGGCGCATCCATGGGAGCCTCTATTGCAATTCGCTCCTAATATCACCAAGGGGGTCGCCGAGTTGGATTTCGATATCCGCATGGAACCCGGAGCGATAGCATTTGTGGAATGGCGGGATTCCGCCAACCCTTACTTGGTGGGGCCTAGCCTTCAAATCAGAGAGGGTGATCTTTACGCCAACGGCTCGAAGCTGATGCACATTGATAACAATGTGTGGTATCACATCCATATCCGATGTCCTCTTGGCGATTTATCGAACGGGCATTATGACATGACTGTTTCCGTTGCGGGGGCGCCCGCCAGAGAATTCCCAGGCTTGCCCGACGGCTCGCCGAAGTTTCAATCTTTGCAATGGCTGGGGTTCGTCTGTCTGGCGAATAACCATGCGATTTTCTACGTGGACGATTTGTCATTGCAACTGAAGCCGCGATAAAGTGCAAACACCGGAGCAAAAGTGTCCTGATTGTCACGGAAATGAGCCTGTTCCAAAGAGGAAAAAATGAGTATTACCATGCGTCCGGAGAACGTAAATGATTACCCCGAAGTGGAGAACATTACATGGGAGGCGTTTTGGAATATGTACCGACCGGGTTGCGTTGAACATTGAGGTAATTGCATAATTCAGAAAATGAGGCGAATATCGCTCATGTTACGCTCGGCGAAATACCTGAAAAGCGAATATTGCAATCACCTGAATAGTTAACAAACTCCGCAGGATTCCCGCCTTCATGCCTGAGTTGGATTTTGTTGCAGTATTGGATGATAGGGTAGTCGGTCGTATTATTTATTTCAAAGCGTTCTGGGTTGGCAAGGATGGCATGGAGTATGAGGTTATAAATTTCGGACCGATTAGTGTTTTGCCGTCTTATTAAAACAGAGAGATCGGCTCGGAGTTAATAGAACGGACAATATCGATCGCCACGGACATGGGCTGTAAGGCCGTAATCATATATGGGAACCCGGATTACTATCGTCGATTTGGATTTAAGAATGCGCGTCTCTTTGGTATTACAACCGCTAAAGGAGCGAATTTTGAAGCCTTTATGGCTTTGGAGTTGTATAAGCAGGTAATTGCAAAATTCGTTTGAAGGTATTTAGCCGAGCGTGAAATGAGCGATAATAGCCTCATTTTCTGAATTTTGCAATTACCTCTAAGGAAAGCTTAAAGGGCGTAACAGGGAAATTCCATGAAGACCCGGTGTATAAAGTGGACGAAGTGGAAGCGGAGGAATTTGAAAAACGATCTCCTTACAACGAAAAATGCGCTCCTAAGATCTTTATACTGCCCTGAACAATCCATTGTGGTGGTTGCAAATTCGAACAATGAGGGCGATATCATTCATCTCACACATGAAGATACCCTTGGAAAGCGCGTATTGCAATCACCCCATTACATAACCGCCATCAAGGAGAAATGCGTTGGGAGGGATACGTCTTTACACTCAATCCATCCTTTGGGTCTGCTGGAACATTTATCTTGCGCTTATACCCGTTGCATTGGGTTATCTTATCAATAAGATCGTTAGCTCGACTTCTCCGCCCAGAAGATTGAAGGTTGCCATTCCCATAGCGCTTTTGTTCCTTGTATGGTTGGCGTTTCTGCCAAACACTTGCTATCTCCTGACGGAATGGAGGCATTTTCTCGGGAAAGTGTTGCATAGCGACATCTATCGTCAAGCTGAGACTAATCACTCCGCCCTGTTTCGTTTGAACGTCGCCGCCCTGTACTACATCCTATACAGTGGATTGGGGGTGTTTTGCTTCACTTTGGCGATACGCCCCATTGAACGCACATTTCGCATTTTGGGATGGAAATTTCCATACTTCGCCCCGTTTCTCTTCCTGTTCATCTCCATAGGTGTTTATCTAGGTTTGATCCTCAGGCTGAACTCATGGTATGTGATCACCAGACCGGATATGGTTTTTCTCTCCATTCTCGGTATCGCGCACAGCAAGGCGCTTGTTCTGGCGATCATAGTATTCATGATGGTGATTTGGGCGTTGTATGAGGGGTTGGATTTGTGGCTGGACGCTTTTTTGGATAGAATGGGGAAGATATTAAAACGGTGTCAAACCGGATAGAAGGGGGCGTACGATGCATCGCAGGGAATTCCTTAAGACTGCGGGGCTGGGAGGATTGTCGTTTATGATCAACAATGCGGCTTCATCGTCCGTGGAGAAGGCTTTCGTCGAAACCGCCAAATCCTCCGTAAAAGCGAAAAAGGGTGCAACGATACAGGGCGATGAAGGTTGGATCGTCGTTTGCTCCACTCCCAACGACCTCATAAACACCATAAAAGAGAATGGATATCGGGTATTCCAGTTTCAGGATATTGAGGAGGCGATTAGAAAATCTCCCGAGGGTTCAGGGGCGCTTCTTCTTTCAGACGGATATCCGGAGCATCCCATTCATATTCCTGCAACGCTTGTAGCCGATATAGAGAGAAAGCATCTTCGGGTATATGCGGAATTCTCAGGTTCTTTTGCAGAACTGAATTTTGGCGAAGTGCAGGAGTCCCCATGGTCCAGAGCGGTTGTGTCCTCCGATTTTTTCGGATCCGCATTGCCGAAACTAAGACTCATGGATTTGCATGATTGCCGGTTCCTTCCGATGTCTTCTACTGACGGTGACGAAACCATCATTCATTTAGCGTATGGGAGAGTTGCTGGATTCAGCACGGCGGTCTACGGTTTACCTAATCCCGCCTATCCTCTTTTATTCGAAATTTCCGATCGTAATCTTCTGGTGTCCACAACCAAATTAAGCCAGTTCATAACCTCTCGGTATGAGCCTTCCGGGGCTTGGGAGTCCGTATGGATGAGGATATTGCATTGGGTCAATCCTAAGATTGTTCTGCGTAAATTCCATTTCTCCGCCACGGTTCGCCCATCTTATCCGCTTGAGGCTAATCTGCCTCATGATCATGAGAAGAAGGCGTTGCACAGGGGTGTGATGTGGTTTCACACCGGTCGCTTGCTCATATCCCCGGCAAGGGAGGAGCAAATTCAAAAAATCGCCGATCTCGGAATCGCCCCAGCGCCGTCGATAGGGAGCGCACTGGGGGATGGATCGCACGGTATTGCTGAGGGATACGTCTCCCGAATTCAATTGGATGGATCCCAATACCAGTCCATCTCTCGACGAAGCGATTGCACTGCCGAATCGGCGATGGCTCTCGCCTATTCCTCGAAGCTATTCGGGAAAAAAGAGGATGGAGAGGTGTCGAAGCGATTGCTGGATTTTCTTTACTTCATTTCTGACGCTCGGAAAGGCGAGTACGCCGATCCAGATAACGGAGCGTATGGATTGATCGCCTGGGGGATAAACACGGAGGCGTGGCGAATTGCGACCTACGGCGATGACGAAGCCCGAGTGATGCTTGCAACGCTAACCTCATCCGCATTGTTTAAGGAGAAACGGTGGCAGGGACCAGTAATGCAGTGTCTGCTCGGGGATTTACGAACGACAGGGCGACTGGGATTTCGCGATGACAGAATTGATTTGGGACCGCTTACCAGATTGGGATGGCGTTATTTCTTCGATCAGTCGAACACCAGCTTCTCTCCTCATTATCAGAGTTATCTTTGGGCGTGTTATCTTTGGGGGTGGCATAAAACCGGTTTTCCCCTGTTTCAGCGTCGTGCGGAAAACGCGATTCGAATGACCATGGAGGCGTATCCGGACAGATGGGAGTGGACTAATGGCATGCAACAGGAGAGGGCGAGAATGCTGCTGCCACTTTCCTGGTTGGTGCGGGTGGATGATACTCCGGAGCATCGATCATGGTTGAAACGGATGGCGACAGATTTGCTCGCGCTTCAGGATGCGTGCGGAGCGATACGGGAGGAGATAGGAAATTTGGCGAATGGCCAATGCAGACCGCCGCAATCCAACGCCGCATACGGTACCGCTGAAGCTCCTTTGCTCCAAGTAAACGGCGATCCCGTGTGTGATCTTTTATACACCGTTAATTTCGCGTTTTTAGGATTGCATGAGGCTGCAGCGGCGACGGGAGAGAGGTTTTATTCCGATGCTGAGGAGAGACTTGCCAATTTTCTCTGCCGTATCCAAATTCAATCAGAAAAACATCCGGAGTTGGATGGAGGATGGTATCGGGCGTTCGATTATCATAATTGGCAATACTGGGCGAGCAACAGCGACGCGGGATGGGGGGTGTGGTCGATTGAATCGGGTTGGACACAGGGATGGATATGCGTAGTGCTTGCATTGCGGTGTTTGCGCACCTCTCTTTGGGACCTTCTGGAATGGAACCAAATGGAGGAGGATTTCAGCCATTGGAGAAATATCATGCTTCCTAATGATCTGATGGAGAATACATGATATTTTCCTCAGCGACCACAACAATATTTAAGGCTCGAATCTCAGTTGAGGTTCCTCGACGAACATCTCCTCCAAACTGGGAGCAAATAGAACGCGATCGGTAAGTTCCTCCAGTTTCTCAGGATTTTCATCATTGCGAATGGGTTCCGCCATATTTTCTGGCAATATTCCGAATTTGCTCTTGATTTGCCTCGGAAGGGTTCTTTTCATCCCCTCATCGCATCCTTTCCTTATTCCTTTTTGTATGCCTTCCTTGATGCCTTCTTCTTTTCCCTCCTTCCATCCCTACACTTGCCATAGTGTTTGTCAATGAGTAAGCATTTCAGATACCTCCTTGTATTCCTTTCCTCGAACCTTGTTATCCATTTCTCAACTTGCGCCGCATCGAGAGGCGGATACTGATCCACAGCGCTAGCCTGTAAATACGTTCTACGATCATCCCGTTTCGCGTGTGCTATTCTTTCATAAAGTCTTATTTTTCTTGAGACCTTGTTCATTGTCGAACTTTGTTTCAGTGCGCATACGACGTGAGCAAGAGGGTTTCCCATATACCCTCCGTCTCCATCACGACGAGGTTCACGCCTTCCTCCTACGGTGGAGTAAGTGAAGATCCCCTCGCTCATAGAATGCAAATGCGAGAGGTCATTCGCGAAGAGATTTTAGGCGGCGTAAGATGCACGATTTCCCAAAAGAAAACGGTTAAAACCTCTTCTCACAGTTGATCATGTGTCATGGCACGCGCCTAAAAGTGGTGACCTTGAATGCAATCTTTTTTATCGACAAGCTATGATTTAGTGTGCCTCGGGCGTGAAACGACATAAAGGAACGTAACGTCATTAAAGATAGATATTGTGTTGAAAAAAGCTTTCATAATATGATATTGTCAAATCACGATATGCCCTTTTGCGATACGTCCCGTCAGAGTAAGCTATGAGTTTTAGTGTCACACAAGGTTCGGAACGGATTCCGACGATGAAGATGCATGCATCGCGAGGTCTCAAAGAAGCATTGATACCGTTTAGTTGTACAATTTCATGACAACATTCTCTAACAAAGGAGAAGGAGAGGGAAAGAGGGGCAAGCAAATGAAAAAATATTATGTCACATATTTCTGGTATAAAGCAATCTTTTCAATTCTATTTCTGTTATATTTATTTCGTATTGCCTGTTTCAGGTTCAATCCAATCACGCAAAAAATAACATCTTCCGGTAATGTATTCAATAATGCGGTCATCCTTTGGAAAGCATATTTTAACCCAATATATTTTATATATTTTGTGATTTTTCTTTTTTTGAGTTCAAATATATTCAATTGTTTTTTAGCCATAGGGGATTTACGAGAAAAATCTTTAATGTCGATTCCAAAGGATATCGAATTTAGGGATAAGCGAGCAAAAGGGTATTCATTAAAGAATTTTTGGACAAGGGTTTGGGGTTGGTCATGGACTCTGGATGTGATTGTGACTCAGGATGATCTTATAACTATGGTGCCATCCCCATGGAAATACATGGATTCCGGGAGAGAATGCGATCTTTTTCATCGTATTAAACGATCGGATATATCGGAAGTTGCGGAGCATCAAGGGCATTTCAGGAAGGGATATCGAATCACTTATAAGGATGAGGATGGCGATTCCAGACAGATGATCTTGTATTTGAATGAGCCAGATGGGTTCCTGAAATGCCTCGGGCATACGCCTTCGCGCACATGATCCTCGTTCAGCAGGTTGCGATAGGCTGTTGACTTTTCAAAGAGGCGGCATTATTAGTTGATCATCCACGGAAAGGTGTGGGATGAACAAGATTAAAAGAAGCGTACCGGCCATATTGGTATGGGTCGTTTTCATTCTTTTTATGGTGCATTTTCAAATATTTGGACCCTCATCAAACTCGCATATGCATGAATCTCGTGAGATTGCGAGACAAACCTCGCATTACAACCCAATTGTTCGTGGTATGGTCAATATATGGGTGAAATATTTTACGAATCAAAATTATTTCTTTTTATTTTCCATTTTATTTGTTTATGGAATTATTTATTCTCATAAGCGAGCGAAAATGGAATTGGAAAAGCTATCGTTACTTACAACTCCATCGCAAATCGTATTTCGTGACAAGAGTGCTTCAGGGCACTCGCTCGATACTTGGGGAGATAGGTTAGGAGGAGCGAGAAACTGCCTTGATGTCATAGTAACACCTGATGAATTAATTACTCGTATATCCTTTCCATTCTGTCTTTTATTTTCAGGAAGTGATTCAAATCTATTAAACAGAATAAAGTTAAGCCACCGGTCTCA
>JAJZOL010000094.1 GCA_021811565.1 bacterium | reverse complement strand
ACGGTTCTCCGTCGCAGCAATGGAATAGGTTTTTTTAAGATCCTGCATCAACTCCTCGATGCAAAAAGTGGAGTTTGGATCCAACGCAGAGCATGGCTCGTCCATCAAGATCACTTCGGGTTCCACCGCAAGCACTCTTGCAATACACAGCCTCTGTTGTTGCCCGCCTGACAAATCCAACGCGGATTTTTTTAGATTATCCTTCACCTCATCCCAAAGCGCCGATCGAACTAGACTTCGCTCGACGATCTCCTGAATCTTATGCCGGTTGTTCTCCCCGTGGATGCGTGGTCCGTAAGCCACGTTATCGAAAATAGACATCGCGAAAGGATTGGCGCGTTGAAACACCATCCCGATGCGTTTGCGCAGGTCAACCAGGCTAATTCCACGAACGTATAAATCCTGATTGTCAAACAGCACCGTGCCTTGAATGCGGGTTCCCGGGATTTCGTCATTCATCCGATTGAAACACCGGAGGAACGTCGATTTCCCGCACCCCGAAGGGCCTATGAGCGCCGTGACGCTTTTTTCCGGGATGTTTATATTAATGTTGAACAACGCTTGCGTGCGACCGTAGAAAAAATTGAGATTTCGAGTCGCAAGCCGTATTGTCTGTCCCTGTTCACTCATGCTTTTCTCGCATGCCGTCTTGGCGGGAGGTGTATCTATCATAGCGTCCAAACTTTTACCCTCGATGTGTTTCTACTTTCCTTCGACCAATAAATTATCATTCACGCCCATTGCCATTTTTTGTTGTGATTGGATGTTCATCGCATCGTTTTCCGCTTGCTGCTTCTGATCGACACTCTTCACGGTTCCATCGAAATTGAGCATGCCATTTGTTACGGACACCTTGATTTTCGCTCCTTGGAGCTTGGGATCGGCGTTAATCTTCTCCTGAATCATTTTGACCGTGTCGGTGGTGGGCGCGGGGCCGTTCCCCTGTCCGCCGTTTCCGGAACTGCATCCAGCCAAAGCGAACACTCCCAATACCGCTATCAGACCAAACCATTTTCTCGAAATCATTGCATTCTCCTTTTTCTCACCCTTCAGTGCATCGAATAACGCGAACGTGAAAATAATCGCGACAGCAAACTTATAACAAGCACGATGGTAATTAATATGAGCGATCCCGTCCAAGCCATTCCATTCTTCGTGACGTCGGAATCCATGGCGAATCGATAAATGAGCATGGTCAGCGAGGATATCTGCGAATTCAGCTTGTAGGTGACCATCTCGTTTCCAAACGCCGTGAACAGCAAGGGCGCCGTCTCCCCGATCACTCTGGCGAGAGCGAGCATGACGCCGGTTACAATGCCGCCTTTGGCGGCGGGAACGATAATGCTTCTTATCGTGCGAAACTTGGTCGCGCCTAACCCCAAAGACCCCTCTCTTAGTGAATACGGAGTTAATCGCAATATCTCCTCGGTCGTGCGCACAATTGTCGGGATCATCATGATCCCAAGCGCCAATCCTCCAGCCATTGCGGAGAAATGATTGGTTTTTAGGACCACCGCCGCATACACGAACATTCCTATCACCACCGAAGGGATGCCATTCAACACATCCGCCGAAAAACGTAACACGTTGCCAAATCGCCCCGCGCCGTATTCGGAAAGATATATCCCGCCGATTAATCCAAGCGGGATTCCGATTGCGGAAGCGATACCCACTAAAACCAAGGTACCGATAATCCCATTGCTCATTCCTCCGTCCAATTCGTCATGGGTGAAGATGGAGGGATGAAGGTATTGAATGCCCTGAACCGCCACGACATAAAGTAAAATTGCGAGAATAAAACAAGCCAAAAAGGTGCACAATCCCAGCAATATCTGCACGAAACCGTTGTTAATCTTACGCCATCTCTTCCAATTAACAGTGCCCCTTGTAATACGCGTGACAAAGCGGGTGGCGAGGTATAGGTAAACGATGATTTCGGTTGGATGAAGCAACCCCCTGAACGATTCCGATCGCAAATCCCCAACGATTTGCCAAGCGACAAATCCGATGATGACAACGATCATGAGCCATCTCCCGAATTTGGCAAGGATGTCGCGCAGAGTATCCATCGCCGCAGCTTTCCCGGGCTCCGCGGATGCGTAATTCGAGTTTCGTGAAGTAAGGAGAATGAGAATTCTCGCCAAAGCGTTTATGATGAAGGTGATGACAAACAGAATGAATGCGATCTCAAGGAGGGCGGAGGTGTGCAGTTTACTCGTCCACGCCTCATTGAACTCGTTGGCGAGCAAAGCCGGCATCGTATATCCGGGCTGCAACAGTGAGGCGGACATCATGGTGTTGTTTCCAATCACCATCACCACCGCCATGGTTTCCCCAATGGCCCTTCCCAATGCAAGGATCACCGCACCGGTGATCCCAGATTTTGCGGCTTTCAGAACGACATTGCGGATCATCTCCCAGCGAGTGGCTCCAAGCCCCAACGCCGCTTCGCGCTGCGCCTGGGGGACGCTGCGAATTACTTCGCGGGATACGGAGGTGATAAAGGGCAAAATCATGATGGCGAGGATGATTCCCGCAGCGAGCATAGTGGAGGGATAGCCGCCATAATTGGAGAAGAGAGGGATATTTCCGAAGTTATTATTCAACCATTGATAAACGTTGTTGTTTAACCACGGACAAAGGAATAGAACGCCCCATAGCCCGTAAATGACACTGGGTATAGCCGCAAGCAACTCAATTAGAAACGACAAAGGGCTTGCAAGCCAGGAAGGCGCCAACTCGGATAGAAATATCGCCGCGCATATGCCTATCGGCACCGCCAGTATAAGAGCGATGGTGGAGCTGACAAACGTGCCGTAAATAAAAGGCAGTGCACCAATGACATGATGAAGGGTGTCCCAAGTCCGCCCTGTCAGAATGCTCCAACCAAAAAGATGACGGGTGAGAGCCGATTGCTGATAGAGGATGACGCCTATCCATCCAATTAGAAACAGAGAGGACATTGCAAAGAGGGTGGAGATCACACGAAACAGAGAATCTCCGAATTCAGCGAATCCAGCGGTTTTGAGCGGCTTTGGAAGATTTTGCGTAACTGGGTTCTGTTTACTGTTTTGTTCAATCACTGAGACTTATATCCTTATTGGAGATAACGGAAGCAATCTTCAACATAGGCACCTTATGAATTCATTGTAAATATCACGATGAATACGATATGGTTCCGCGTCCTCCATTTGCCATGAACCGGAAGCGGGCAATTCCATAATCAAGCGATATTTACCGCCCTTATATAAAAAAACGCCATTATTCTCCATTATAATAATACCCCAATACCATGCTGAGCCGGAGGAGAGATTCCCCCCCCCGGCTTGCATATGCATGCTATCGCACCTTAATGCTGTCAATGGCTCTCAAATTAATTTTCCGGATTGAATCAGGCAGAGGAGCGTATAGCAGATCCGCCGCCATCCGCTGCGCCTCATCGGACATTGTCCATTTCAGAAAATCCAACATAGCCCTTCCATGCGAGACGTTGGTCGGGAATTTCGGAACGATGAGATAGCTGAACCCGCAAATGGGATAGGTGTTTAGACCGGGTCCATTCACGATGCTCACACGAATATCCTTCTCCATCTTTTTCACCGCGCTATTCACAGCGAACGCGGTGGTTTGAATGCTTGCTGCGATGAAGTTACCGCTTCGATTCTCCACGACAGCGGCGGGCATATGATTTTGCAGAGCGTAAGCCAATTCGATGTAACCGAATGAACCCTGGGCATGATGAATCAACCCGGCAACCCCAGGGTTTCCCTGCGCACCGATACCCACCGGCCAGTTCGGGCTTTTTCCCACTCCGGGGCCGTCTTTCCAAGCCTTGCTTACGGATGCAAGATAACTGGTGAAAATATAAGACGTTCCGGAAGCGTCGGAACGGTGCATCACACGGATTGGCTCATCAGGCAGATTGAGGTACGGGTTCAATTTTTTGATTCTGGGATCATTCCATTTGGTTATCTTGCCCAAATAGATATTCGCGATCACCGGTCCCGAAAGATGAAGTCCGGGTCCTATTCCCCGCACGTTGTAGCAAAGCACGATGGCGCCCGATACATCCAGAATATTGAGCGTGGGGCGAGGCATGGTTGCCAACTCCTTGTTGGTAAGCGGAACATCGCTCGCGCCAAAATCCACCGTTCCGGATTTATACTGAGCAATCCCCGCTCCCGATCCGATTGCCTGATAATTAATGGATACCCCGGGATGCAGTTCATGATATCTCTGTATCCATTTGTTCATAATGGGATACACAAAGGTTGATCCAGCCACGTTCAACGCCTGAGCGTTCGCGTTTTTCATACCCACCAAGAGGGCGATGGCTGAAACAATGATCGATCCTTTCATTAATAGTTTACGAAGTGTCATTATCCTTATCTCCTTGGAGGGAAGGTAATCCCGCCCTCGAATTTGTATTCCGAGGTAATTGCAAAATTCAGAATATGAGGCTAACATCGCGCATTTCACGTTCGTCGATATACCTGAAAAGCGAATTGTGCAATTACCTGTTCTTTCTAAAACGCTTGCTGGAAATTAATCAGGAACAGATTTCTGTCCGCACCAAGTACGCTGGTTTGCAGCCCATTCGGGTCGTTGATATTCTTACGCACCCAGTTCGCCTGTATTTTCGAGTTATATCCGGCTATGTAGTAGTTGACCCCGAGAGTCATATCGTATTCCGATACGTAATCCGCCCCGTGGGCGTCCCTGTTGGGATTCCAATACTCCCCTCTTCCAACCAACTGCCAGGTCGGGCTGAGATTATAGGCGTAGGTGACGTACCCACCTTGAGATTTGATATCCGGGGAGAACAGGTTGTTGAAGGTTCCTCCGTCTCTGCCCTGTTCGTATTCCGCTTCAAGCAGGTTGCGTCCGTACTGCGCGGATAGCTGGAAGCCTAGTCTATCGCGTAAAGTGGTTTGGGGAGCGTTAGGCACTAATACGCCGCCACTTATAACCTGGGAGGCGCCGAACGAGACATATCGCAACCCTTTGTAAACCCCGTGCCAAATTAACTCCTTGCTGTTATTGTTATCCACTTGGTTCTGCAGATTTCCCCCATCGTTAAAAACAGCCAGCTCTCCCTCGACATTGGGATTATTGTAACGGAGCATGGCGCCGATATCTCTGATGTCGGAATATCGTCCATTATTAACCGGGAGCAGGTTCATGATGGAGCGCTCGACGGTCAATAGCTGCGTCGAGGGTTTCAATCCTTCCAAACCGAGAGGCAGATGCTGTTGTCCCACCTCGAAAGCCAGAGCCGGAGTTAATTTCCAGCCTACATACATATCCTGAAGAATGTTTTTGGTGGCGTCCAACTGAACGCCGGTGGGGGCGCCGTTTGCATTTTTCTGCAGGGAACCGCTTAAACTTTTGGAGAGATCGAACATCGCATCCCAATACGCTCGGCTATTGATCTGTCCGGAAAACTTCAGTTCCATTCGGCGCAATCGAAATCCGTTCGCTTGAAAACCGCCGGTGGGGCTGGCGTTATCGTTATTCGTCGAGCCTTGGAACCAAATCTGAGCGTCGCCATCGATTTGGATTTTGCCATAACCGGCGGTAACCTTGGTGTTTTCGACTTTTGTTATCCGCTTCGATTGCTCATTTACGACATCTGCTTCTCTTTGCACTCCCTGCTTCAGGCTTTTGATGTCCTTGGTGTTCTGATCTATCGCCTGAGTGTTGTTAGCTACATCCTGCTTTAATCCGTCAACTTCCGCCTGTAGGGCGGAGATGTCATTCTGGGCCTTGGTCATATCCGTCTGGATGACTGTCAATTCAACTCTGTAATCATCGACTAACCTTTTGATTTCCCTCACATCCTCTGGGGTGACCTCTGTCTGCGGGGTTTTATTTATTTCTGACTTGTTCGCTTTTTGTGCCAATAGGTCGTCCACGCGCTCAAGTACTCGTTGGATTATCGTCGCCATCTCGTAGCGCGTAACGGTTCGTTTTCCAAAGAAATTCCCATTTGGCGGATACCCCTTAATCAATCCCTTCGACGCCAAATCCTGCACAGCCTGATACGCCCAGTTTCCCGGCGGAACGTCGCTTGCCACTTGAGACCGACCCGGTGAAGCGATGACTGACAGCAGCAACGCCATCATCACTAGCGCCTGGGAAATTCGCCTCATCTCTCTCCTCCTTTTGAAGAATAACGTGATGGCAGGATTGCCAACGATTATAGTGTGGCAGGCGAGTTTTAAGGGAATGTTAAGGTGGGGTTAAATATTGTTTAAAGGTGCGGGGCGGTCAGTCGGATCGGTCGGATCGGTCGGATCGGTCGGATCGGACCGATCCGACCGATCCGGTTTAAGGTTGAGAGTTGGGGATTTCGTCGCCGACAAGGTCCTCGATGTTGTTCTCCTTCAACACCGTGTTTGCGGAACCATTTGTGTCGAATCCAACAGGCTTCTCCCCTGCTGGAACGTCCCAGAAGTAAGCATGATCGCGGCGAAAGAGGGTGTCCCATACCCAATCTCCGGCGCTGTACGCTGTCGGTTGATCGCGCATCACATTGAATTCAGCGATCGTACCAATGACCGCCTTGTACGGTTTCCCATCCTGAGAAGAGGATCCGGCGGAGATCGATAGACCGGATATTCTGCTATTCGTCCCTGTGTTGTAGCGAAACACGTTGCCTATTGCGAGGACAAGTTTCGAACCGTTTGCGGCAGGCAATTTGCTATCCGCCATCAGCGAGAACGCCTGCGCGGTGCGATCCGCCGTGTTTCCCTCCACAGTGTTGTAGAGCAAAGGACCGATACCTGCGTTCCATTGATTGGGCATGCTCTCGTCAAGCGTGCTAGCTGCGGCGAATAGGTACACACCCTCTCTGCGCTCTCTTTTGATGATATTATCCGCGTAGACATTCTCCACACCTCCGATCCATAACTGGATGCCGCACATGCCGTCCACGGTCTCATTCCCGACCACAAGATTTCGCGCAAACATCGGCTCCATAACCACAACGGATGTGGGAGTTGGAGGAACGCGCCAGGGACGATCAAGAAGAAGCTTCGCTCCGTTCCTGCCAACAACCCTTCGAGCCTGCCCTATTCCAACTCCATGGACGACGCAAATGTAATACTCCCCCAAAGTGGGTTCCACCGTACCGTCATCCTTCAGCGGGGGGTTATAAGCGGATGGCGGAAGGGTTATGCCATCGGGATATACCGACATCGGCGAACCATAATACGCCAGGCGCATATTGGATTCAAACAAAATGGTCTCCCCGACATTCTGATCCGTTCCTGCGACTCCTCCAAACCGACAATGTTCGCCGCGATTGCCGTATATCCAATTTTCATCCACCGAACCATGTCCGGTGGAAAACCATATCAGCCTGCGCGCCGTTGGACCTCCGGCGAACCGTTGCCCCACGATGACATTGTTTTCGATACGGCATTGCTCCAATGGCTCCGTGCGGCTTAGCAATGCCGCCTCGGCGTTCCCTCCGAACCGCGTTGCAGGATAGCAAAGGTTATCGCTAACCTCACATTGCCGCGCTCCGCTGAAGAATATCGGTGCACGACCGGTGAAACGACACTTCGTCACAAGAAAGTGGTCCACTCGTCGCAAATGCAAACCGATGTTCTCGTCCCATTTGCCATCCACATCCGCCACTTCCACTCCTCGGATTACTCCACCGTGGATCCATCTCAACGGAACTGGGGACTTCACCTCCACGCCGGTCGTGACTCTGGCGTTTCCGAAAACGCTTAAATTCTCCAGCCCCGAGTTATCTCCGGATAACCAAACCACCGGGGACCCCTCACTTGGAAATTCGGCTTGCTTGGTGATCGCCTTGTCAACCGCCTCAGCCTGAAAAACGATTAAGCCGGGTCCGCTCTTGATTGAGTTTAAATCCCCTGGTTTCCAGTTCTGGCTTTGCGCTAGGACGAACGCATCGAGGTTCAATCCTCCCCCTTTCACGTTTCTCCACTCCAGGGTGCTCTCCCCTTTCTTCAAAGTGAGAACGGCGCATTTAGTCCATTCGAAATCCCCCCATCCGGATGTATTCGGCACCGGCGTTAAGGAGACACTTTCTTCACCGTTGACGACCATTTCCGTTCTGCCGCTCATGCCATAGCCGTAACCGGAATCATCGGCGGCATAGCGCATCCACAAACTCCACTTTCCCGCACGAGAGACGTGAATGCGATAGATCAAACGGTCACCGATATCCTGCAACTCGGCAACCGCCATATCCCATCCGGAGGTGTGGCGAACAAGTCTTCCTTTGCCGGATAAGGATAAACGTAAAATCGTCCGCCCCATTCCCGACCCCGCCAACACCACTCCGGCGGGGATTCGGAGAGTGCGAAACAGGGTGACGGTTCCCGGGAAAACTTTGACCACATTGTTGGGGCGAGCGGAATCCAACAGTTGTTGCAGCCTCAATCCCCCCTCAACCGGCTGAAAATGAATCGCTTTTCTCACCTCAGGTTTGGAGGTTATTCTAAGAGCCACCGGGCCACCCCACCCCGACTCCCCTCCCATTCCTGCATAGACCCAAACCTGATAATCCCCGGGCTTAAATGCCGTGGGAATTTGAAACTTCACCGCATACTGTGACGGGTCAAAAACCTGCATCCATTGGCCTCTCATCCCCGGCTTGCAGAGATAGACATACGCCGGAACGCTGTCGGGTAATTTTGTCAAACATCTTCCGAACACCCGAACGGTCTCTCCGGGATGGGCGATGTCGGGTCCGCACCACCACGGTTCGGGAGCGTTCAAACGTATTATATTGCTTGCCCCCTCTTTGCCGTTCACCCATGCAAAAAAAAGTCCGTTCGGTCGGGAATCCGGTATCGTGGCGATGACGCCATCTCCATCCGCCTGTTGTATCCGAGGCTGAAACGCTGAACCTGCAGGGATGTCGGAATCCACTCCCCACATGGTAATGTTCGAGGATAAGTCGCCCCCAGCAATGAAAAACGATTCGTCCGGACCGGTGTCACGCGTGTAACTGTAGATTTCCGGGTTACCAGGCGTTATCGGCGCGACCTTGGGTAGTCGAGGAGAAAAAACGGAACCGGGAACGGAAGGTTCGGGCACCGGATGACGCCATTCGACTGCGAATGAGCGCACTGGCGTCATTAACAACGCAAGCAAAGCGACGGACGGCAATAATAATGAAGATTTCATTAGCGTCTCCTGACTGGATCAAGATATCTTGAAGACTACCGCATCTTTTATCAACTCCGCAAGATATGTTGCTAACATGTGCAGCCCTTAGGTGTTGTAGAGGTCAGCATGAAAATTTCGTCCAGGATCGGCACAACGGAGAAATTCGGCTCAGTTCTTGAGAGGAAAATACCTTCGACGCCTCCATTAAATCAGATCAATAGCTATGACCAAATAAAAAAAACAAAAGATTTTATCAGATTTACCGGTAAATGCTTGCATTTTGATTTTACATCGCATATAATATTGATATGGGTTGTTAAGTGGTTTTTGATTTACCGGTAAATTCTAAAGTGATATCACCATGTCAAACCAAAGGGTGAGCGTTTCAAAGCCATGAAATTCACAGATGGTAATTGGATGATGCAACCGGGAACCCGCGTCTTCTCTCCGAAGCAAGCCTATGAGACATTCGAGAGAGACGGCGAATTGACCGTGCTCGCCCCTGTCAGCCCCATTCGTCATCGCGGGGACACATTGAACGGACCTCTGTTGCGGATACGGTTTAACGCTCCCCTGCCGGATATCATATCCATCCGTCTCTCACATTTCGAGGATATCTCCGCGCAATATCCCTCCTTCGACATATTTGACGACCCGGAATTTTTTGGAGTCATCGAGGAAACCACCGAATGGCTTACATACAAAAGCGGCGCATTGACGGCGAGATTGCACAAAAAGGAACCATGGAAACTCGAGTTTGAGGGAGAGGAACGGCTCCTCACCTTCAGCGGTCCGGATGAAGCCGGATACGCAACGGTGGATGGTGATGGAACCTACATGTTAGAGAGGCTCAATTTGGGCTTCGGGGAGTGCGTTTACGGATTGGGGGAAAGGTTCACCGCATTCGTCAAAAACGGACAATCCGTGGATATTTGGAACAGGGATGGAGGCGCGGGAAGCGAACAGGCGTATAAAAACATCCCGTTCTACATGACCAATCGCGGATACGGAGTATTCGTAAATCATCCCGGAAAGGTATCCTTCGAGGTTGCAACTGAGAAGGTTTCGAAAGTGCAATTCAGCGTGCCCGGCGAAGAGATGGAGTATTTCGTGATATATGGACGCTCTCCGAAGGATATCCTCCGAAAATACACGCAACTCACCGGAAAACCCGCATTGCCCCCTGCATGGTCTTTTGGCTTGTGGCTTACGACCTCATTCACCACCAACTACGATGAGAAAACGGTGACTGATGTAATAGATGAGATGGCCAAACGGGATTTACCGTTGCATGTGTTTCACTTCGACTGTTTCTGGATGCGGGAGTTCCATTGGTGCGATTTTCAGTGGGACAACCGCGTTTTCCCGGATCCTCCGGGGATGCTTTGTAGGCTTAAGGAAAAAGGGCTGCACATCTGCGTTTGGATTAATCCCTATATCGCAGGGCAATCCTCTCTTTTCGAGGAGGGATGCAGGAATGGCTATCTGTTAAGAAAACCGGACGGAACAGTGTGGCGGACCGACCAATGGCAACCAGGGATGGGAATCGTGGATTTCACAAATCCCAGAGCATGCGAATGGTACGCCGCAAAGCTGGAGTCGCTCCTGGATATGGGCGTGGATGCGTTCAAAACGGACTTTGGCGAGCGCATTCCCACGGATGTCATATACCATGATGGCTCCGCCCCATCACGAATGCACAACTTTTACAGCTATCTCTATAACAAAACCGTCTTCGATCTTTTGGAACGAAAACGAGGGAAAAACGAGGCGGTGCTGTTCGCCCGTTCCGCGACTGCGGGGGGACAGCGCTTTCCCGTGCATTGGGGAGGGGATTGTTTCTCCACTTATGAGTCCATGGCGGCGAGCCTAAGAGGCGGCTTATCCCTTGGTGCGTGCGGTTTCGGATTCTGGAGCCACGATATCGGCGGGTTCGAAGGAACACCGCAGGCGGACATTTACAAAAGATGGATATCATTCGGATTGCTCTCCTCCCATAGTCGGTTGCATGGCAGTTCATCCTATCGAGTTCCGTGGTTGTTCGACGAGGAATCCGTGGATGTCCTGAGATTCTTCATCAAACTGAAATGCAGGCTCATGCCCTACCTGTATGCGAAGGCGATTCAAGCGAGCGAAACGGGCGTTCCGGTAATGCGCCCCATGTACATGGAGTTTCCCGATGACCGCGCCTGCGACTATTTGGACCGCCAATATATGCTTGGAGAGTCCCTCCTTGTGGCGCCGGTCTTCTCCAAGGAAGGAGAAGTCGACTATTACCTTCCAGAAGGGGTTTGGAGCAATTTCCTAACCGGCGAGGAACGAGAAGGGGGACGATGGATACGAGAGAGACATGGATTCAAAAGCCTGCCTCTTTGGGTGAGACCAAACACGATCCTGCCAATAGGCAACAATGAAAACAGACCGGATTACGATTACATGTATGATGTGGAGTTCAGAGTGTATCGGTTGGAGGATGGCGAAGAAGCGAAATGCCTCGTGCCGGCCGATTCACCTGTGAACTTCTCCGCCAAAATGCACGGGGGAAGAATCCATATGAACATTGGCGAAAACGGAAAGTCATGGAGAGTCCTCATGGTAGGTATCCATTCCTGTTCCGAATTGCATGGAGGGACCGTCATGCAAGCTCCGAATGGTTTGACACTGATACCCGTAGAGGGAAGCAAAGATTTATTTCTTGTGATTTAGGGCTGAAATTCATGCCCCAAGGAGAGGAGGCGTCGATTAGAAATCAAATTGAATTTCATCTTTTCAAGTACTTAAAAGACCTGTTGCTATGACTACAAAGAAAGGAACGCTTAAAATGAAACGCAAGGTTGTGATCGGTTTTACATTGATAGAATTGCTAGTTGTGATTGCAATTATCGCAATTTTAGCTGCCATTCTGTTTCCAGTTTTCGCACAAGCGAGGGAAAAGGCGAGGCAAATCTCCTGCCTGTCTAATCTCAATCAATTAGGGCTTGCAATCATGCAATACACTCAGGATTACGACGAATCGTTCCCCGAGGGATTCAGTTCAACAAGTTGGACCGGCAATGATCTTTGGTGTCAGAAAATCATGCCCTATGTCAAATCGTTGAGTGTTTATGAGTGTCCCGATGATGCCAATAGCGGACCGATGACAGGCGGGAATGCGTGGGAGGGGTGGGGAATCTCCTATGCCGTGAACGGTTATTATAGCCCGAACTGGTGTTGCTCTCCCAACTGGAACAGCGGATTCCCGCTTCTCGGACCGATGGGAATAGGCGGAAGTCAAAGCGGATGGCTCTATCACAGTTTTCAAACTATGGCGGCGATGGTGCAGCCCAGCGACACCATTTTGATGTCCGAAAAGCACAATGACCAATGCTTGACCTATGATCAGGCGAATTTCGGTTGGACATGGGGCAATACATCGAATTACGGGCCGTTGGGTGTTTTTTCCAGCACGCTTCAATGGTGGGGGCCGATGCAAACTCCGGATGCCAAATTCGCTGCTGCAGCTTGGCCAAACGGTCCTGACGGCAGCGTTTCCGCCACGCATAACGGAATGGCGAACTTTCTGTTCATAGACGGCCACGCCAAGGCGATGAAACCATCCGCCACCAATCCGGACCCTATAAACCAGCCACAGAATAACATGTGGGATGGCACGAGACAATAATATCAAGGGGAAAGATCCAATGAAGAATGATGTATTTAAATCAACTCTAATGGTATTAACGGCAATTTTGGTATTGGGTGGCGGGTTGGCGGGGTGCTCCGGCAGTGGAGGAGGCCCTGTAACCCCCCAGGACAAGGCTAGCTTTCAGGGACCAAAAAATATCCCACCTGAAGCGTTGAAGGAGATCCAAAAAGCGCAAAGCGCCAAACCGCCTCAGCAAGGGGCCGTTCGTCCCTGAGACAACAAGGGATAACGGAAAAGATCGGTCATCAAAGCACTTGAGGGACACGGTGAGATTCGCCTCATCGTTGGCAGGGAGTTCATATAGCGCCCGCCTGCGAAACTGCCATTCGTGCGGTCATTCAAGTGACGTTATGACTGTTTGGCACAATGAGTTTGGGGATAGCGTGCGATATCGCTCTGGATTATCGCTATCCCCTTTCATCCCTTTACGCCATTCAAGCATAGTAAATAACCGGATGCCATTTTCCCCTCGCGCTATAATATTTATGCCTTGAAGCGGTGAATCGTGTTGCGAACACCGATTGAATGCTTAAATCAGTGACTTTAAATCTATCTTGAAATGATAGGAAACATGAGAAGAAGAAGCGCAACAACCTTATCGGACGTAGCCAAGGAGGCGGGAGTCTCCGCGATGGTCGCATCAGTAGTTCTGAACAATGCCACATCCTCCACTCGCGTCTCCGATGCCACCAGAGATCGTATTCTCGAAGCTGCTAAAAGAATGCAATACCGACCCAACGCTGTGGCGAGAGGGCTCTCCCGCAGAAGAATGAACACCATAGGCGTGTCGTTTATCATCCATGCGGGGGATTTCAACCACTATTTGATGGAGATCTTGAACGGAATCCTGGAGACTGCGGCGCAATACCAACAGAACACCACAATCTTCTCCATTTCGGACTGGGCGCTTGATGAACCCAAGATACTCCAAGCGTGCGATGGACGAATCGACGGTATGATTCTCATAGGACCGCACATGCGCCAATCCTTCGTTCGTCAAATCCCTCACCACACTCCTTTTGTATTCATCCACAACAACTCCGGATTGCCTAACGTTCCGAGTTTGGATGTGGATAACGAAAACGGATCTTATGACATGACCAAACTCTTGCTGAATTACGGGCACAGATGCATCGCTCATCTCACGGGCAGCATGAATATGACGTGTTCGCGAGAACGACAATCCGGCTATCTTAGGGCTTTACAGGAGAATGAAGTGAAATGGGATGAGGATTTGACGGTGTTGGGGGACTACTCCATCGAACGCGGAAGAGATTGCACGCACTGTCTGTTGCAAAGATTGAAAAACAGACCCCTTCCCACGGCGATTTTATGCGATAGTGACGCCATCGCTTACGGGTGTATTGAGGTTTTAGGTGATCACGGCATACGCGTGCCGGAGGATATATCGGTAACCGGATTCGACGACACCCATCTCGCCCAAATCATCAATCCCTCCCTCACAACCGTGAGGCAGCCTTTCAGGTTGATGGCGAAACGCGCAGTTGAAATTTTGCTTAGCCATGTGGAGATGGAGCCCTCGCAGACGGATAATCATCCCTTGGCGTCCAATAACGGAGACGAGATGGATGGACATCTGATACTCGAACGACTTCCCCATGAAATCATTGTTCGAAAATCGGTGAGCGCACCGAGGGAAACCCCGCTGATCGCTTAAATACTCGAAGCTTAAATTAAATCACGGAGCTGTGGAATGGAATTAGAATTACGATTACAAGACGCCGTAAGATCGATGAGGATGTCTCCGACTTCCCGTTGGCGCTATCGGTATCTCCTCATTCTCTCGTTGACGCTGTTCTTGGGCATAAACGCCGTGGCGTCAACGGTGGATATCAAGGTGGATGTTCGGAAGGATAGACACCCTATCTCCCCATTGATATACGGAGTGAACTTCGCAAATTCCGAACAGGCAACGCTCTTGAATATCACATTGAACCGAAACGGGGGTAACGCCACATCCTGCTACAATTGGAAGATAGACGCCACGAATTCGGGAAACGACTGGTATTTCATGAGCCATCCCGACGGAAATTCGAACACTCCAAGCGGCAGTGTGGACTCTTGGGTGCGGGGAAACATGACCGCCAAGACAACGAACGGCGTGAAAAGCATGGTAACCATCCCCATGATCGGATGGGCTGCGAAGCTGGGTCCAAACCGTTCGCCTCTCTGGTCCTTCTCGGTGAAAAAATACGGTCCGCAACAAAAAACATCGCCTTACAACCCCGATATGGGAAACGGAGTTAAGCCCGACGGACAACCCATCACGGGCAATGATCCCAATGATGCATCCATACCCGTAACGGTTGATTTCGAAAAAGGATGGGTGCAACACCTAGTATCCAAATTCGGAGCGGCGAACGAAGGGGGAATATCCTACTATCTGCTGGACAACGAGCCTGGGATATGGCAATCCACCCATCGGGATGTTTTTCCGGTGGGGATCAAGATGGATGATCTGTTTTCCAGGGAGTTGAAGACGGCTGAGATGATTAAATCCGTGGACCCCTCCGCGATGGTCTGCGGTCCGGAGTTTTGGGGATGGTCGGCATATTTCAACTCCGGTTACGATAACGAGTGGGCGGGAGCGCATCACTACCAAAAGCCTTATCCGGATCAGGCGGCGCATGGTGGCATGGAAATGATACCTTGGTTACTCCAGCAATTCGCCGCAACTCAAAAACGAACAGGGCAAAGATTGCTAGACGTGCTCACCGTGCACTACTACCCACAGGAGAACGGCGTATCCTCGGAAAACGCCGATCCTGCAACCGTTCTACTGCGGAACCGTAGCACCCGTTCGCTTTGGGATCCGAAATACAAGGATGAATCCTGGATAAACAACACGGTCGATTTGATCCCCCGTTTAAGGAAATGGGTTGACACATACTACCCAGGCACGAAAATCGGCATAACGGAGTATAGCTGGGGTGCGGAGAACAATATCAGCGGGGCTTTAGCGGAAGCGGATGTATTGGGGATATTCGGGAAAGAAAACCTGTACCTTGCCGCACGGTGGACATGTCCGAAGACCGATTCCCCCGCATTCAACGCCATCAAAATGTATCGCAATTACAATGGCAAGGACGGAGTCTTCGGGGATATCTCCGTGGCTTGCCAAACACCCGATCCCGACACATGCGCGGCGTTCGCATCGGAGGATAGCAAAACCCATCAGTTGAAAATAATGATCCTGAACAAGCAACCCGGGGTGTCCCAGCCGGTGACGCTGAACTTGGCGGGCTATCACGCCAAGTCATCCGCTCAGGAGTATCAACTCACCGCCGCAAACAGCATTGATAAACTGGCGGATGTTGATGTAAAAGGGGATTCGGTCTCTCTCACCCTACCCGAGCAATCCATTACGCTGTTGATTTTGAATCCCGGCAAGTGAAACCTGTCGGATCGGTCGGATCGGACGGATCGGTCGGATCGGTCGGATCCGACCGATCCGCAGTTAACATTATCGGTTCCGGATCGCACTCGCTTCCGCGTTGATTGCACGCGCCTGTTCGATAAGGGAGTACCGTGGCTGATCCGTAACATCCACAAATCCAAATGCGTAATGCTCCCCATAGATCAAATCCGGACCGTGTCCAGGACCTCTGCCGGTGACCGGCTCGTCGCGATACTCGAACCAGTAGCATCCGACGCAATAAGGATTGTTTGCGGCATCCTTAATCCATTGAACGTATTTCGCGCCGCTGTCCCGGGCATCCACCGCGTTCGTGGGATAAACTCCGAAACCTCTAGTGCCGTTGAAGGTCGGTGGAAACGAAAACTCACCGCACAAGACAGGCTTGCCCGCGCTTTTGAAGAGTCCTTGAACCATGGAATCCGCGAAAACCGAGGCGTATCGATCGTAACCAATCACATCGCAATGCTTTGCGATAAGAGACCAATCCGTGGCGTTCACCCACCACCCAGGCACGATCCAGAAACCGAGATAGAGATGATTGGGGTCGATGGATTTAATCGTTTTGTAGATGAAGCCATAATAGCGGTCGGCGTAAAACTCGCGTAACGCCTCCAAATCCTTGGCGTTCGGATTGCACTCGGCGGTTTCCAGTTCCTCTCGAGTGGAGGCACCCTGAACCCCCAACCCTTCCGCGGCCTGATTCAAATCCCCGTGATGCAGAGTATCGATGTCGTAATCCACCAGGGCTTTTTTCGCGGGTACGGTGGCGGGCATCTTAAGTATGGATTGAATTTCCGAGGGTTGTATGATTTCGTCGTACTCGTTGCCCAACGACCACCCCACAACGCACGGGTTGTTCCTCTCCGGAAGTATCTGTCTCTCCAAGGAAGCACGGAATTTCGCCTGCACGCTCGGATCGAAGATATCAGGATGCCCCGCCAGACTCGGAACGTCCCACCGATAAAGAACCGGTGAATAAGGGAGATTACGGGTGGGACCGCACCATTTCCCCAACCCGCAGAACCGCCAAGCTTGAATACGCTTCACCAACAGGTTTATGGAGGCGTCATTCCATTTGCTTCCATATTCCCGGATGAGGTTCGCCGTCTGAAAGGCGCAATATTCCGTTCCGTCATTGATCCCCCATTGGTTTTTCGACCATGCGGCGGCGAACAGTCCCGTTTTGGGCGGCAGATCGGCGAACAGATACTCCCTCCCCGTGATAGGGGTCGTCTCCCATGTGGTGGAAGGGGCGCTGCAGATGCCGGTGTAAAAACAGGGATGCCCGAGAGGGGTGATGAGCCACCATT
Organism: bacterium; assembly: GCA_021811565.1. Classification (GTDB taxonomy): domain Bacteria; phylum Armatimonadota; class Chthonomonadetes; order Chthonomonadales; family CAJBBX01; genus DTKV01. Next base: position 6,569 of record JAJZOL010000094.1, on the reverse strand, counting down.
TGCCATTATGCTTGACAACCCGGTAAAATCCGGTGGGTTTCTCCTTCCAGCCCGCCTTGAGCCAACCGCCATAAGCATCCTCGTCCTTGTCAGCCCCCCATTTTTTGAGAATAGCCCGTTCATGCGCCACCGCCTGTTTCAACTGGGCGTCCGATTTGATCTTTCCATTCCAATTCGCCTGAATGACCTGACCGTATTTATCAATGACAGGAGCGGATGAACGCAGATCGGGATTTTGAACGATTTTAAACCCCGCCTCGATGGTCAAGGTGTCGCCGGGATTGGTGACCCACGGATAGCTCCGGGAAGGAGGCGGCGCGAACAACCATAATATGGGCGACAAGCGCGATTCGGTGAAATGACAGATTAGGCTTCGCCCGGAGGATGAAACGACCTTCAGGCTGGTCTGCACGAAATGGTACTCCGCCGGAGCTTGCGCCCAACTGGGCGTATCCGACACAAGCAACGGCCCAATGGTGGGCTTCAAACTTCCAGCTTGCTCGTTTTCCGCCACAACCCTGCCCTGATCATCCTGCAATCGGATCGATTCCCCGTTTGCCCCCACCTTCATCAGAGCCATGTAGTTCACGCCGTACTCCCATTTAGGCGTGAGCGCCATGAAATAGTTGTTTTGTCCGTCGCCGAAGCCGCATATCAACCGCAATGAGGAAAGCGGACAAACGCCAGTGGAGTTCGTCGTATTTTCGAAATCGAGAATAAAGCCCGTTTTCGCTCCGAAATCCTGTTGAGTCGCCAGATTGAAGCGATTATCCGCCGCCATCACCCTAAGAGATATCGCCATGAGCGTCAATAGCGCCAGCAGTCTTTTCATTCGCATGCTCTCACTCCAATGGAATGTTCGAACAAATCTTCCATCCCGTATGTATTTACTCGGTTATTTCAAATATGAACGCATCCACTTAGACAGTTTCGCGTTCATCCACGCGGCGATATTATTGGGAGCTTGAAGCCATCCCGCCTTTCGACGATAGGCGACGCTCCCTTGCCTGAATCGAAAATCATCCTTCCGTCTGTCAACAATCCGAGGATTCGCCACGACGCTCTCCTTGTCAAAGCCCGTGTATTCCGAAAACGCCTCCAGTGTGTTGAACTCCTTGTGCAATGGGCGCCACGGAACGCCGTAGAGAAAAAGTGGCTTCTCAGTAGACGAATAGTAGAGGTTATCATCAATCACGATATTTTGCTTGGCGGGATCGTATATCTTATCGGGAATCGTCTTCAGGTAGGCTTCATAGGCTTGGAGATCGTTATGAAACTCCTTTTGTTGTGCGGGATGCCACCCGAAAAAGTCGTTGTCGTACCATAACCCAAGCTGGTAGCCGTGATTGAACGCGCAAACGTTTCTCTTCACGATGTGCCCCGTGTTATGGTATTGCAGATTCCTTCCGGAATGCGACGGTGTGCCTCGCGGCCCCTGCTCTCGGAAAGTGATGCCATCGCTGTTTTCGACGCATGTGTTGTTGATAAGCGTGCAATCTTCGCTCTCTCCCAGTTGAATGCCCCCGGAACTCCACCCCTGATCGTTTCCCACCACTCCTGTGCTATTGCCGAAGGAGAGGCAGTTACGAACCGTGAAACCCTTGCTGATCTCTATGAAAAGCCCGCTTCCCTCGTTCTCCTGAAAGATGCAATCCTCGATCAGCACGTTTTCCACATTGACATCGAACCACAATCCAGGACCGCCGTTCCGCTTAAAACATAGCCCACGAAAGGTTCCCCCTTGGAAGAACGCCGTTTTAAACCCGCCGGCGTCCCAGCCGCGATCTATCGGTTTCCAGCAGTTGCCTTCCCAAAACGAATCCTCGTTGAGGCAACGATCCCCCGTGGCTCCGCCGCCAGTCTGTCCGCAACGAAGGATGACGCATCTGCGCATCGTTCCGTTCACGTTCACACCGCTACCCGCCATATCCTCGATGACGCAATCCTCGATAAGGTTGTTCTTGCCATAGAGCCACACCACCCCGCGTTGACAGAAACTCGCGCCGTATTTGAAGTGAAAGCCGCGAACATGGACGTACTCCACCCCTTTGGGGTTCGCCCACGGGTTGGTGCCGAAGGTTTGCGCCCTTGTGGAAGCCTCCATTTTGCTTTGATTCGGGTCGGATCCGTCCGTCAACCAGACATAAAGTGTCTTGTTCGCTGTATCCGCCGCGAACATGCCTGCAAACTGCGGGCCCAAATTGGGAACGGGACGATTCAAAACGGGCGATTTTTCACCCTTCGCCAATGCTGCGGCGTGTTGCTCCCAGGCGGATTGAAGATCCTGCAGAGTGAGGGCGGGATGAAGAGGCGCATCATTAACGAACACCTGTTCCGCCCTGCCCCAAAGTGGAGCATCGCTGGGATAGTGCTGGATGGGCTTCCCGTTATTCCAATCAATGATGAAAATGGATGTCCAAGGAACCTGATAGATCGGCGCATCACCCGGAGTCCGCCGCCAACCGGTAAGGATATCCGTTCCCAATAGATGCACGGAACCCGGAGGATCGGCGACGAAGGTGATCGGGGCGCCAGGAGCGCCGCTGTTGGTTAAGTTGACGAACTCCCTGTAAACGCCTGCTTTTACTATCACGGTATCGCCCGGTTTGGAGATCTGTTCCGCATGGGAGATCGTCTTGAATGGTAGCTTATCGTCGCCCGGGTTCTTATCGGAAGCAAACGGGTGCGAATTGTTCACAACATAGCGCTTTGCACCCTTGCTTTTTGAAAGAGATGGAACCACTGCGAACGCGGCGAGCCCCGCCCCGGATTTTATGAGGTCTCTGCGCGTGATTTTAAGCATGTTCTCCTGAAAGTTCATCCTGTTGAGCCTTTTGGTTGATAATACGATTGAACTACCGTATTTTCAGATTACCACGAGTTACGCCCCTTTGCACTAGCTTTTTCGCATCTCATCGATTTTTGCGAATCAAACGGATCTTCGCAATCCGTGATAGTTCCCATGGAAAATCGCCGCGAAATAATCGCACACCCTATCAGGATGTCCCTGACATCTCTTCCAGCGTGCCAACCGATATGCATCTGGAATCCATAATTGCAAAGATGCCATAATGCAGGCAAAACCATCTCGCATGGATTCACCCTTTTGAACGGTCGCGAATTCACAATGTGTAGCGTCGACATGATGGGATATTGATTTAAGGATGCGTAATGAAAATAACACGGAGATCGTCATGGGAATCCTCACACGCAGGGATTTGATAATTCAGGGAATACGATCCATCGCCCTTGCGACGGTCACAAAGCTGCATGTCCCATCATCGGACAGCGGTACTCAGTTGCTGAGCCTTGTCGCGGAGGCGGAAAACAGATGCGACATTCTGCGGAATCGGTTACACGCATGCGAGAAGGCGGGAGAGGACATCGCCATGCCAGACAGTTCCCTGGCATTAGGCGAACTGTTTTGCCGTTTCTCTAGAAGCGACGCAAAGCATGAGGATTTGACGGAACCCGCCCTTCGTTCCATGCGCTACATTCTCTCAATGCTCGATGGTGAGATTAAATCCGTGAACAGGACGTTGAATCATGAATCCGTCTATCCCAAAATTCCTAAATGGAATACGCTTGGAGTGACCTGGAGGAAAGGACGCTTTTGGCAAGGTGATCAGCCTGTGTTGCTATGCGGATTGAACTGGGATCAAACTTTGGCGGACAGCGACCCCCGAATTTTCAAACGACTTGGGTTCACACTCTCCGATGGGATGTTCCGTGGAGAGATGAAGCCCGATGGCTCCTTCAACGACACGAGTTGGCTAGCGGGGGACGGGGCGTATCTGAGGAGAATGACTAAAGATGCCATTCCGGTGGATTGCCTTCTAGGCGATGCACCTCCTGAATGGATGATGAAAAAGTATCCCTCCCTGAGCAGTCCAGGATACGGCAATGGCGACGACTATGTGCTGGAAGACCCCGTGGATATCCAGTATCGTCATGAATTCATCGATCATTTCACGCCGCTTTACGCCAAAAACCGTTCCTTCTTCGCCGTGGATCTCGCCAACGAACCGGCATTCCAAGGGACATCGAATATCCTCATAGGGATGTGGCGTGATTGGCTCAAAGCCAAGTATGGCGACCTTGAGACCCTGAGCCACGCATGGGGTGTCGCCATTGGTGATTGGATGGAAATCACAAATCACCCTGCGGCGCTGGTCCCAAAATCCGGAGTGTGGTGGGAACGCGAGAGCGTTGACTTCAACCAACCCGGTATGCGCGGAAAACTGTATGACTGGTGCGCCTTTAATAATGAGCGCATCGGCGCCTATTTCAAAGACCTATCGGATCATCTTCACGCGAAAGACACGCATCTGGCGACCCACGTGAAAGTGATGATGGGCTCCTACTTCACCGGAAGCGTGGAACCACGCGGGTGGAGGATGGACCTCTCCTACCATACTTACGGCATCGACCAGGAGTATCTTTCAAAGTCGTGCAGTCTTCTGGGTGGCGACCTGGACCTGTTGGATTTATCCCATGTGGAGAAGCCCAATCGCCGATTCGGCTCCAGGCCCTACATTTGCGGGTGGATGGATGCGGGCATGTCGGCGGATTTCCTGAAATCCCTCGAACCGGATAAGCCCTTCTATAACTCCGAACTCCATGTGACGGAGGACAACACGCCTGCAGGCGACGAAGAGGATGCAAAGGCGCATATCGCGTTGGCGCTATGGCTGACGCATCTGCATGGAATGTTCGCGCATCTCATGTGGTATTGGGGACGCAATGCGGATGGCTCCGTGGCGCAACAGGGGGCGGAGTGGTTCAAAGGATCCGCACTGCAGCAACCGTGGTTGATGCATGGATATGTGCGCACCAACCTGACTCTACGCCGCTTCGTTCGTCCTGTGACTTCTTTCGCCCAACAGCCACGCCAGGTGAAACTTCTTTATTCCGAGGCGTCGGCGATACAGGACGTGTTTTATCTCGACACGCTCCGAGACGCCTACGAGGCGTTGAATTTTCTTGGCGCCCACATCGGCTTCCTCACCGAAAAACAGTTAATCGATGGCGGACCGGCTTCGGATACCAGGCTGATCATCGTTCCGAATGCGCAGTACACGCAAACCGCCACTGGAACGCGACTTCAGGAAGGCATCGACAAGGGCGTGACCGTATGCGTGATTGGCGGTGACACGTTATCGCGAGAGCCAACCGGAGGATTACGAAATAGGTACTCTCTTAAGGGCGCGGAATATATGGATCTCTCCACGCCACGAAAATATCACCCCCTATTCGAGAGGATGATGCGCAAAGCCGGGGTCGTTCGCGAGATCCGTGTCTTGGATGAGCGAGGCGAACCCGCCTGGGGCGTGGAGTGGCGCACCACCCTGGATGGCGGTAAACGATACGCATATCTCGTCAATCTCATGCGCGAAACCCAAACGGTTTATACGGCGCTTCCCAATGGCGACAAATCGCTGCAGGACATCATCACCGGAAAGCGGTATGAAGATAAAATTAGGCTCGACCCGCGCCAGTTGATCCTTTGGGAGTATTAGGCGTGTCGAGCCTGTATTCGAACCATCGATGTCAACGGGTCCGAAGAGGGATTATGGATATCCCGCCGTTAGCCAGTAGGCGCGTGCGACACTGGCCATATCAATGAGCTTGACCGTTTTCAGCGGCTCCGTCACAGGAACGCTCCAACTGTCCGGATAGTTGCCGTTTGCATCTCGGCAGTTGGCGTGCAGGTAAGCGAGACCCTTTTGCACAATCTGAAGCCAATGCGGGTTCTTATCCTGATCGTAGAGGGATAAAAACGATTCCGCCAGAAGATGCGCGAAAACCCCTCCGTCGTGGATGAAAGCCCCGGTATTGGGATCGATCCATTTCGCCTCCGCCGCCGTCGCGATACGCTCGGCCTCCTTGAGGTACGATTCCTGATTGGTTACGGCGTAAAGCAGAACGTTCGCGCGGATCATAAGAGCGGAGTTATACGACCATTCCGTTTTCTCCACAGTTCCGTTCAGCTTAATGTTATCGTAATAAAGCCCGCTTGGGTCTTGCAGATGGGCGTTCACCCAGGTGTAAAGCCGTTGCGCTACGTCCAGATACTTCTTTTGTCTGGTGACCTGATAAAGGCGCAGTGCCCCCACGATGGCGGGTGCGTTCGAACAGGTGTTTTTAGAGTCCCTCTTCTGCTCGTGCCAATAGATCCCCCCGCCCAACTGATTGTCCATACCGCTGAGAACGAACTTGAACGTATCCTCCGCCCATCGCAGCGTTTGGATGTTATGGTTATCTTCGTAAGCCCCGATCAGGGCGATCACCATCCACTCGTTATCATCATAATAACGATCCGGAGGCGAAGGCTTCGGCAGAACGTTGAAACCTGATACGTTCCGTGAGTTAACCCAGTAGACCTTCAAGCCTTCCAAGTAGTTATTCAAATCCTCCATGTAGGTGTCCGGCATCAGCTTCGCCGCACCCACAAACGAAGGGAGCAGAATCCCGCATCCCCACATAAAGGCGGGGCCGCTCGCGGGCTTCCCCACCGTGATCTTATCGGCATAAAGGTTTGAGTCCGGAATGGCGAACTCTGTAATGAT
>JAJZOL010000120.1 GCA_021811565.1 bacterium | reverse complement strand
TAATGCCATTTCATCCTCCTCTCCATATCCTCTTTCCATGGATATGATACTCGCAAATAAAAATGATTTTTGTAAGTTCCCTCGGGTATATTGAAATCAATCGGAGCAACCCTTTTAGTTTTCTCATAAGGTGCGGTTTAATTGCAAAGGAGAGAAAAATGCCTGAATTTAGTTCACCGTTTTCGGGTCTTGCATCCAGGGTGATGCTGACCGACCAGGAATTGATCCGAGCCATTCGCTTCATGATTGCAGCGGAGTACGAAGCCATCCAGATGTACATGCAGGTTGCGGAATCCACCAGCAACAAACTGGCTATCGATGTGCTGACAGATATCGCCAACGAGGAGCGCATCCACGCCGGTGAGTTTCTTCGACTCCTGCAGGAACTCTGCCCCGACGAACAGACCTTCTACGCGGAAGGCGCCAGCGAGGTGGAGGAGGAGATTGACAAGTCGATGTGATCATCGCCCATCTTTTTTAATCCCTATGGCTTATGATGCTGTCAAGTTCAAGGAGCATGGTTTGGATTATCCAAGGAGAGATATCCGATGAGTGACTTCGTGCCTCAACCTCCGGTGACACGGGATTACGAGCATCTGCGATTGTTAACCCTTTTTCACACGATTCTAGGGATATTGATTATTGCTTTCAGTTCCATATTCATCATTCACGCCATTTTGGGATTGACGATCTTTCTTCATCCCGCCTCATTCGGCGGACCAGCGAAAAACCAGCCACCCCCCGCTCTCGGGTTGCTTTTCTTTCTTTTCGGTGGTTTGATTGTTTTGGGGGGATGGTTACTTGGCGCTCTGACTATTTATGCGGGACAATGCCTTCGTATGCGAAAAAAATATACCTTTATTCAAGTTATCGAAGGGTTGCTGTGCTTTTTCGTCACTCCCTTTGGCACTGCATTAGGTATCTTCACCCTTATAATGTTAAATCAGCCAACGGTTAAGGCGATGTTTGGGAGATATTCCTGAAAAGCCGAGATTGCAGTCGAAGGATTGCATGGCTCGACCACAATCCTGAAACCACATCAAATCATTGGAACGGAACGGCTCCGGTGTTTCATTCTGACAATAGGATATGAAGAATGGAAAATATGGCTTTCCCTACGGCGTCACATGAAAAAAAAGAGGAAACCCTTTGGAATGACCTCAAATTAAGGTTTCCCCGCCCAGCCAAGGAATGGCTAGAGGCGTTTCCAATTGGGTGCGGCAGGCTCGGCGCGATGGTTTTCGGCGGCGCTGCACGGGAGCGTCTGCAACTCAACGAGGACACTCTATGGGGCGGAGGACCTCACTGCTACGACAATCCGGAGGCGTTGCACCATCTGCCACAAATTCGCCAACTCGTCTTCGAGGGAAAATACCGCGAAGCGGAGAGGATGGCGAACGACTGTTTCATGGGAATTCCCACTTCGCAGATGATGTACCAAACCGCTGGAAGCTTGTTCCTAGATTTCACCAACGTATCCGAGCCACTTCATTACCGTCGAGAACTTGATATAGACGCAGCTATGGTAACAGTGGAATTTGAATCCAACGGCGTCCGGTTCCACCGAGAGATATTCGCATCCTATCCCCATCAGGTGATCGTCGTACGCCTTGAGGCGGATCGTCCAAAGAGCGTCTCCTTCCTGACGCATTACGAGACGCCTCTCTCCGCCATACCTCATCCGACTCCTGACGGATCACTTTTGTTGGAAGGCGTGAACGCGGAATCTCAGGGGATACCCCCGCTGTTAAGATTCGCATCCATTGCCAAAGCGATCAGTGATGGCGGTGAGATAAAAGCGGATAACGGCGTTTTAATCGTATCCGGCGCAGACTCCGTAACGCTTCTTATCTCGATCGCAACCAGTTATGTTAACTACACGGATGTGAGCGGCGACGCGGAGGAAAAGGCGAGGGAATACATCACCAACGCGGAACACCTCTCATATGCCGAATTGCGAAAGGCGCATTTACAGGATTATCGCGGGCTTTTCCGACGGGTGTATTTTGATCTTGGCGAACCCAATCCGTCGCCTGCGCCAACGGACGAGCGAATCAGGGATTTCCAGGATTCACCGGACCCGCAACTCATTAAGCTGTACTATCAATTCGGAAGGTATCTGCTCATCTCCAGCTCCCGTCCGGGCGGTCAATCGGCAAACCTGCAAGGGGTTTGGAACGAGAGTATGTCCCCGCCGTGGGGATCGAAATACACGATCAATATCAACACCGAGATGAATTATTGGCCGGCCGCCCCGTGCAATTTGATGGAATGCTACGGACCGCTTTTCGACATGCTCGCCGATCTGCAAATATCCGGCGCCCGAACAGCGAAAACCCAGTATGACGCCAACGGGTGGGTATGTCACCATAACACGGAACTATGGCGAGGCACCGCACCCGTGGATGGGGCTGGACCGGGGATGTGGCCCTCCGGCGGCTCCTGGCTGTGCAAAAGCTTATGGGATCATTATGAATTCACCGGCGACTTGGAGTTGTTGCGCAAGCATTACCCCATCATAAAAGGCGCGGCGGAGTTCTTCCTTGATACGCTTATGGAGGAGCCGACCCACCATTGGCTCGTGACCTGTCCTTCGGTCTCACCGGAGCACGCTCATCCGGGAGGCGCATCCATCTGCGCCGGTCCCACCATGGACATGCAGATACTGCGTGATCTTTTCGAAGCTTGCGTCCAGGCATCCGAGCTTTTCCAAGTGGATAAGTATTTCCGCAAACGTGCGTTGGATGCCCGGGCTCGACTTGCGCCGATGCAGATCGGCAAGGAGGGGCAACTGCAGGAGTGGCTGGAGGACTGGGACGCCGACGCACCGGACATCCACCACCGCCACGTTTCCCATCTCTACGGGCTGTACCCAAGCAATCAGATCACTCCGCGCGGCACGCCGGACCTCGCCGCAGCAGCCATCACAACCCTGCGGATGAGAGGCGATGAGAGTACCGGCTGGAGCCTGGCGTGGAAGGTGAACCTCTGGGCGCGATTGGAGGATGGCGAACACGCCTACCGTTTGATCAACCATCTCCTTACACCCGATCGAACCGCTCCCAATCTTTTCGATCTCCACCCGCCGTTCCAAATTGACGGAAACTTCGGTGCCACCTCCGGCATTACGGAGATGCTTCTGCAGAGCCATACGGATAGCGTTCATCTTCTTCCCGCCATCCCGGCGGTTTGGTCGAAGGGAGAGGTGAGAGGATTGAGAGCGCGCGGAGGCTTTGAAGTGGATATGATCTGGAGCGAAGGAAACCTGGTCGAGGCGAAGATTCGTTCGCTGTTGGGTCATGATCTGCGGATTCGTTACAAGGAGCCGGTGACAGTCCGGGAGGGTAACCATATTCAATCGACTTCCCATCCCGAGGAGAATGTGACCATGCTTCCCACACACGCCGACCGAGTATATACGATCCGAACAGGTGTGTAACGATGGTCGCGATGATATAAAGAGAGGAATGAGTTTCATGCGCATGAAGTCTCTGCAAAAAGGGTTAATCCCTCTTTTCTCTATCTTATTTGGCGTCTGCCTCCAGGCGAAGTCTTTCGCGGTGCTGGGAGAGAGAAGGACAATCTCATTAAACGGCGAATGGAATATCGCTCAAGGGGATATGAATCATGTTCCTGAGAGTTTCACACATCGGATTCCGGTTCCGGGACTGGCGGACATGGCGGTTCCCTCCTTTAAGGATGTGGGGTTCAAAAGCCCGTTAAGGGAGGCGTTCTGGTATGAGCGCACATTCACCATACCGGGGAAAATCCCTGCGAACGCCGTCCTGAAGATCAACAAGGCGGAGTTCGGGACGAGAGTCTATCTCAATGGAAAACTCGTGGGAGATCATCTTCCCTGCTTCACTCCCGCAATTTTTCCCGTTCGTACTCTCCTCCATGGCGATAATGCGGCAAACACATTGGTGATAAGGGTGGGGGCGTATCGTGATTCCGTTCCTCCCACCATTCCCAACGGATCGGATTTCGAGAAGATCAAATATATCCCGGGCATTTATGATTCGGTGAAACTTATCCTATCCGGCACACCGAGCATCACAAACATCCAGACGGCGCCCGACATACATCATTCCGTCGTGCGCGTACAGGTGTCGCTGCACAATTCGGGACCAACGGTCTCCGTGCCAATGCGATTTATCGTGAGGGAAAGGGTTTCCGGAAGAGTTGCGGGCGAAATGAAAACATCGCCCATCACCATCAAGGCGGATGATGATCGTATGGTGGATGTGCGCATAAAGATGAAATCCATGCATCTCTGGTCGCCGGAATCCCCATTTCTATACACGGTTCAAACGGACACGGGTCATGACACGCTTCTGACCACGTTCGGCATGCGGGAGTTTTACTTCAAGAACGGCAAAGCCTATCTGAATGACAGACCGTATTACATGCGGGGGAGCAATATCTGTATCTTCCGTTTTTTCGAGGATCCGGTCAGAGGCGCCTTGCCATGGAACAAAACGTGGGTGCGAAAGTTATTCGCCGGCTTCAAGAAGTTTCACTGGAACGCCTTTCGATTCTGCATCGGATATCCGCCGGATTTCTGGTATCGGATCGCGGATGAGGAGGGATATCTCATTCAGGATGAATTTCCTATTTGGTATGGAGGGCAGTGGCCACCTGAATTAAAGAGCGATGAATTGGCGAAGGAGTATGCGGCGCATATGCGCGAAGCCTGGAACCACCCCTGCGTGGTCCTCTGGGATGCGCAGAACGAATCGATCTCCACACAGACCGGTCCCGCCATTCACAAGGTACGTTCGCTGGACCTCTCCCATCGCCCTTGGGACAACGGTTACGGCGCTCCGGATTCGCCGGGGGATAGCTATGAATCCCATCCCTATCTCTTCCAAAATCCTAATTTCAAGTTGGCCGATCTTGCAAGCTATCCCTGGGTGCCGCAAGGAAACGCCCGCGCGAACACCGGCAAGAACGCCATTATCATCAACGAGTACGACTGGCTCTGGCTCAACCGAGATGGAACACCAACCACCCTGTCGAGCCAAGTATACCAAAACCTGCTGGGTACGAACAGCACAACAGCCGAACGGCGTCTGCTTTATGCGAGATACATGGCGGCGATAACGGAGTTTTGGCGATGCCATCGCGCCTGTGCGGGGGTGCTGGAGTTCTGCGGATTGGATTACTCACGCCCGAACGGTCAGACGTCGGATAACTTTATAAATGTGGCGAAACTTGAATTCGAGCCGGAATTCCTCAAATACATGAGCGATGCTTGCAACCCTATCGGCGTCATGCTGAATTTTTGGAGCGATAAGGTGCCTCAAGGGAGGAAACAAGAGATTTCGGCAACTCTGATAAACGACCTCTACAAAGGATACCACGGACGAGTGGCTTTACTTCTGCTCCAAAACGGTAAAATTATTTCGGAGCAAACGAAATCGCTATTCCTGCCTGCGTTGGGACAAAAAACAATCTCGTTCCCGTTCCAGTTCCCGCAGGCTTCCGGGAGTTACCAGTTGCAATCGGTATGGATTCAACCAGGTAAACCACTTATCACCAGCCACCGTTATTTTAATATCCTATCCGAGGCGGAAATCAGAGCATCATATGGACTGGCGTATCGAAAACCCGTCACGGCATCCTCAAGCGTCACGGTGGATGGAGTGACCTATCCCGCCTCTAACGCCGTGGATGGCAGCGACGGCACTCGCTGGTCCTCCGACTTCTCCGATCCCCAATGGCTTGCGGTTGACCTTGGCAAACCCGAGGAGATATCACGGGTGGAATTGGACTGGGAAAACGCTTACGGATTGGAATACCATATTGACGTATCCCTGGATGGCAAAAACTGGCGCACAGTCTATTCCACCGACTCAGGTAAAGGAGGAACGGAGATTATTCGCTTTCCAAAAACTCTGGCGCGATGGGTGAGATTTTACGGGGTTAAACGTGGTACTCCTTTCGGATACTCCTTATGGGAGTTTCGCGTATTTCCATGAAGACATCGCGCTTACACGCGTGGGTATGCCGTGATGCCGCTTTGTTTGAAATCCGAGAGGAGTGTGCATATAATAGTAAGTGGCGCATCCTCATTAACTTATTCAAAATTTACAAGGAAGGAACTTGACCATGTCTACAGCCATCATGGATAACATTCCGAAAACCATGCACGCCGTGCGTTGCTTAGGCCCGGAAAATTACCAGTTACAGGAAATACCCGTTCCAACACCCGGACCAACGGAGGTGTTGGTGAAAATAGACGCATGCGGAATATGCGCCTCCGACGTCAAATGCTATACCGGAGCCCCGATGTTTTGGGGGGACGGGGTGCATCCCGGATATGCGCAACCTCCGATCACCCCTGGTCATGAACTCATCGGGACGGTGATTGAATTGGGTGATGGCGCAGGGGATATGTATGGGTTGGAGATCGGAGATCGCGCCATTTCAGAGCAGATCGTCCCCTGTGGGAAGTGTCGCTTCTGCCTGAGCGGGCGGTATTGGATCTGCGCCAATCGGGATATTTACGGCTTCCGCAAATACTCACCCGGAGGCATGGCGGAGTATATGCTTTTCCCCGCACGTGCGCGCAATTACAAGGTGCCTCGTGAGATACCGGTTGAGATAGCCGCTCTCATCGAACCTCTCTCCTGCTCCATGCACGCAGTGGACCGCGCCCATATGGAGTTCGGGGATTTCGTGGTGATCGCCGGCGCAGGAACTTTGGGGCTTGGAATGGTCGCCAACGCTCGCTTGCGCAATCCCGGACAGCTTTGCGTACTGGATTTCGATGACCATCGCCTGGAGATCGCCAAAAGCCTTGGCGCGGATATCACCATCAACCCCTCGAAGGTTGACGCCATTGCGGAGGTGAAGCGATTGACGGATGGCTACGGGTGCGATGTCTACATCGAGGCGACGGGCGTGCCGGAGGGCGTGCGTCAAGGACTTGAGATGATCCGAAAGGGCGGCAACTTCGTGGAGTTCTCCGTCATGGGGAAGGAGACCACTGCGGATTGGACTACGATCGGGGATGGCAAGGAGATCACCATCTACGGCTCGCACCTCGGTCCCTATTGCTACCCCAAGGTTATTGACTACCTGCATCGCGGGATATTGAAGACGGATGGCATTGTGTCGCACCAACTCCCGTTACAACAATACTTGGAGGGGTTCCATCTGGCGCACGATCCAAGCAAATCCATTAAGGTGCTCTTAAGGCCATAGCGTAATCAGCCCGATCGGTCAGATCATGCTGATTAGAGGAAGGAATCATTGGAAGACTGGGATTTGATTGTGGTGGGGAGCGGTCCCGCCGGTTCCATCGCCGCCGCCGAGGCGGCTCAAGCGGGAATGAAAACGTTGATCTTGGAAAAACGCACCCTTCCCCGCCACAAAACATGCGGCGGCGGAGTGCCGGTGGCGTTGGACAAAATAGCGCCGGATATCTCACCGGACGCCGTGGCGGAAATGCGAGTCCTCCACATGCGCCATACTTGGCGATTCGGGGATCCGGTTCTGGCTCCGATCAACGCGGAGGGGGATGAGGAGAATTCCCTCGCCTTATGGATGGTGCAGCGTTCGGTTTTCGATCACCATCTCGCATTGCGCGCTGTTCGCCAAGGAGCGGAGTTAAGGGATGCTCTGGCCGTGAGCGGAATGGATATCACCGAAACGGGCGTAACGGTGCACATATCCTCCGGCGACAAGAAGCCGACCCTGAAGGCTCACGCAGATTTCGTGATCGGAGCGGATGGCGCCAACGGAGTGACCGCACGATACGCCGGACTGCAGTTCCCGAGGGATATCGCCATGGCGATGGAGGCGGAGGTTCCATGGGAATATCATGAGGGGGATACCATTCTCCGCAGGGACGCCATCCATCTGGAATACGGGGCGGTTCCCTACGGATACGCTTGGATATTTCCCAAGGCGACGCATGTGAATGTGGGGGCGGGAATATTTCTTCCTCAGGCGGAGAAGCGAATGAAGGGAGCCTCCCTGCGGGATACGCTGATCAAGGCGATGCGGGAGTATCTGGTAAGCGTGGACGTGAAAGTGGATTGGGATCGCCAGAGAATATACACCCACCCCCTGCCGCTATGGAGCGGAAGACACCCTCTGAACACCCCGAACGGAAGAGTGTTGCTGGCGGGGGACGCCGCTGCTTTGGTGAACCCGCTCTTCGGAGACGGCATCCTGCACGCCGCTCGCAGCGGGAAAATCGCGGCGGAGTATTTGGCGAGAGGGGACGGGCAACACTACACGGAGGCGATCCATGAGCAATTCGCCGACAACTTTGACGCGGCGAGGAAGCTGGCGAAATTCTTCTACCAGTGGACGGGGTTGGTCTACCGTTACGGCATCTCCCGTCCCAGCTCCACGCACACCGCTGCGCGGTTACTCTGCGGGGAGGCTCTTTTCACGGATGTGGCGGGAAAGGCGATGCGCCGCATCCGCGCCGCGATGAGGAAGTGAATGGAGGGATTACAAAAGCTGTGTTACAGCAATCGAAGGAAATCCTCCAAGAAAAATATTTTTTCTCGGTTATGAGTAAAGCTTTTCAATATCCCTGCAACTTCCAAGTTGTTAAGGTATTTCAATCCTGAATTCGGATGTACGGAAAGTTGCTTGCTCAGTCGATCACGGGTGTAAAATGGTCCTGAAAGGAGATATGCGAGCAATTCCCTGACAGGAGGAGCAGGTTTTATCTCTCTCATCTTCGGTTCCAAGTCTCTATGTAATTGCAGAATGTTATATATGGTTTGTGAGGTGGAGTTTGCTTGCTCTTCAATGGCCTGCAATATATATAAAATCCAAGATTTCCATTGCGATTGGGATGTCACCTCACGTATTAATCGATAGTAATCGGAACGGCTCTTGTTAATAAAACCCGATAAAAAAAGGAGAGGCAGATCAAGACGTTTCATTAATACCAGATGCAATACCATAAGGATACGACCAGTCCGTCCATTGCCGACATAAAATGGGTGAATAGCCTCGAACTGGTAATGCAAAATGGCATTCCTAATAAGTGGATCGACTTCAGTATCCGGCTCGTTATAATAATCCTCGAAGTTTTTCAACAGATTGCGGATATTATTCTCACCATCCGGAGGTGTGTAGTATACGGTTCCATTTATATTATCCACGATTTTCGTTCCGGGTAAGCGACGTATTCCTTCCTTCCCCGGTTCGAGGATGGATTGAATTGCAATATAGGAGTTGGTTGACAGGAATTCCTGCTTCCGTACCATATCGAATCCATGGAGGAGCGCAACCTTTTAATGCAACGTCTCCTTTTCCGGTGCGGAGGCTTCGCTGATCGAAAATAATTCAGCTTGGAAAACTTCGGATACCGTCGTATTGATATTTTCGATTCCGGAACTAGCCACCGCTTCTCTTATGGTCAATGGCTCTAGAAGAAGTATTTGGTTAGGTATCGCAAGTGAAGCTCCATTAAGACGGGAGAGAGCTATATTAGCGGTATTCACTTTCTTAAGGATATCCACATCGTCCAGGTTCGTTGTAGGTGGAAGTGGCGGTAGGTCATAATATGGTTTTTCCGGATCAAAATTCTCCATTATTATCCTCATCCATATCAGATAATTTCAAAATTTACTCCGCAGGCAATTCATCAATCGTAATAGATCGGAAATCAGCCTGTTTTTGTTGATTTTTGCAATCACCTCATATATTAGCTCACTTTCCCTCTGATCGTTACAAAAAAAACTGAAATATGTAACGATCCTGATGAACCGTTACAAAAGTTGTAACGATGTTCTCTCCGTTTTGAAGAATGTTTGTGTTAGATCGGCATCCTTGTTGAAGTCAATACTGCATTGCTCGTAAAGATCGATTATTTTGAGGTAAAAGAGCCGTTCGCCGGCGCGTATCTCTCGAATCCGTTAGAGAAGCTCGTCGAAATAGTCCTTCCCGAATCGTTTGCCCTCATTTTGAACAATTCGAATTTTTCGAATTGTTGTCTCCTACGACTGCGTGTCCGCGTCACTGCGTGAAGCTAATCCGCCTTCACACCGTCTCGAACACGATATTCCCGGACTTGAAGATCCGCACCGCATTACCTTCAACTGGTCGTTGCCCGCGAATCCCTCGTCCAGGCAGATGAATAGCGCCCCCCTTTCGACTGGCCGTCGAAGAGGTTCGTGACCGCCGCCACGTCGTCAAGCTGAAACTGTTGGTTGGCGTCTAAATGGAGTTTCATGATTTCTTGCCGCCCTGACTATCGCCGGGCAAACGCTGTTGCAAAGACTCAATCGTATCGAGGTCTTCAGCGTCGGCCTTCTCACATTCCCGCAACCTTCGCTTTGCGTCGAATACCTCGTATCGTTCATGCACGAGCTTTTCAGCGAAATCTGCGCGAACCTTGCCCGCATGGGTCAGCAGATCACGCTCATTTAAAGTTAGAAATGTTTCTAGTTTCTCCTCCCATTCATGCATCGTCACGGTCTTGCGGCGCCTCGCCTGGTCTTCTGCGTAATCGAGATACATCACCACGATGCGATCAAGTTCCTCGATTTCATCCTTTTGCAAATAGTTTTTAGCAACCACGACATCCCGCTTTCGTACGCGGTTGCCGGAAAAGCTTTGCAGTCCCATATTGAGTAGCGATGGGTCGGCACGTCCGGATATCAGTTCGGCGGCGGTCTGGCCGGTCACCGCCCAAAGCATCATATTCTGCACTTTACTAAAGAATATTTGCGCTGTTTCGCTCTTGCCGTCATAATCCACGGCAGTGGCATATAGATCGCGCACCTTCTGATAAAAACGCTTCTCCGAAGCGCGAATCTCACGGATACGCGCCAGCAATTCATCAAAATAATCCCATTCGCTCGGAGATTTCAGACGAGCATCGTCCATCACGAAACCCTTGACGAGGAATTCACGCAAGCGAGTCGTAGCCCATTGGCGGAATTGTGTGCCGCGTACGCTACGCACCCGGTAGCCTACAGCAAGGATCATCTCCAAATTGTAAGATCGAGTACGATAACGTTTACCGTCTGCGGCAGTTGTCAAGTATTCCTTGACAACTGAATCCGCCCGCAACTCCCCTTCGGCCAGCACGTTCCTCACATGTAGACTGATATTCTGTTTGCTCGTCTGGAATAGTTCCGACAGCTCAAGCTGGGTGAGCCACACCGTGCCATCGGCCACCTGTAGATTGATCGCTACCGTGCCGTCCTCGGTCGTGTAAAGAATCAACTCTCCATTCGGAAAATCCTTCTTCTCCTGCTTGGCTTTCTTCATTGTCCGTGCCCTCTCTCACACCGTCTTGAACACGATATTCCCGGTCTTTAATATCCGCACCGCATTGACCTTCAACTGGTCGTTGACTGCGAAGCCATCATCCAGACAGACCACACGCTCGGGCTTCCTCTCCGCCATGGTGCGGATAAGCTCCAGCGTCAGGTTCCTCTCCAGGAAGATGAAGAGCGCACCCTCCGCTACGCTATAGACTCTTATTTCCTCACGCAGAGACGCGGAGAAAACTCATCGCGCTCTTCTCGCCTTCTTGTAGGGTTTCTTCTCAGCGGAAGGGTCACCGCCCATCACATGGGAGGGGATGAAGCGCTTCAACTCCATGATCTCATCTCGAATCTCCGCCGCTTTCTCGAAATTCAACGCCTTGGCGAACTCCTTCATCCTTTTCTCCAGTTGCGCCACCAACTCCACCACTTGATCCAAAGGCAACCGCGTGGCCTCCGTCAGGTCTATCTCCGCGCGATACGTCGCCCGCTCCTCCGCCACCGTCTCCGACATGATCAGATCGCGAATCGCCTTCTGCACCGTCTGCGGCGTGATGTCGTATTTGCTATTGTATTCCACTTGAATAGCGCGACGACGGTTTGTCTCTTCGATCGCCCTCTTCATGGAGCCGGTCACGGTGTCGGCGTACATGATCACCTGCCCGCTGACATTCCTCGCCGCGCGACCGATCGTCTGAATGAGGGAGGTTTCGGACCGCAGGAACCCCTCCTTGTCCGCATCGAGTATCGCCACCAACGAAACCTCCGGCAGGTCAAGCCCCTCCCGCAGGAGGTTGATGCCCACGATCACATCATGCACTCCCGTTCGGAGGTCTCGCAGTATTTCCGTGCGCTCCATCGTCTTCACGCCGTAATGGAGGTAATGCACTTTGATATTGAGTTCCTGCAAGTAGTTGGAGAGGTCCTCCGCCATTCTCCGAGTGAGGGTGGTGACGAGGATGCGCTCCTTTCGCTCCACTCTTATGCGTATCTCCTTAATGAGATCATCGACCTGCCCTTTGGTGGGACGCAGGATGATTTCCGGATCTATCAAACCCGTCGGACGGATGATCTGCTCCACGATCTGTTCGCTATGTTCCCGTTCATAAGCGGCGGGCGTGGCGGAGAGGAATACCACCTGTTTCACACGCTGCTCCCATTCATGAAACTTCAACGGCCGGTTGTCGGCGGCGGAGGGCAGCCGGAAACCGTATTCGATCAGAACATCCTTGCGCGCCTTGTCGCCCGCGTACATTCCCCGCAACTGGGGCAGGGTCTGATGCGATTCATCCACCAACAGCACGAAACCCTCCGGGAAGTAGTTGAAGAGAGTGTTGGGTGGCGTTCCCGCAGCACGATTATCCATGTAGCGGCTGTAGTTCTCAATTCCGGAGCAGTAGCCAAGTTCGCGCATCATCTCGAGATCGAATCGCGTGCGCTGCTCGATCCTCTGCGCCTCCAGAAGCTTGCCCTCCTTGTTGAATCTCTCCACCTGCCGCTTCATCTCCTCCTCGATCTGAACCATCGCCTCCTCCAACCTCTCGGTCGTGGTGACGAAGTGGCTGGCGGGGAAGAGCGTCACCTGGTTGCGGGAGCCTAAAACCTCCCCCGTGACGGGGTCGATCAGGGTGATCTTCTCGATATCATCCCCGAAGAACTCAACCCGTATAATCACCTCCTCGTCAATGGGCTGCACCTCCAATATATCGCCGCGCACCCGGAAGGTTCCGCGTTGCAACTCCATATTGTTGCGAGTGAACTGCATATCCACCAATCGATGCAGAGCCTCCTCCCGATCCATCGTCGCCCCTATGCGAAAGGAGAGAATAATCTTGCGATACTCCTCCGGCGATCCCAATCCGTAGATGCAGGAGACGGAAGCCACCACGATCACATCGCGTCGTTCCAGCACCGCCTGCGTGGCGGAGTGGCGCAACCGGTCGATCTCGTCGTTGATCTTGGCGTCCTTCTCGATGTAGGTGTCCGTCTGGGGGATATACGCCTCAGGTTGATAATAGTCGTAGTAGGAGACAAAGTACTCCACGGCGTTCTCCGGGAAGAACTCGCGAAATTCGGAGCAGAGCTGGGCGGCGAGAGTCTTGTTATGGGCGATGACCAAGGTGGGACGATTGATCCGCTGGATCACGTGCGCCATCGTGAAGGTTTTGCCAGTGCCGGTGGCGCCAAGGAGCGTCTGAAAGCGCATGCCTGCGTTGATGCCCCTCACGATTTTCTCGACCGCCTCCGGCTGATCCCCCTGAAGGGTGTAGTTTGACTTAAGATTGAAATCCGAAGACATGCCTTGCCTATCCAATGTTGTATTATTCTCGCGTTCACACAAGTATACCAGAGTCACGTAAAATGCGCCGGGCAAACGTCGAAAGTTGAGATCATCTCACATATTTTGATTTCCGCACAAGGTATACTATCAATCAATATGCGGGTTGCTCGAAAGAGCTGCAAGGGAAGACGGTGCAAATCCGTCACGGTCCCGTCGCTGTAACCGAGGACGAAAGCCGTTAGTTGCCACTGTCCGGATGGATGGGAAGGCACGGCGAGTAGATTGATCCGGAAGTCAGAAGACCTACCCGTGTAACGTTCGTTGCTAAATCCTCGTGGAATGGGATTTATGCAGCAATCAATATTATCGTGGATGAAATACGGCATCCCCGAACCAGATTCTTTGGTTTGGGGATTTTTGCGTTTGGGCGGAGAGCATAGCGATTTGAGCGCACAACACGGTGGAAATCTGTACCGGCTATCGGCGGAATCAGGCAGACCTTCGGGGGAGATTATTGATTTTTCAGCCAATATCAATCCGCTGGGACCTCCCGAATGGTTGCGTCCGTTGATCAGTTCGCAAATCCATATGCTGGCGCATTATCCGGATCCGGAATGCACTCAGTTAATGGAAGCGGCGGCTTTGCGCTATAAGGTTTCCGGAGACGAGATCCTTTTCGGTAATGGCTCCAGCGAGATCATCCACTGTCTGACCCGTATCATCGATGCAAAGCGCGCAGTCATTACTACCCCCTCATACTCGGATTATGCACAGGCAACCCGGTTGGCCGGACTTAATGTGGCGTCATCACCGTTACGAAGAGATCGGGGCTTTGCACTTGATACCGGTGAGCTGGAAACCAGGTTGCAGGACGACGAAATCGTCTTTATCGGGCAACCGAATAATCCGACGGGAATGATCGTCGAAACAGGACTGCTTCGCGAGTTGGCCGGCCGCCATCCCGGTACCACTTTCATTATTGATGAAGCCTTTGCCGATTTTGTCTCCGATATGGAAAGCATCATCGTTGATCGCCCGGTGAATGTCGTGGTTCTCTGCTCTCTTACCAAGTTTTACGCCATCCCGGGCCTCCGTTTGGGATGCGCAATCGGTGAAGCCGATCTGGTTCAGCGGGCAAAACGAAACCTCCCGCCGTGGTCGGTAAATACTCTCGCACAAGCTGTGGGCACGATAGCTCTTGCGGACAGAGATTACGCCATACGGACACGCGAGCTTGTGGATGCCGGTCGTAATCGACTTATGAACGAACTTGGAAATATCCCGGGTCTTGATGTATATGAGGGCAAAGCGAATTTCCTGCTGGTGAGGATCAACCGCGGAGATTTTGACGCTCATGAGCTGGCTCGGCGACTTATAAAAGAGGGTATCGCAATCCGCGTATGCGATAACTTCGAGGGACTCGATAACAGGTTCTTTCGAGTCGCCGTCAGAACCGAAGCGGAGAACGCACTTCTGATTCGTTCGATGAGAACGGTTATGGGAGTTCCGGCGCACAACGTTCCTCAACGGAAAAAGCCGGCGATCATGTTCCAGGGAACCAGTTCCAATGCGGGTAAAAGCGTTCTGACGGCGGGGCTGTGCCGTGTATTGCTTCAGGACGGATACCACGTCGCTCCATTTAAGGCCCAGAACATGTCGCTGAATTCATATGTCACCCATGACAATGGTGAGATGGGCAGAGCTCAAGTTGTGCAGGCTCAGGCATGCCGCATCGATCCGGACACCCGCATGAACCCTGTTCTCATCAAACCGAACAGCGATACGAACTCTCAAATCATAATCCGGGGCAAACCGGAAGGCAACATGGATTTCGGAGCATATACAAAACACAAAGCCGCTATTTTTGAAGAGGTGAAAAAGTCCTATGACTCTCTGGCATCTGAATACGACGTTCTTGTTTTAGAAGGCGCGGGAAGCCCTGGCGAGGTCAATCTGAAAAGCCGGGATATCGTCAACATGAATATGGCGCGATACGCCCAAGCTCCCGTTCTACTTGTGGGAGATATCGACCGAGGCGGGGTTTACGCCTCTTATGTTGGAACCATGGAAGTCCTGTCTGAATGGGAGCGGGCGCAGATCGCCGGCTTTATCGTTAATCGGTTCCGCGGAACGGCAAGCTTACTGGAGGATGCGCACGATTACATTCTACGGCATACCGGTCGTCCTGTTATAGGTGTGGTTCCCTATCTGCGCGATCTGGGATTGCCTGAAGAGGATTCCGTCAGTTTCAAAGCGGGAGTTTTTGACAAATCAAATCCGGAAGGGGAATATGTTGATATCGCTCTGGTGGATCTGCCTCATATCTCAAACTTCACCGACTTCGACTCGCTGCGAGTGGAGCCTGATGTGCGGCTGAGGATAATCAGAACCCCATCAGAGCTTGGTACGCCCAATGCGGTTATAATCCCCGGCAGCAAGAATGTTCTTGGAGATATGTTATATTTGCAGAAAACGGGACTGCATGATAAGCTGATGGATCTGGCTAAAACCGGTGAAGTGGAGATTGTTGGTGTCTGCGGCGGCTACCAGATTCTGGGAAGAGATATCTCCGACCCTTACTGTATTGAGTCCACCGGCCAAACGCTTCCCGCTCTGGGACTACTTCCCGTGTCGACCGTTCTGGCTCCCGAGAAAAAGCTTGCGTGTGTGTCCGCCAGGCATCTGCCTACTGGGGCGAGGCTCAACGGTTACGAGATACATCACGGAGTGACGGTTCACGGTGAAGCCGTTCCATATATTGAAAAAGAGAATGGCGAACAGATAGGATCAAGCCTCAAGAATGGATTGATCTGGGGCACCTATCTCCACGGAGTTTTTGATGCGGACGAGTTCAGGCGATGGTTTATCGATAAGCTTCGTGTGAGGCGCGGGCTGGATCCAATAGGGCATGTTTGCGCGGTTTATGATATTGAACCGGCTTTGGATCGTTTGGCGAATGTGGTCCGAGAGAGCATGGATCTAAATAAAATATATAGGATAATGGGGCTGTGCTGAGGCTGGAATATCAGATACTCACGGCGGTCGCGCTGGATCTTTTGTTTGGCGATCCGAGATGGTTCCCGCACCCCGTCCGGTTCATCGGACGCTTGGCCGCGACGCTCGAATCACCGTTGCGTAAAGGAATGCCTAACGCGAGGGCTGCAGGCGTTCTGACAGCTCTGCTGGTAATCCTGGTGACGGGAGGAATAACGGCTGTTCTGATTTTCGGCGCCGCCTATTTGAATCCTGCGCTTGGCAACGCGGTCTCCATCCTAATTCTTTACTCATCCTTTGCAGCAAAGGACCTTATAGGTCACAGCCATGAGGTTTATGTCGCGCTCCAAAAGGACGATCTGTCGCATGCAAGGCTTCGTGTCTCCTGGATGGTGGGAAGGGATACGGAAAATCTCGATGAAACCGGGGTGGTGCGAGCCGCAGTGGAAAGCGTGGCCGAAAATACGGTGGATGGCATCACCGCTCCTCTCTTTTTCGCTGTAGTGTTCGGACCGGTGGGAGTAATGGCGTATAAGGCTGTCAGCACATTGGATTCAACATTTGGATATAAAAACGAACGTTATATCGATTTTGGCAGGGCTTCCGCAAAGATAGATGACTTCGCCAACTATCTTCCGGCCAGACTCACTATGCCATTTATCGTGTTGGCCGCTTTTATTGTTCGATTGTATCCCGGAAACGCGTTAAGAATATGTCTGCGTGACCATAAGAAACATGCCAGTCCCAACTCCGGAATACCCGAATCGGCAATGGCGGGAGCGCTGGGCATACAACTCGGCGGACCGGTAACGAGAAATGGAAAGTACACGGAGATGCCCCTGCTGAGTGATCCGATATCTCCGCTAACACGTGAAAACATTCCACAGGTAAACCGACTGGCGATCGCCACGATGCTTTTGTTCGCAATAGCCTCCATCTGCATTCGATGGTTGATATTCCTTCTCTTGAAAGGATTGAAATGAGCAATCCCGGACGAGTTCTTCTATTCACCGGTGATGGCAAAGGAAAGACCACCGCCGCCCTTGGTATGGCCATGCGGGCTGTCGGTAATGGAATGAAGGTGAAAATTATCCAGTTTATCAAGGCGAATAACACCACGGGAGAGATAGCGTCAATCCGGATGCTCCCGGGTGCGGAGATCGTCCAGACGGGTTGCGGTTTTGTGCCTTCTGAGTCCAATCCAATATTTGCGAAACACCGCTGCGCCGCTGCGGACGGTCAGAAGATAGCATTGGAGGCGATGAAATCCGGCGAATACAAGATGGTGGTTCTGGATGAAATCTGCGTTGCCGTAGCAAAGGGGTTACTGGGTGAACAGGAAGTGATTAACGCAGTGCGGAACGCGTTTTCCGATACGATTATTGTCCTGACGGGGCGCGGCGCCACCTCCGGCTTGATCGATATCGCCGACACTGTCACGGAGATGCGGAATATCAAGCATGGGATGCAACGGGGATGGAAGGCTCGGAACGGGGTGGAAATGTGAAAAAGTCCTGTCCTCGAATCGTGGTTGCGGGTACGCACAGCGGCGTCGGAAAGACTTCCGTGTCTCTTGCGCTTGTATCCGCCCTGAAACGTCGCGGATTGCGGGTGCAAACATTCAAGGTTGGACCGGATTTTTTAGATCCCACTTATCACACCCTGGCGTCAGGAAGACCCTGTTATAACTTGGATGGTTGGATGACCGACAGAAACTACGTCCTTGATCTGTTTGCCGCAGCTTCGAAAGATGCGGACATAGCGGTAATCGAGGGAGTGATGGGGCTGTTTGATGGGGCGGATTCGGATACATCCAAGGGTAGCACGGCGGAGATCGCCATGTGGCTAGACGCCCCGGTTTTACTCATCACGAATGTACATGGAGTTGCACGAAGTATTGCTGCGATGGTCAGGGGATTTTCCAGTTTTGAGCCTAATCTGAGAATATGCGGAGTGTTGGCGAATCACTGTGGCTCGGAGAGGCATAAGATATGGCTGGAGGATGCCTTGAAAGCATCGAAGTTGCCACCGCTGATAGGCGCCATTTCACGGGGAGGATTGCCCGAACTTTCAAGCCGGCATCTTGGCCTTGTAAGCGCCGACGCACATATATTGCCCGTTTCCGTGATCAATGCACTCGCTGATGCGGCGGAACAAAGCATTTCGATGGATGATGTAATAAAGCTGGCCGGCAGCGCCCCATATATCGATAAGGATGGCGCCTCTCCAGCCGCGTCAATCAGACGAGTACGCGTAGGCGTCGCCCGCGATGAGGCTTTTCATTTTTATTATCAGGATATGTTTGATGAGATGCTGAATCACGGCTGTGAACTGGTGGAGTTCTCCCCATGCCATGATGTACGGTTGCCGGATGCGCTCCAAGGTATCTATATCGGCGGCGGTTACCCGGAGTTGCACGTGCGGGAACTCTCGGCGAACGTTACCATGAGAGAATCCATCCTTCAGTTTGCCCGAAGCGATCGCCCGGTGTATGCCGAATGCGGAGGTCTCATGTACCTATCGCAGGGCTTGGAAACGCCGGACAATTCCCGTCATGCAATGGTGGGGGTGTTACCCTCCTGGACGCGCATGCGGGAACGGAAAAAAACTCTCGGATATGTGGATATCACACTGAATAATGATTCGATATGGGGACTACGCGGGGATATGCGGCGGGGTCACGAATTCCACTATTCCGAGCTAACATCGAACCCGACGGACAGCCCGGGCTGGAAGACGGTCTATTCGCTCAAACGCCGCCGGTCGGATGAAATATGTCATGAGGGTTTTCAGCACGGGAATATTCTTGCCAGCTATGTTCATGTTCACTATGGCTCTCAATCCTCCGCCATTGAGCGTTTCATCGCCGTGTGTGAGAGGGTGCGAGGATATGGATCGGAGAAAGATTTTGACATCAACCGCTAAGACATCGCTGATGAATATGTTCCTGAACTCGCCGATGAGCGGACCGGATATAGAGGCGAAATCATTTGAAATAATAGACGCGGAAGCGCCACCTCACGATTTCTCCCCCGATCAATGGCAGGTTGTCAGGCGTATGATTCATACCGTGGGGGATTTCAGCATTATGGAGAATATCCAGTTTTCAGATGATGCCATTATCGCCGGCATTGCGGCTCTTCGCAAGGGATTCCCTCTCTATGTGGATTCAAATATGATCCGCTCCGGACTTTCTCTCGCCCGTTTGAAAAGCGTCCATGCGGAGTATAACCTGAACAGCATTCATTGCCATATCGCGGACGGGGATGTGGCGGAGCAGGCTCTACGGGAAGGACTGCCGCGTTCTCTGTTTGCTGTCCGCAAATCCCGTCCAATTCTGCATGGCTCCATCGCGATATTTGGCAATGCGCCGATAGCCTTGATGGAGATGAATCGGCTGATCATGGAGGACCATATCCGCCCGGCTCTGATCATTGGAATGCCTGTGGGATTTGTGCATGTGGTCGAAAGCAAACGGGAGTTGATGAGTCTGGAAACGCCTTATATCACCTTGGATGGACGCCGGGGTGGCAGTCCGATGGCGGTGAGTGTTATTCATGCCCTCTGTTCCATCGCCGCTTCGCGGCAAAAGGAGATAGGATGACCGACGGAATAACCCCTGAGAGATATGCTATTGAGAATACGGCAATAATTTTGTTGGGTCATGGCAGCAGGGCGATGAATGCGTCCCAAGACATGGAGTCAGTCGTCGCACGACTCAAAATGGATTCTCAATTCGATATCGTGGAGATCTGCCAGATGTCCGGGCTGGGGGAGCATTTTCCTGAAGTTTTCGACCGCTGTGTTGCCGCAGGTGCGAGCAGGATTATCGTGATCCCTTATTTTCTTCATTTTGGGATACATCTCCGCAAGGATGTGCCGGCTATGATGATGAATAAAGCGCGTCAATATCCGAACGTGAATGTGATACTGGGAAAGCATATCGGCTATGATGATGCGCTGGTGACCATTCTCCGGAAGCGGATCACCCAATCGGAAAGTCTTTCTGATATTAGAAATATTGAGATGGATACGGACGATACTCCCGACATCGATATTGAAGACTGTGGAGACAATCATAATGAAACGCATGTTCGGATTTAGGCGGATGGTGTTCTGGACAACCCTGGTGTGGACAATCGGAATGGTAATAACCATTCCCGCTCCCGCCCAAGCGATGCATATAGCGGAGGGGATATTGCCCGTTCCATGGGCGGGCTTCTGGTTTCTCATCGCGATACCGTTTGTCGCCATCGGTATGCGAGAACTGCGCAATCGAGCCGAGAATACACCGGAGATCAAACCGCTGGTGGGCTTGGTGGGCGCCGCAGTATTTGTAATCTCATGTATGCCGATCCCGGTACCGATTGCCGGAACCTGTTCACACCCCTGCGGAACGGGATTGGCGGCGATTATCATAGGACCCTGGCTCACTGTCGTTATATCCAGCATCGCGTTGCTTTTGCAGGCTCTGTTCCTTGCGCATGGCGGACTTACAACGCTGGGAGCGAATATCGCTTCAATGGGCATTGCAGGGGCTTTCGTCGGATATGGAGTATTTCATGGACTCCGTCGCGTGGGAGTCTCCTGGTTGGTTGCCGCGTTTCTTGCCGGAGTGCTTTCGGATTGGGCCACCTATTCGGTCACCTCTTTCGAGCTGGCCAGTGCACTGCATGGGAGTGGTTCCATGGAAATTATGTTCAAAGCGATCCTTCTTGCTTTTGTGCCAACACAGGCGCCTCTGGGTATTCTTGAAGGATTTCTGACCATGGGCGCTTATCGATTTATCTCAATGCGCAGACCAGATCTGCTCAGGCGACTGGCCGAGAAGGTGACGTCATGAGAAAAAACCTGATTCCTATTTTGGTGATTATCCTGGTTGCATGCATGCTAACCGTGCTTACACGTGTAAAAGCGAGTAACACATCAACACGCTGGTCGGGTGTGGATGAGACAGTGGTGGAGAAATTCGCGGCGCAGGCCGGACACCCCGCGCGCAAACCGTATATCAACACGGATCATGGGGATATGCTGCTTTTCGTATTTCTGACCGGAGGAATGGTCGGAGGCTTTATAGGGGGGTACTGTTTTCGTGAATTATTTCCCCCGTCAACGAAGGCGAAAGAATAACAGGCATGTTTCATCTCTTTTCCGATATTTTCGCCTGCAGGGATAATGCGCTGGCGCGTATGGATCCAAGGACCAAACTGATAATCGCCGTTGCGATGATCATATTCGTCATCGCATCTTCATGCGTAATACTGCCTGCGGCGATCTTCATTATATGTCTAACGGGGATGATAGCGGTTGGATTGCCCTGGAGGCTGATATTGACAAGATTAATCACGCCGATGGGCGTTGTGCTGATGCTCGTGATCATACAGTCCTTAACCTATGGGCGAACCCCTCTGCTGAACATATGCATAGGTCACTGGAGCGGGGTGATAAAACGTGAGGGACTTTTGCACGGACTGTTGATGGGAACAAGGGTTATGAGCGCGATCAGCGTGACTATCCTGCTCAGTTCGGTAACTCCATCCCACCGTATTTTCCAGGCTCTGCGAAATTTACGGATTTCAAAAGAATGGGTGGAAATCGCCATGCTGATGTATCGGCATACCTTTGCGCTTCTGGACCACACCGCCGACATATCTGATGCGCAAAAGGTGCGTCTGGGATATACCGGGATGAAACGTTCCCTTTCATCGCTGGGAGTTCTGGCCGGAGCGGTCATCGTACATTCAGTGGATATGGCGGGTCGTACTCATGAAGCCATGTGTCTGCGTGGCTATCAGGGCGCCATGCCTTATGGTCCGATGCCCGCCATGGCCGCCAAAGACCGATGGATGATAGGCTTAACGATACTTGCGGTTGCTATCTCATATTTGTGGTTGGAACGGAGACTTTTCTAATGGAGAGCGGCAACGCTATTGAGACATCGAAAGTTTGCTTCACATATGAAGAAGGTACGGTGGCTCTGGAGAACGTGGACTTTGAAGTGAAATCCGGTGAGTTTACAGCCCTCCTTGGCTCGAATGGTTCGGGCAAGACAACTCTTCTGAAAATGCTTGTCGGCCTGCTCAAATCCAGAAAGGGTGACGTCCTGATAAACGGGAGGAATATCCATTCAATAAAAACATCCGAGCTATTTCAGAATATTGGATTTGTGCTACAGAACCCGAACGATCAGCTATTTGGGACCACTGTTGAGGAAGACGTGGCGTTTGGTCCGAGGAACCTTCGACTGACGGAGGGGGAGGTCAGACGGCGTGTGGAAGAGTCGCTGGAATCCGTGTGCGCGTTGGATCTCATTCATCGAGAAATCCATCATCTGAGTTTTGGTCAGCAAAAGCGCGTGATGCTTGCCGGAGTTCTGGCGCTGCGACCGTCAATTCTGATACTTGATGAGCCCACGGCGGGACTGGATCCCGCCGGGGAGGCGCTGATGATGCAGTTGCTAAATCGTCTGAATCGAGAAAAAGACATTACCATCGTTCTTGCCACGCATTCCGTGGATTTAATGCCGTTGTTCGCGGATCGAATATATGTTCTTAATAAGGGCAAGGTGCTTCGGCAGGGGCATGCTGACGAGGTTTTCCGAGATAACGATATGATCGAATGCGCGGGGCTCCGACTCCCCTACATATCCGAGTTGCTTTACCAAATGAAACGCTTTGATGGGGTGCCGATCAACGGGCTACCGCTTACGATTGGGGATGCGCGCAAACGACTGCTGGAGCTTATTCCGGAAAATCTGATTATCAAACAACTAAAGGGTGATCCGGCATGAATTCACTCCGCACTGGTTTTACAACCGGCGCCTGCGCGGCCGCGGCGGCGAAGGCCGCCGCGATCGTTTTGACAGGAGAAGGGAGTCCGACCGATGTGGAGATTGGGTTTCCCGATGGGAGCCGCGTCAGCCTGCCGCTGGTGTATGCCCGATCCACCGCAACCGGCTCCGAAGCGGCAGTGAGAAAAGATGCAGGGGATGACCCGGATGTCACGAACGGAATCATTGTTATCGCCTCGCTCGCCTGGCTGGATGGAGGCATCGTCAGGTTTTCGGCGGGCGAAGGAGTCGGGATCGTAACTATGCCCGGTCTGTCCGTGCCTGTGGGAGAACCCGCAATCAATCCCGTTCCCCGTCGTATGATCTGCGAGGCCGTAAAAGAAATAACTGATAAAGGAGTGAGCGTGGAGATATCTCTGCCAGGCGGGCGAGAGATCGCGGAGAAAACCTTCAATCCCAGACTGGGTGTAAAGGGAGGTCTGTCTATTCTTGGAACAACCGGAATCGTCAGACCGTTCAGCAACAAAGCCCTGCGGGATGCGTTGAAGTGCTCACTTGATGTTGCATCCGCAGTCGGTGTCAGCGCGCCGGTGTTCGTGCCCGGGCATATCGGCGAACGTGCTGCCAGAAACCATTTCAAGCTTTCCCCTGAACAGGTTGTGGAGGTTAGCAATGAATGGGGATACATGCTGGATTGCGCGATGGATTACCCATTTACACGCTTGCTTGCCATGGGGCATCCGGGCAAGCTGGCAAAGCTTTGCTCGGGGCAATGGGACACCCATTCTTCCAGATCCGACAACGCAGTCGATTATGTAATGCATGTATGTGAGGATGTTTTACCCTGCGCCACCGCCCGGAGCGTTACGGTGGAAGGTCTTTTTGCGGCTCTCAGCATGAAGGAGCGAAATATAGTCGCCAATGCTCTCGCAGCAAGGATCCGTGCGGCGATTACCACTCGTCTCCATCAGCGAATAGAGGTGTCGATCGTGCTGGTGAATATGCAGGGAGAGATCAC
>JAJZOL010000114.1 GCA_021811565.1 bacterium | reverse complement strand
CATCACCTTGGCGGCTTTCTCCGTAATGATATCGAGGAGTTGCGTCAACTCCATGCTATCCATCGCCCTTCCAATTTCATAAATGGTGGACACCTCCCGTATGCTTCTATTTGCCTGCTGACGCAACAATCGGGATTGGTCCTGTAAAAAAATCCTATCCAATGCGCTGGAGATAGCCCCGGAAACAATTCGCAAGGTATCCTTGGAATGTTGGCTTCTTAGCCCCAGGATCATGAAGGTTCGCGGTGCGAAACGGACGGGAAGGGATTCAAAAAATATCTGATCATCAGAAGATGAGGCAGCCCAAGCAGGGTCGTTTTCAGCCATGATTCTGTAATGCGCCAAGTATTCCAGCGCAAGCCGCGAGGAATCCCCAATGACGCATCGCGTGGGATTCTTTCCTTGGATATCCATCACCCCTGAATGTATCCAGTTCTCGTCGTAGAGTACTCGAAGCGCGGAATCGACTGCTACTGGCGCGGAATCGGATCCGGATAGGGTTTCTTGCAGATGTATAAGGGTTTGTAACAGACTTTTATCATTTTCAGCCAAGTTCTGATTATTCATTGTCATATCCGCTGATATTGCCGAAGGGATACGCAACGTCCTGTTAGAAGGAAGAGATGACCTGTGGGTACTCTCCGCTTTAAGTAGGGCGATTAAATTGCTTCCCGGCAATTGCCTGCCTGCAAAATATAGATCCGTATGCCATTATATCATATTCAATCTTTCGTAACAATTAAATGCAATTTCAGAAATCGTTTAAAACCCGTATGGGAGATGCACGTCAAGTGTGCGAAGCCAACAGGTCGAATCATTCAACGGATAAGGCGGGATGGTCTTCCTTCGCATCGGATAGAGATAGAGATCATAATATGATTGGTAAAACTAAATGGATTTGCATGTTGAAGAACGTAAGAAGCATATAAAAGGAAATCGAGAAAGGAAAGGAATATGGATGTTGGATTGATTGGGATGGGCTTGATGGGGCGCGCGATGACGAATAAATTGCTGGAAAAAGGGTATCGCGTGCATATCCATAATCGAACAAAGGCAACTGCGACGCAACTCGTGGGAAATGGTGCGATTTGGGAGAACTCTCCGCGAGACGTAGCGGAAAAATCCGACGTAATAATGTCCATCGTTAAGGATCCCCAAGCGGTGAGAGATATCGCATTGGGCGAAAACGGAGTTCTTTCCGGAATGAGCAAAGAGTGCGTCTTTGCGGAGATGAGCACGGTCTCCCCGATATGGGCGGAGGAATTGGAGGGGATTGCGAAAGAGAGAGGTATTCGTTATATCCAGGCTCCCGTTTTGGGCAGCGTACCGCAAATAAACGAGGAGAAGTTGCTCGTTTTCGCGGGTGGGGATGTGTCGGACGTTGAGAGGATCGAGCCAGTTTGGAGCGCGTTCAGCGCCAAAATTTGGAGGATGGCGAAACCATCTCAATCAGCGGGGGTGAAACTGGCATGCAATATGCTTGTGGCTCATATGACCATGGGATTGGGGCAATCCATTCTATTCGCCGAGAAAAATGGCGTGGACGGTTCCGTTTTTTTGGATATTCTTTCAAACTCCATACTTGGATGCGGGCTCTATTCCGGCAAAGGCAATCTCATCCAATCACGTCAATTCCCTCCCAGTTTCACGCTTGAAAACATGCTGAAGGACCTTAACCTAGTGCAACAGACTGCTACGAAAGAAGGAATCCCCCTCCCGCTCCATGCACAGATTCGGGAGTTCTTCATCTCGGCGGTGAGCCAAGGATACGGAGAAGAGGATTACTCTGCGGTATTCAAAGTATTGGAGAATTTGACACAACGGGATTAATTTTCTTGGATGTGCGGAGCGGCGCCTCGTTACCTTATATAATGAATCGAAGAAGGTAAATGTCCTTTGTTCATGCCGCACCAAGTTGGCATGCAACTTGCAAAGATATTAAGTTAAGGGAATGGATATCAATCCTTTAATCCTGTGAGTTCTTAACTGGATGGCATTAGTTACAGCCATCGATCAATCTAAAATATCGTTTGTTTATCGGACGCCACGATAGCGTCGGAGCTCCATGATGAGACTGAAAAGCTATATACTCCTGGCGGATTCCGCATGGCTGGACGTCAGCGTTCCGTCCTATTACCCCTATGTAAATGAAATTTTGGCTAGTTGCGATGTAACCGGAAGAGGTTGGACCGGCGTATCGCTTCCGATTGACCAAAGCAAGACGATCCTTCGCGCACTGGATGCGGGACGCAAAATCCGTATAAGCGAGGGGGTTTTTTATCGACCGGATCTTCCTCTGGGGGATCGCGATACCTATCAGCGAAACTCCGCGCTCATTGATCTTGGCTCCGACGCCGACTGGATTCTTCAGATAGACACGGATGAGTTCGCCCCCGACATCAACACCCTGCTCGATGCATTGAGATTCGCGGATGAAAGGGGGCTGTGCGCCGTTGAGTGGCCCATGAGAGTGCTCTATCGCCGCTTGCGAACCGGGGAATATCTGGAGGTGTGCCAAAAGGACGGAGGGGATCACTATGAGTACCCTGGTGCAGTGGCTGTGAAACCTATGACGCATTTGAGTGAAATGCGGTGCGTCCGAAAACCTTTCCTCCGTCCCATTGTCGAAGGAGACACATCAAGTTTGCAAATTCAACGACCTCCGATGGAGGGAGAGTGCAGGGATTACAGGATAACTCGCGAGAGTGCAATCATTCATAACTCCTGGGCTAGGGAGCCATCATCCGTTTGGAGGAAGCTTAGATCTTGGGGACATCACGATGTGAAAAAGTTGTGGGTTGTTTATTACGTGCAATGGCTCATCTCTCCTCTCTTTTGGAGAACCATGGCGGACTTCCATCCCTTTGCAAGGGGATTATGGCGATCTCTAAGAGTTAGCGATGCGAAAATACCGATATCACGCTCTTATTCGGATCAAGCCTCGCCAAAAGGAACACATGAATATCAGGGGCGAACTATGCTATGAGTAGGTGGATTGTCAGTATCCGACACAAACTCCATCCCATCCGAGAGATATGGGATGATTTTCGCCTTCTTATTCTCACCGTTTGCGGATATGTTCCCTCGCATGGTTTTCGTCGAATGGTTTACCGCGCATATGGGATGCATATCGGTCGGACAAGTGCCATCCATTGGCGAGCGCGTTTTTTCCGCCCGGAAGGGGTACGCATAGGAGATTATACAACCATAGGCAATGACGCTTTTCTTGACGGTCGAGAGGGGCTGAGTATCGGGAATTGCGTCAACATAGCGGCGGAAGTGCGCATATACACCCGTGAGCATGATATTGATGATCCCATGTTTCGGGAGGTGGGTGGTGCCATCGTGATTGAGGACTATGCCTATATCGGCTCTCGCGTGACAATCCTTCCAGGAGTGCATGTCGGCTACGGCGCCGTGGTAGGCAGCGGAGCGGTGGTGACCAAAAACGTCGAGCCATTCACTTTGGTTGGAGGCGTGCCTGCAAAACCGATACGCCGAAGAAGTGAAAATTTGGAATACAAATTGGGATACGCGAAACGTTTCCAGTGAATTACGGAGGAGGAAGTCATGAAGCTTCGCACCGTCATTGTCGTTCCGCACCATTCCGGAGTGGCGAACACGATGGAATGTCTGCGTTCTCTGGATCAACAGACCGATCGGAGTTTTCTGACGGTTCTGGTTCAAAACGGGAGCAAGGATCCTCTAAACGACTCCGAAACAAGCTCCATGCATAACTTATGTGAGATCCGAATACGGGAGAATTCGGGTTTTACGGGTGCGGTTAATACGGGAATACGATACGCTCTAAATACGGAGGCGGAATTCATATGGTTAGTGAATAATGACACCATCGTTCCTCCGAACACTCTCTCCTCGCTTGTTCTCGCCGCCGAAACACACCCGGATCATGCCGCCTTCACCCCTCTGATTTATCAGCATCCTTCCAAGAATGTTTGGTTCGCGGGATCATCCTACGACGAGAATCGTATGTTCGCATTTCATGCACAAACGGTTCCCGATGTCATAGAGAATGATGTCACCGATATTCCATGGTCGACAGGATGCGCTATGTTTTTGAGACGATCCGCCTTGGGGGAATTCGCTCCGTTCGACGAGAGGTTTTTCCTCAAATGGGAGGATGTCGATCTTAGCCTGAGGTTGAGATTCAATGGATGGAGAATTGGGCTGGTTTGGAATTCCGCGCTCTATCACAAAGTCAGTCGAGCATGTCCGGAGGAGTCACCGTTATCGATCTACTATGACACACGCAACCATCTCCTTTTTGCGAAGAAACACGCTAAAAAACGAGATCATAAGCGGACGGAACGTGGGATAATCGCCTATCATCTCCTCGGAGTTCTTCGTAAATATCTACACGGCGCTCCTTTCAATCGAACTGCGCTCCCTTGTGTTTTAGGAGTTCGGGATCATATGCGAGGGCGATACGGACGGATGGAGTGGGTGAGATGAAAATCGCGATCATCTGTCAGTATCTGCCATCCGGTTGCAAGTTTGGGGTGGGGTATCTAGTGAGCGCATTCGCGGATGAGTTATGTAAACGTGGATGGGATATCACTGTGATTAGCCGATATACTGCATTTCCAGAAGCGTTATACAAATGTAAAACCATTTCCTGCGGGGATCGGTGGAGTGTTTTTCGTTTCGCCTTGAAGTTGCGAGAGATTGATTGGAGTGAATACGATATTCTGCATGCATTCACGGACGATTTTTTATTATTCCATTTGCCGACACCCCCACATGTTCGCACCATGACCGGTTCCAGTCTCATGGAGGCGATTCACATCGGAGGCGTGAAGGAGAAGGCTCGAATGCTCTTTCTTTGGATGACGGAATGGGTCTCGTGTTTTGTGGCGAACCGGGTCGTTTGCATCTCGGAGAATACCCGTCATAGTTTTCCGTGGCTGAAGGATGTCATTCCTTGCGGGGTGGATTTAACTGTTTTTCATCCATCATCCGAACGCGCTCCTTTTCCAGTGATTCTTTTCGTTGGCACCTGGAAATGGAGAAAGAGAGGGCGATTGCTGATGGATATCTTTCATGAACAAATTCGCCCCGCCATTCCGAACGCTCAACTGTGGATGGTATGCGATGACGCTCCCGATGCCCCCGGAGTGATCCAATTCGGTAAGCTGGACACTCCATCTCTCGCCAAACTGTACCGCCAAGCCTGGGTGTTTTGTCTGCCCAGCACGTATGAAGGGTTCGGCATTCCCTATGTGGAGGCCATGGCTTCCGGTCTGCCTGTTGTCGCCACCCCGAACCCGGGTGCAAAAGAGGTGTTAGGGAATGGATCGCACGGCGTTGTATGCGATCCGAAGCGTTTGGGAGATGAGATCATCTATCTATTGTCGGACAAATCCGCTCGTGAGGAATTGGGCGAAAAGGGATTGAAACGCGCACTTGATTACGATCTGCAAAATGTCGTGAACACTTACGAACAGTTGTATCTTCAGCTTATCTCAGGTGCGGCGTAAAAATACGAGGGGGGAATTACAGGATGGAGACAAAAACAGGAATGGAGAATGTGCACGATATTGTTATTATTTCGATGGAGTATTGGGACGATATATGGCGCAGAAGTCAATTTATCGCAGATGGATTGGCAATGGCCTCGCCTCACTCGAAGGTGCTATATGTCGAACTCTCGCGTCATTTCCTGAAATCACAATTCCTTCCAGCTTTACAAGGAGTTTCAAGCCCCAATGATGCGCCTGGCAATCTGTTTGTATTCAAACCTGTTCATATCTTCCCATGGGAAAGCGAAAAGGGAGGAAAAATCAATGAACTCTCTCTCTGCAAACAGATATGCCGGACGATTCGCCATTTGGGCATGCATGATCCTGTGCTCTGGATAAATCTTCATGATGCTTGGAATCTGCCGGCAATGTGCTCTAACTCAGGCGTGATTTACGACATCACGGATGATTGGACTGCGAATGACCAACCCGCCAGGAAAAGGGAGAGAGTGATGCAAATGGACCGAACGTTATGCCAAACAGCGGATTTGGTTGTGGTATGCTCACGGAAGCTCCTTAACGACAAAGCCTCCGTTTGCAAGCGCATCGCGCTCATTCCCAATGGAGTGGAGGTGGATAAATATCGATATGTTTCAACCGAGATACCGAATCCGCGATGGAAAAAAGGCGAGTTGACTCGTCCCATTCTGGGATATACCGGGACATTGCATGCGGACAGATTGGATGTTTCACTCTTATGCGATATTGCGGAACGCAATCCCGCATCTTCCGTAGTGTTGCTCGGTCCCTGTTATCTTGATGCGGATCATCTGCGTAAGCTGAAATCGTATCCCAACATCCATGTTTTCCCGCCTGTCGCCTATTCGCACATCCCAATCATAATGCGAGATATCGATTGCTACATCGTGCCTCATCTGGTGAATGATTTCACGGAGAGCCTCAATCCCCTGAAACTCTGGGAGTGCCTGGCAAGCGGCAAACCAGTGATCTCGACTCGCGTGGCGGGTTTCAGCGATTATCCAGAGTTGGTCTATCTGGCGGACACTGCCGAGGAATTTACAAATCAGATGTGTGTGGCGCTGAATGAGGCGTCATGTATGCGTCATCTGCGGATCGATGTAGCTGAGCAGAACAGTTGGGGGAGCAGGGTGCAACATATTCAAAACTTGATTGAATCCGTTGTCAGGGAAAGGAACGCGGATAATGTGCGCACGTGAACCGATAATCTCCGTTATCATCGTTACATGGAATACTAAAGAGATGACTCTTCGCTTGCTTAAGTTTCTTTCTGAGGAAGCATCGATGGAGAGTTACGAGGTTATTTTAGTCGATAACAATTCCACTGATGGAACGGTTACAAGCGTATTGATACAATTCCCTCGCGTGCGAGTTCTATGCAATTCCAGTAATCTGGGCTTTGCAATCGCATGCAATCAGGCGGCATCCTTGGCTTCCGGACGATATCTCCTCCTGCTTAACACAGATGTCATTTTGAACCCTGAGGTTATTCCATGCCTCGAACGGGTTTTGGATGCGAATCCGGATACGGCAATAGTGGGTCCAAAGCTATTAAACGCAGACGGGTCCGTTCAGCTATCCCGATATCGATTGCCCACTCCTTTCAGGGCTTTTTGTGATCATCTGGGATTAACCGCATGGATGCCGGAATCTCCTGTTTTCGGAGACTATCGTAACGCTGCCATGGACAAGGTTCAGGAGGTTGAGTATCTCATAGGAGCTTGCCTGCTTGTTCGTAAATCCGCATTTGCTTCCGTGAATGGTTTCGATGAATCCTTTTTTTTCTATGGAGAGGAGGCGGACCTTTCCATGAGGTTGAGGAAATTGGGGTGGAGAATTCTTTTCGTACCGGAAACATGCGCCGTGCATTTGGGCGGTCGAAGCGGGGAGACCGTCAGCAACCAAGTCTTTTCAGAGTTCCGCAAGGCGCAGGAAAGATATTATCTGAAACATTATGGTCTAATCGGGCTATCATGGTTTCGCGGCACTCTGTTTTACGGATCCTTCATTCGGTGCATGCTGTACGGGGTTGCGCAGTTAATGTATCCAAATCCGGAACTTAAGGCTAAACGCAATCTTTGGAAAAGAATCTTCTTATGGAATCTCGGGTTTCGTGATCAGGGACTGGACAACCAAATCAGATAGACGAATTAACCTAGATCCTTTGAATGCTTTCCTATAGATGTATATTACAACAGTGCAATCGAGCCAATATCCTTGTTGTTTACTGCGGTGCGAGCCGTTTAAGATATCTCTTCGCTTTCGAATAGGTAAGCGGATGACCCCATTATCTATATTCAGGCAAATGAATACCAACTCCCGTGGAGGATCCGTTCCAGCTCTCGCCATGGTTACGTTTTGCGCTTTGGGCGGGGCGTTCATTCTGTTTTTGCCGAATGAACAAATTCCTCTTTTATCCGCCGATATCTTATTAATCGTTTTGACAATCCTCTTCCCTTTACCATGCGCATTTTTGGCTATCGGTTTGATCCCACTTCAGCAAGCGTTTTTTGGCGAGGATGCTCGCGTGCATGTTAGCCTTTCCGATATCCTAATGGTCGCCAGTTTGGCTGGAGGGGCAATTCGCTATCCATTCATCATTCGTTCATGGTTCCGGGACATGCCGATGATCTTTTGGGCGTATCTTCTCTTTCTCCTCATCTCTCTTGTTCGCCAAGGGGATACGATCTTGGGCGGTCTCTCTCTTGCTCGGATGATTTTGAATACCTATGCAGGCATAGGAGTGGGATATCTTTTAGGTTCCAAAAGAAAGGGAATATATGAAGGTGTTTTTCTCTATGTGATTCTATGCGTTCTCCTTTCACTCCTTATTCTTTATCTTTCTTCGATCGGGGGCGATGCGAAGGCGAACTATCCGATGGAATTGAATAAAAACGCTGTGGGAATCACGATTGGTTGCGCCGTCGTAATGCTCGCTGCTTTTATGACGGAGTGGCGGGCTTTTCCGATGCGGGTGACAGTATCCTTGGCGCTAGCAGTCTGTGTTGCCGGTTTATCCTGCTCATTATCGCGTGGCGCGTGCCTCGCGACGGCTTTAGGAGTGATTACATTGGCATGGTTTCAAAGGAGCGTGATAACCGTTCTTGCAGTAATTCTTTGTCTTTCGGCCATATACCTCATCCTACTTAACTTCGGAACAGCGAATGTAAAGTCTTACGCATTGGATTTCGGCGACGAATCCTACTCCGCGAAGGAGCGAATTCGAACCATGAGCATGAACTGGGGTTTTTTTCTGGAATCGCCTCTGCTTGGGGAAGGATTGGGGCTGCGGAAAGAGGCGGAACCCCATAACATTCTGCTAACGACCCTATCTGAGACAGGGATCATAGGTTTGCTGTTCATTATCGCCATTTTCTCATGGGGGTATTACGAGATATGTAAAGCAATCATTCATTTCGAAACTAACAGAATGGAACGTGCGTTGCTATTATGCGGGGCAGCCATATTTCTTATGACCCTCGCTCATGGGATGATAGATATCTATTGGAGAAGAGGAGCGGGTGCGCTGACATGGATTTTTGTAGGTTACGCGTTTGCCTCAAGACGCATTGGAATTGAGGGTTCGAAAAATGAAAAACAATGATCGTCCCCTATATGTGATGCAGATTCTGGATACAAATGGTATCGCTGGAATCGAAAGGCATGTTCTTACATTGTCGGAGGAGTTGATCGCTCAAGGAGTGACCTGCGAAATTGTGACTAATGGCAGCAACGCGTTAACCAGGCTCGCCTCAAGATCCGCGATTCCCTACGGTACCGAGTTCAATGGCGATACTTTTTCCGGAAAATGCTGGCGTCTCTTTCGATATGTCCGAAAAAAGAATCCGGATATACTGCACGCCCATAACGGCAATTCCAAGATGGCGGCGGTGTTGGTTGGCGAGCTATTGAACAAGCCCGTCATCTTCACCCAGCATTTTCTCAGAACACGTGCGGATCATTCCCTTGTGCTCCGTAAACCGCTAAGCTATTTTCATTCGAAAGCCAATAACCGCGTAAAAAGAATCATTGCGGTTTCGGATTGCGTTGCCGAGGGGATGCGAATGCGGCATGGACGTAAACTGACGAATATGGCGGTGATTCCTTTGGGCGTCAAAGAGCCTGAGCGTCGAGATGTCACGGAAAGCCGTGGGTGCGCACTGCGATCTTCACCTCGCCTGATTGCATATATAGGTCGATTGGAACCCGAGCGACAACCTGAATTATTGATCGACGCGCTTGGGATTGTAAACGAATGGACGGATGCGTGGGAGGCTTGTATCATTGGCGAAGGGAGTCGACTGAGGCGTTGCAGGCAATTGACCGATAAATTGCAACTTTCATCTAAAATCACTTTTACAGGTTGGAGGGAGGATGTGACGGATATTTTACATGCTGCGGATATCCTTGCTAACCCTTGCGCGGTCGAATCCTTCGGGCTATCCACCTTGGAAGCGATGGCTATCGGCAAACCCGTAGTGGCGGTTAAGGGAAATGGCTCATCCGAGCTTGTTCAAGACGGTGAAACAGGGATACTCACCGAAAACAACCCCTTGGCTTTTTCAGGAGGAATATTGAGTTTGCTTGAAAATGCCGAAGGAGCGAAAGAGATGGGAAGCAACGGAAGGAGAAGATTTCAAGAGCATTACACCGCCAAAAAAATGGCTGACTCAATTATCGCAATATACAAAGAGGTCGCAATCTAATTCGGAGCGGCATCCCATGCAGCGTTGAGAATCTCCCGAATGAACATATCATCTGCTTGTGGAGGGAATAGGCCGCTCAGCGGAGATTCCGCCAATTCCGCCACGGACCAAACGCTCTTTGGCCAAGGACTGTCCTGCGGAGGGTGGAAATCAATTTGAAGCGATCGGGAGATCGATCCCTCGGGATCCAGCGAGTTCAGGAGATCAAGCACATGATTAATCCGCACCAGTGAAAAACCCGCCTGTTCGGTATCCGTCTCTTCCAAGGAGACTTGAAACGAAATAATCTCCGACCGCAGCTTCGCCACCAGTGATTCCAGAGCCTTTTTCAGCCTTTCATCCTGGATTTGCGCATTCTCTCCCTCCGTCGCCGTTTGTTCCTTTATTTCACGGGTGACGGATTTTGCGGCGTCCTTGATGAGAGTGTCTCTGTCTGGAACGCTCGGCTGTGCGATGTGATTTTCCCCATAGCTAAACGATGGTACGGGATTTGGTTGCTCATCCTCTTGCTTTATTGTAGGTGTTGCGGCCGGCTCCATCGGCGGTTTCGGGGTATCCGTAACGGCATCCTTCGGAGTCTCCGTCTTTTCCTCCTCGATGGTGCTTACGCCGTTTATCAATGCGTTGAAATCGAAGGAGTCCGCTCCTTGACGCAAACGTTGTTTAAGATGGGAGATTTTATCAGTTCGCATGATTTTCGATCTCCTTGAATTGGTGGAAAGGAAGTTCGTTCGCATTGTAATGAGGCATTCCCACCCTTTCAAGTATCTCCTCCGCCAAGGCTTCGTAATTCTGAGCCCCGCTCGCTTTTCTGTCGAACAGAATAATCGGCTTACCCTCCACTTCGGATTCGGAAAGACGCACGTTCTTGTAAATCATCGTCTCGAATACTTTGTCGCCGAATCGCTCCCGTATTTCCGCCGCGATGGTTTGATGCAATTTCGTACCCCGCTCATACATCGTCACCAAAACTCCAAGCAAATCCACCTTAAATCGCAACCCCTTCGTCAAGCCCACTATCATTTTATTCAACGTGTCCATACCTGCGAATGCATAGTATTTTGGTTCCGTGGGTATCAACAGGTGACTGCTGGCTACTATGGCGTTCTGCGTTAACGTTCCAAGCGAGGGGGGGCAATCAATTAACACCCAATCGTAATCAAACTCTTCGAAGTGGTTTTCGAACGCATTGCGTAATCTATACGCACTGTCGGGGCGAGGCGCGAGGATTGTTTCCACATGAGCAAGGTCCAAATGTCCCGGAGCGAGATAAAGTGGAAGGTCTTCGATCCTTTTCAGGATCGATTTCAATGGAGTTTCTTCGTTATCCAACAAAACGGAATGCAACGCTACGGGAAGATTGTACCACTCAACGCCTAGACCTGTGGTCATATTCGCCTGAGGGTCCAAATCGACCAATAAAGTCCGCATCCCTCGTTCCGCTAGGCACGCTCCCAAATTCACCGTGGTGGTGGTTTTCGCCACTCCGCCTTTTTGATTGACAACTGCAACGATTTTCATTATTTGTTGGTTACATGCTTTCCATGGTGTGCGCCATATTCAAAAACACTATTTCGGCATCGTTGGATGTTTCATAGCTTAGTCCATACGTACATTTATTAATGCTATTGCTTTTGAGTAGCGCTAACCTCTTGGATGGTCTCCTGATAGGTTTCCACCAACCTCAGCCGGGACGCATCCGTTTCCAAAATTCCAAGCGGGTTGAAATAGGTGCGTGGCTTTAATAAAACCTTCTGAGATGATCCTGCGGATCTGCTCAAAACCACGAAGATGGAATCTCTAAGATCGTTTAAAAACCTTAGATACTCGTCCGAATTATGTTGATCCTCTTGAATCCTAAGTCGCGTTAGGTCCACGATCATCTGCCAAAGAGCGGAGGAGGGATCAACCGCACGGTCGCCGGTGCGGAATCGAACCAAGTCGTGAATGCAAAACGGGTTCTCCCAAATGTCGCCGATGGGCTCCCATGGAGTGTTATCGGAATCCGTGGCGATGGGTTGACCGAAGGATAATGTCTGTCCCTGCTTTCGTATGGGATACGCTACGCTGCGCATCATACCATTTGCTGCGTACATCTGAATGGTGAGATAATCGGAAACATTGGGTTTATGGTCTCTTGGTTGGAAGTAGGTGATGGTGTCGTTTGTTCGATTGGCGAGAGCCACAAAAGCGTATGCAGCGGGATTGGTGTTGCGCAAATGTCTGCGAGCGTCCTCCAATGCTACATCAGGTGATTGGCCATTCTCCCATTCCAACGTCATCGCATCCATGCGTCTATCCTCATGAAACGCAATCACCGAGGGGCGCAAACCACCCGCCTGCAACATACTGGTGGTCACCCCAATATCCAACAGGGAAAACTCAGCATCAAAATCAAATTCCTGGTCCGCCACGTTATCCTTCTTCTCAGGTTGAGGATTTGTCTCAGCCAAGGGGGTAAGCAGTGAAAAAATAGGCTTTCAAATACATTTCGACTATTTAAATGACACATGTCATCTAAATCCAATACCGCTTTCTATGTACGCCGCAACACATCTCTATCCGTCATCAAGCGATTGAAAGTGTTGACGGGAGATAATCTTTCCGCTCGGTTCCTATGACCTATTTATATTTCCATTATCCGCTTTAATAATTCTAGCTTTTCAATGCTTGGAAAGTCAAGATTAGCCCGAGAGCCATGGATATCAATGTTCGCATGGATCACAGCGAGCATAATCTGCAAAATACAATAGTGTCAAGGTATACTTATTTAGCGTTGTAAAAGGCTTTCCTATGCATAATGACATCATCGACGAAATATTGCCGAAAGTGGCGAAACCCGCCCGATACACGGGAGGGGAGCTCAATGCGCAGTATAAGAATCATTCCGATTGCGCGATCACCTTCGCCCTCGCTTTTCCCGATACGTATGAGATCGGGATGAGTAACTTGGCGATTCAAATCCTTTACAACCTCATAAACTCTCGGGATGACGCCGTTTGCGAAAGGGTCTTTGCTCCATGGCGGGACATGGAGGAGGAGATGCGCAAGCGTCAAATCCCTCTATTCTCCATAGAGACTCGGACTCCCGTCGCGGAGTTCGATTTCCTCGGTTTTTCGCTCCCATATGAGATGAGCTACACAACTGTTTTGAATATGCTCAATCTTTCGAATATTCCTATTCGATCCGAAGATCGAGTTGAGGGAAAATACCCGCTGATTATCGCGGGAGGGCACTGCACCTTCAATCCTGAGCCGACGGCTCCATTCATCGATATTTTTCTGATCGGAGAGGCGGAGGAGGCTTTGGATGAGATATTCGAGATATGGAGTAAGTCCAAGGATATTCCCAGGATTAGGATGCTGGAGTTACTAGGAGAAATCGAAGGGGTTTACATCCCAATGATCCACTACGCCAACCCTCTGGAAAAACCATGTGAGAAGCGCATCCATCGAAGATATATCCGAGATGCGAACACGTTGCCTTTCCCCTTGCATC
This sequence comes from bacterium, assembly GCA_021811565.1. Lineage (GTDB taxonomy): Bacteria > Armatimonadota > Chthonomonadetes > Chthonomonadales > CAJBBX01 > DTKV01. The sequence continues at coordinate 10,613 of JAJZOL010000114.1, read as the reverse complement.
CCATCGTTCCATTTATAGAGGTGGTGCATGACCGGATAGCTTTGGAAGTGATGCGTGGGTGCACCCGAGGCTGTCGATTCTGTCAGGCCGGAATGGTCACGCGCCCCGTTCGTGAAAAGACAATGGATATCCTGTTGGCGCAAGCGGAGGAGTTGGTTCAAGCCACGGGGCACGAGGATATTTCGCTCCTTTCCCTGTCAACCACGGATCATAGTCAGGCGGAGGATATCGTTCACGAACTCATGAATCTATTCGGGGAACGGAGGATTTCCGTTTCCCTCCCTTCTCAGCGTGCGGATGTGGATTGCGTCAGGCTATTGGAGAGCATACAGACCGTACGAAAAACGGGATTAACATTCGCCCCCGAGGCCGGCACTCAACGCATGCGGGATGTCATCAACAAGAACGTCACCGAGGAGAACCTTTTCGCCGCTGTGAATGCGGCATTGGACGCCGGATGGAGACGCATAAAACTTTATTTTATGATAGGCCTACCTTACGAAGAGGATGAGGATGTAGTCGGCATAGGCGATCTTGCAAACAGGATCGCGAGACTGGCGCGCTCAAAACGATCTTCGGGGTTCAGCGTTAGCGTGGGAGTTTCGGCGTTTGTGCCAAAGCCGCACACCCCATTTCAATGGTACGGGCAGAATAGCTTGGAGGAGCTTTCACGGAAAATGAGTCTTTTACGTTCAGCCATTCGCGACAAAGCGATCCAGCTTCGATGGCATAATCTACAGCAGATACAAGTCGAGGCGGCATTGTCCCTTGGCGGTAGAGAGATTTCCGGAGCCATAGAAGTCGCATGGCGAGCTGGAGGGAATTTGGAATCCTGGGATGATCATTTCGACTATGGAAGATGGCTGCACGCATTCGAAAATGCCGGATTGCCTTTGTCCGAATACGCCTCTCGTCGCAGAGAGTACCTCGAGCCATTGCCATGGGACCACATTGACACTGGCGTGAGCAAGCAATGGCTTCGCATGGAGGCGGAGAAGGCACGCAAAGGGGAGCCAACGGTGGATTGTCATACTCAGGAATGTGTATTTTGTCGTGCCTGCGAGAGATTTTATACGGAAAAGACAAAGAAGGAGGCGAAAACCGAGCTTACTGAATGAAAAAAGGATCTCCGGAACCCATTGCTGCGCTGAATCGAATTAAAATTGCGGAGACACATGAATCTCTGGTATATTTGCCGCATTATTGCAGGGATGTTGTCGTATTGGAATTCAAAACCATACCATGGTTGCGTAAAACCGTGGCGGATATGCTCAATGCTGCTCAAGCGACCATGCCGGAGGGATATCGGCTCCAGGTGCATACGGCAATGCGAACCATTGCAGTTCAAAAGGCTGGATGGGATGGTTATTTCAAGAAGATGCGCGAGCAGCACCCTCAGTGGAAATTGCCCGCCTTACGTCGTGCAACCAATCAATATTTCGCTCCTTACGATCAGCCCGCTCCTCCGGGACATTGCACGGGAGGGGCGGTGGATGTCGCACTTCTTGGACCGGATGGAAAAGTGTTGGATATGACATCGCCAACCGAGGGGTGGGTCGCAGCGTATACATGGTCCGATCTTATTAGTTCTGAAGCGAAGAAAAATCGGATGATGATGGTCGAAGCGATGCTGAGCGCGGGGTTCTCCAATTGCCGAGACGAGTTTTGGCATTACTCCTGGGGGGATTCGGCTTGGGCGGTGAGAATAGGTGCGAAAGAGTGCCCCTATGGTCTTATTGATCCACCTTATGAATTTTACATTTAGGATGAGTCGCTATGAATATCCTTCAAAGTACGATGCTGTATGAATCCTGGCTAGGCGAGAGAGCCTCAATCCAACGTGATGACCTTCAGCACAAGTATGAAATCATGACGGAAAGCCCGTTTATATTCCTGCGGGGGACATTTTATCATTGGATGCAGCAACTGCCCGAAAAATGTCCGGATGTTCTCAAAGCTCCCCAGACTCTCGTGGTGGGGGATCTTCATGTGGATAACTTCGGCACTTGGCGCGATGCTGAGGGAAGACTCATCTGGGGGATTAACGATTTCGATGAGGCGTGTGTCACTTATTGTATAAATGACCTGATTCGTCTCGCCACAAGCGCCGCTTTGGCGACGGAGCAGAATCATCTCGCCATAAAAGTAAAGGACGCCTGTCAGGCGATAACGGAGGGTTACTTGGATGCGATGGGAAAAGGAGGATATCCTTTCGTTCTTGCCGAAAAGCACGATAAACTGCGCTTGATGGCTTTCAGCGATCTAAGAGATCCTGTGCGATATTGGCGTAAGCTCAATGGATTGTCGGTATTCACCGCCGTTCCGCCTCTGCAAATGAGAATACTGAAGGAGTCATTCCCTTCAGAGGAAATCAATATCACCGTGTATCACCGCGTTGCGGGGGTGGGGAGCTTGGGAAGACCGCGCTACATGGCGATGGCGGAGTGGCAAGGCGGCTTTATGGCTCGAGAAGCGAAAACCCTTGTGGAATCGGCGAACAATTATCTGGAGAAATCGCCAACCCCAAAACCAAGTCTTTATTCCGTGATCCTCAAATCCGCAGTTCGATCGCTTGATCCTTATTTCCAGATCATATCCGGATGGATTGTACGGAGGCTGGCTCCGGATTGCAGTAGGATCGACATCGCTTCTTTGCCGAAGGATCGTGACGAACTCCATCTCATGTATTGCATGGGTTGGGAAACGGCAAACATCCACTTGGGTGACAAAAAGAACGCCCCTTCAGCTTTTGAATACGTTCGTCATCTTCCCGCAAGTTGGTTGATATCCGCAGTAGAAAAAATGACCGAGGATACCATCAAGGATTGGAAGCAGTGGAAGGCATCGGATTGGGAATCCACGATGAGCCATCGAAATCCATCCCAACATTGAATTCGATTTGGATTTTAATTCCAGCCCCAATGTTTGACGAATTCCACTTTTCAATATATAAAATCTTGTAATGACTAAGCGTTGTTGGAGTAGGGATTTTTGCTCCTATATGGACGTATCATTCCATCATTCTCCTGCGTGGCGAGGGATATATGGTGTTCCAATTTCCCGAATATCTTAACCGCCTTGCCTCAATTCCCTCATTTCTTTCATGGGTGAGCGTGTTTCTCATCCGGTATTGTTGTGAATTGGGGAAAAGAAGAGCGTTCACTTGTGAGCGGATATTAGGAGCTGTGACGCTAATTATCCGTCAATTATTCGGGTGTCATTTTCAAGCAAAAGTTCGTCTTTTGGATATATAATAGGTCATGTAAATTCGATGGCATTTCCTAAACAAACGAATGGAGAAAAATATGAAAAAAACAAGATGGATCATGGTGATAGCCATTATGTTATGCCTGTATCCTTCTCTGCGAGCCTCCGCTGCTGATCAAATTCAATGGGAGCCCAACTTTGACGCCGCCGTCACGAAAGCCAAGGCGACCAACAAGCTGATCATGGCGGATTTTTACACCGATTGGTGCGTGTGGTGTAAAAAGTTGGATTCCGATGTCTACACGAATCCCTCTGTCATTCAGAACACCGAAAAAGTGGTGCCCGTTAAAGTGAATGCGGAAAAAGAGGGGGTAAGCCTTGCAAAGAAATATAATGTGACGGCGTATCCCACCATTCTTTTCCTCAATTCGGACGGAACCGTGATCGGCAGAATATTGGGCTATGAGCCTGCGGATCAATTCAGTTCCAAGATTGACACCTTTGTCAGTCTTCAGAAAGAGTTACCCATCCTGCAGCAAAAGGTCAAAGAGAACCCCAAGGATAATGCATCCCTGCTCGCGCTTGCAAAAATCTATTCGGCGCAAGAGGATACCGCCAATATGGACGCTACGTTAACCCAAATGGATAAGAACGGACTTGGGAAGGACGCTTCCGCTTTTTACGATATGGAAGGAAAGCTGGGGATGATCTATGTGAATCAGAACGATCCACAGAAGGCGGCTCCCATTTTTACCAAAATGATTAAATCGGGAAAAACCGATCCCCAAAAACTTTTAGGACACATCGGATTAGGTATCACCTATATTCAGACTAAGCAGATCGACAAGGCCAAGTCGGAAATCAGCAAAGTTTTAAACAACCCGAAAGCGCCGGACAATCTCAAGACGATGGCTCAGCAAATCATGGCTTACCTTCAAAAGCAGAAACAATAAATTATTAGAACATCCATCCCCTCTGTAAGAGGGGATTTTTTTTGGGTATGCCGGGCATGTTCATGTTCTCGGAGGTGCAAGTCCTCCACGGTGCAGGAAACCGTAACCGTTAAGCGAAGGCAAGGGCGTCACTGCGAAGTGGGGTCTGAAAGAAGCCGGAGCCACAGTCACGACCTGACGAACAGAAATCGGATATAAGGCTATGAGCGGTGGGTGAGCTGGACAAAGACAGTAAAACCCGTGGTTTCCAACGCCGGCTCGTGGTAAATCCGGCGGGTTCGGGACGAAAGTGCATGAACTTATCCCGGGAGATCTGGCGTCCCGCCTCTTACAGAGGCTGCCGAACGGGTAACCGTCCGGAACGGGCGTCAGAAGTCAGCAGAGATCATATTACTCATCAAACGCGAACCGCTTATTGGCGAAGCATGCCTCCCCGGCGGTGAGACGCGATGCGGAAGGACCGAACACACAATCACAAGGGAGCGGAGGTTTCCTCGGAGTGGTAATGAGACGGAAAACCAATAACTCAGCGATTAACGCGGAACCTCATGGAAACGGTGGTGCTGCGCGGCAATATGGCACTGCGGGGATACTCCAGCTTGCATGAGCGTTATCTGTCGTTTGCGAATGTGTGAACCGCCCGGTGCGGACCCGCATGCCGGGTGGTGTGGTAGGCGGGATCGGTAATGACCCCGCCTATCCGATTTGGCTCTGTGTTACAAGCGTGCCAAATGTATGAGGTGCAGCGCGTGTATGAGATTTTTCACGAACAAAACAGAGCCCATCGGGACGTTTTAAATATCTTGATTATTATTTATTGATTATAGAAGAAACTCACTCTGTTTTGACGTATTGTTGAAATGTTAATTATGATAAATACCATCCGCTAAAGAAAGCCTATGAAAGAATACAAACCATTGCTTATCCATCCCATTTTAGATGACCTAGCGGATCCTTCGCGAAGAACCATCCTGCAAACTCTGAGGTCCGGAGCGAAATCGGTTATGTCCATTGTGGAGCAAACCGGGTTGAAGCAACCAAATGTCTCCAATCATCTGGCGAAAATGCGATCACAAGGTATCGTATGCGCGCAGAGATGCGGTAAACGGGTTTATTATCGTCTTTCGGATCGTAGAGCCGAGGAGCTTTTGGATGCCGCTTTCCCAAATCAGTCAACGCCAACGATGCTTCCTGTTAGTTCCAGTAATTTGGATGAGATGGCGCGAAGATATCTGCAGGCTTTGATGACTTTTGATGAGGATGTGGCGGGAAGTGTGGTGGCGGAATGTCTTACCTGTTCGCTATCCATGATGGAGTTATGTGTTGATATTTTCCAGCCTGCGATGTATCATGTTGGGCAGTTGTATATGGAAGGCAAGATAACGGAGGCGCATGAGCACCTTCTATCAAATATAACCGCGAATCTCGTCGCGCAGATTTTTCATCGATTCCCCGCCAAATCCTATAATGGTTTAAAAGTGATGCTGGGAGCCGTGTCGGGGAACAGGCATGATTTGGGACTCTGGATGATCTCCTACCTTCTCAAGCAGGAGGGCTGGAAAACCTATATGTTGGGGTCCAATGTGCCGACTCAGGGGTTTCTGTCATTGGTCCGGCTAGTGAAGCCGAATTTGGTAATCATATCCTGCGCCCAGGAGGAGATGCGTTTGGAGCTTAAATGTCTTATGGACGGACTGAATAGCTTTCGCGACCGTAACAGGAAAAAAGAGGAGGCGCAGGATATGAAGATAATGCTCGGCGGCGGATATTTGAACGCTCACCAGGATGTGACGATTGAATTGGGGGCTGACGCCACATCCCGAGACGCTCGCGGACTCATGCAAATCCTGGATACATGGTTTTAGCTTCGCCTACGACATTGAAATCCAGTTTCGCACCTTATTCGATTGCTGCGAGGCTTGCACGAACCTTTGAGCCGCCAGACCATCCTGGAAATTAGGTATGCAGGTGCCCTCATTGGCAACGGCTGAAAGGAAGGAATAGAGGGAATGGAAATGGAATTGTTGCCATCCGATCGTGTTTTTCGATATGCCTAATGCGAATGGTTTCGGATATCTCGCCACACATTCTATCTTTTGCTCGCCTCGATTTCCCCCAAGCGGAGCCTCCCGCAAACTCTCATCGTAGGCGATTAGCCAGTTAGGATCCATCATGTTGAACGATAGCGCTCCCTTAGTGCCGTGAATCTCAAATCGAAGTTCATCCTGTTTGCCTGTCGCCAATCTGCTAGCCTCAATGATTCCCACCGCTCCGTTTTGCATTTTAATTTGCACGATGGCGATATCATCCACCTCAACGTCCTTCATTTCGCCTGTGATAGGATCAAGTCGGCGGGGAATGCGGGTTTCAAACATCGCATGCACTTCGGACGCCTCACCCAATAAATGCCTTATCAGATCGAAAATGTGAACCCCGAGGTCCATAATCGCGCCTCCGCCACTTCTGCCAATGTCAGTTCTCCAAGTGAAGGGACGCATCGGGTCCAAATAGCCTGCATGCAGATATGCCGCTCTGAAATGCAATGGATCCCCTATGAAACCGTCGTCTATCAATTCCTTCGCCCGCAATGTAGCTGGTATGAAACGATAATTAAAGGTCATTCCGCACATGCAGGAATTCTTCTCGGCTGCATTCGCCATTTCCGCAGCTTGTTCCACGTTGATCGCAAGAGGTTTATCGCAATACACATGTTTTCCCGCCCTTATGGCATCCAATACTTGCCGATGATGCATGTCGTTGGGAGTGCAGATGTGTATAATCCCGATATCCTTCCTTGCCAAAAGATCATGATAATCCTCTGTGGCGAATTGGAAGCCCGCCTGTTGCATCGCTTTCATCCTGCTTTTCTCCGTGAGTGCGCACACCCCAATCAGATCCGGTTGGATCGGTAGCGGGTCGTAGAGCAACGGAATGGCGCGATACGCCAATGTGTGGACCTTTCCAATAAACCCGTAACCAATAACGCCTACTCCCATCTTCTCCATAGGAAACCTCCGGATAATATCTGTGACACGCCTGAAACGGTTGGGTTCGAGCGCAAAATGTCGGTGAAAATTAGAATGCTACACTCGGATTCTTCATGTGCGAATGTACCATTCCGTGAAAGTCTTATGAGCATCAGCCTGCTTCAGTAATGATATCCTCAAATGGATGTGAATGAAACATCCAGTATGAAATAATCGTTCGATCGGCGAATGTAAACATCTCTGCTTAAGTCAGATCATCGTCTTAGTCGAATGATGAAACGTCTGGTATTATGAATGACATATGCAAACGGAAATATCCAAAGAGGAGTAATGAGTGGATGATGAAATCCGATGAAGAGTGGCGCAAGGAATTAAATCCGGAGCAGTACAGAGTATTGCGAAAGAAGGGGACGGAGCGGCCTTTCACAGGGGAATACTGGGATTATTTTGAGCCGGGAACCTACGTGTGCGCGGGGTGCGGGCAGGAGCTTTTTCAAGCGGACACCAAGTTCGATGCCGGGTGCGGATGGCCGAGTTTCTGGGAATCGATTTCCCCGGATCGCATTGTGCAGCAAGAGGATAATAGTCTCGGAATGAGAAGAATCGAGGTCCTCTGCTCCCGCTGCGGAGGGCATCTGGGACATGTGTTTCCGGATGGACCAAAGCCTACCGGATTACGATATTGCATCAACTCCGCCAGCCTGGGATTCAAACGAAAGTAAAACCAATCTCCGGAAAACGGAGATTGGTCTTCTCAATACGCTAAATTTGTGGTTCAAGAGGTAATTGTAAAAACACGGAATGGTAAGTTCATTTCGCCGTTCCGCGTTTTGTGAGCTGTCTCAATGACGAATTCAGCAGTTGCCTGACAATGAATTTTTAACGTCTTGGTCGAAATCGCGCCTTAGGTGATTCCTCCTCGTCATCGCCAGTGTTCGTGGCGCTTGCCGATACCGCCCCTCGGAATCCCCTGTCAGCATCGCTGGAACGCTGGGAGCGATCTCTGCTACCCCGATCCCTGTCCCTTGGGCCGGAGCGTCCCCGATCCTCTCTAGCTTTTATCTGAGAGGAATCAAAAGGCTGATCCAACCCGATGGCGCTTAGGTTGATTCTCCCCTGACTATCCACCTCGATCACGCGCACCGGCAATGTGTCGCCGACCTTAACCACATCCTCGGGGCGGCGGATGGGTGTTTCCGATAGATGGGAAACATGCACCAATCCCTCCTTGCCGGGGAGAAACTCCACGAACGCCCCCATGCCCATTAATCGCGTGACCTTGCCGACATAATCCTCGCCCACGGTGATATCCGCCGTGATCGCTTTGATCATCTGTATGGCGCGATCTCCGCTGGGGCCATCCATCGCAGCGATGTAAACCATTCCATCCTGTTCAATGCTGACCTTCGCTCCCGTCTCCGCTTCGATCTGCTTAATGTTCTTGCCTCCGGGACCGATCACGGCCCCGATCTTTTCCGGATTGATCTGAACCTTGCAGATGCTTGGTGCGAATGGGCTGAGATTGGGCTTTGGCGCATCAATCACTTCAAGCATCTTGGAGAGAATAAACGCCCTGCCCTCTTTCGCCTGGCTTAATGTCCGCTCAATAATCTCGTAGGTCAGCCCCCGGATTTTTGTGTCCAATTGGATGGCTGTAATGCCTTTCGAGGTTCCAGCCACTTTGAAATCCATGTCGCCGGAGAAATCCTCCATGCCTTGGAGGTCCGTCAGAACCTCGAACTGATCATCTCGCGTCATCAAACCCATCGCCACGCCGCTGACGGGAGCCTTGATCGGCACGCCGCCGTCCATAAGGGCGAGAGTGGATCCGCAAGTGGACGCCATGGACGTGGAGCCATTGGATTCCACGGCCTCGGAGGTGAGTTGCATCACATAGGGAAACTCCTCAAGCGAGGGGATTACAGGAAGCAGCGCTCGTTCGGCAAGGGCGCCGTGTCCAACCTCCCGCCGCCCGGGTCCGCGTAAAGGGCGAGCCTCGCCTACGGAATAGGGGGGGAAGTTATAGAAATGCATGTACCTCTTGACCATATCGCCTTCGAGTCCATCCACGGTTTGGGCATCGTCCGGCGCTCCTAAAACCAAAGCTGTCAATACTTGGGTTTGACCTCTGGTGAATAATCCGGAACCATGAACCCGAGGCAAAAGTCCGACTTCCACGTCGATTTTTCTCACTTCGGTAAGTGCTCGGCCATCCGGGCGAATCTTTTCCTCGATAATCAGGGAGCGCACTTGCTCCTTGACCACTTTTTCCACCGCTTCGCCAAGATCGCTTTCCTGGTCGGGGAAATCGGCGGCTAAGCGAGCCACGATTTCGTTCTTCAAATCCGTGATGCCGGATTCACGCGCCGCTTTGTCGGGATTCTGGATGGCTTGCCTGATCTCCGCCCCGCATCTCTCCCTCACCGCCGTCAGGATATCCTCATTGACAAGGTGATAGGTGATCTCGCGCTTGGGTTTGCCCACTTTGGCGGCTAACTCCTCCTGCATCGCGCATTGCTCCTTAATGGCGGCATGCGCGAATTTGATAGCCTCGAAAATCTCTTCCTCGCTTACCTCCTGAGCGCCGGCTTCAAGCATGTTGACCACGTCCTTCGTGCCGGCCACGATCAGATCTAATTCCGAAGAATCCGTCTCTTCAAGACTGGGATTGATTACGAACTCTCCGTTTAGTTTTCCCACCCGCACGCATCCGATCGGACCGTTCCACGGAATATCTGAAATCATCAACGCTGTCGACGCCGCCACGACCGCCAAAACGTCCGGGAGATTGTCATGTCCTACTGAAAGAGGGGTGGCGATTACTTGAACGTCATTGCGCATTCCATAGGGGAATAGGGGACGGACGGGGCGATCAATCAAACGGGAGACCAGAATTGCCTTGTCGGAGGGTCTACCTCCTCGTTTTACAAATCCGCCAGGGATCTTGCCGATGGCGTATTTTCTCTCTTCGTAATCGCAAGTCAGAGGAAAGAAATCCATTCCCTCTCTTGCCAAGGGTGCCATAGTAGCGGTTCCCAATATGATGGTGTCACCCATCTGTAGCCAGCAACTTCCGCCGGCCTGCTTGGCGACTTTGCCCGTCTCGAGACGGAGCGTCTTGCCGCCAAACGTACCTTCAACTGTGTTTATCAAGCCTCTTCTCCTGAAAAAAAATGTTCGGGAGTCCGGATGATCAGGCGTTGTCATTCCTTACCTGACATCCATTACCCGAACATCCGAACACCACTAGTTAAATCTTGCTGCGAATACCGAGGCGCGCCACAAGTGCGCGATATCGCACGATGTCTTTCGAACTGAGGTAATTGAGCATGCGTCGGCGTCGTCCAACCATCATCATCAACCCTCTGCGAGAGTGATGATCTTTCTTGTTCACTTTCAAATGCTCATTCAACTCGTTGATTCGAGCCGTCAACAATGCTACCTGCACCTCGGGCGAACAGGACGC
>JAJZOL010000073.1 GCA_021811565.1 bacterium | reverse complement strand
AACATCTTCCGTTCATATTTCACTCCAAAATGTCAAGTGGAATGCTAACCTTGCGAGGAGAAAGTAGAGTAAGGTGTTTCCTTGACAAGTATAGTTGCGTTCTATATAATATCATATGTTCGTGCATTCATCGCTACCTTAAGCAAATGTTATCCCTGTAATATTTGTCGGAAAGGAGTTAGGATCATGAATAATGTATTACACTCAGTCCGAAAGGTAAGAAGAGGGTTTACGTTAATCGAGTTGATAGTAGTTATAGCAATTATTGCCATATTGACAGCTATCCTCTTCCCTGTTTTCGCTCAGGCGCGGGAAAAAGCTCGCGCCATCTCCTGTCTTAGCAACATGAAACAGCTTGGACTCGACATGCGAATGTACTCTCAGGATTATGACGAGCGCGCAGGCAGCGTGTCGACTTGGTTTTGCCCAAGCCAAGCCCCGGAGGTTCCGCCTCAACAGGGCGAAGGAAGCTGGCAAGCGCTAAGTCTCTACTACCCGTACATCAAAAACAGCCAAATCTATCGTTGCCCGGACCAGCCAAGTCTCGTCGATTATGGCCAATTGGTCTGGAATCCGATGAACGGCAACCTCTACAACTATTTCTGCACCAATACCAGCCCAATTCCACTGTTGGATATGGTTGGGGAAAACTCCAAAGGACCGGCAGGCACTATCATTATCGCAGAGGCGTTAACGTGTGGCTATGGGATTGGGGCGATCAAAACGGGGCGCAATCGCTTTGGCCGAGACTCTGCGTCCCCCATAATGGAGGTTTAAACTGCGCCTTTGTGGATGGCCACGCCAAATGGATGAATTACAATAGCCTCACCACTGCGGATTTCGGAGCGCCTCAACCAGGAATCCCCGCACCCAAGGTGGATGCCTGGGGGAATCCCATGCCGAACACTTGTGATTGATAAATGAACCGTGAAAGCCCAATAGCGCGATAAATGCATCGAACACGAACATCTTACAGATATGGGCTTGCATCAAATTTATCTCACCCGAAACAGGCTTGGCAATCAATTGCAAATGAAATGAAATCAATCCGAATATCCGAAAGGGAGGGAATATTGGATGAAAAACCTGTCTGCTCCAATAATAATCGCAGGCGTAGTTGCGGTGTTTTTGATGACCATCGTTTCATTGGCTCTCGGTGGATGCTCCAAATCGCAGTCATCCGGTAGCGCTAAAAGTTTATTAAGCACCTCCGTAACCGCCATTCTGCAGCGCACGCATGGGGACATCAGCAAAATGACGCCCGAAGAACAAAAAATATATAACGATGCATTGAAAAAAGGTCAGGTTCCGGCGGGAATGCCCGGAGCGCCTCCCATGCCTCCCCAACGCACCAATCCAGCTTCGCTGCCTTAACGATTTTCATAGACATTTATTGTAGTGCCTCCATTCCATCCCGAGAGCCCGCCTCTCGGGTTTTTTTCACGTAATCCTTCCATGTAATCTGTGCGGGATATGGCATTCGATACGCTTTTGGCGAGATATATTTGACATCGGTTGCAACATATGATATCCTATTCATTATTATCAGGGAGCGCAAAGCGTGTGTTTTATTGAACCGCTTGTGATTATTTCCTCCGAGATGAGGGTTTTTTGCGGTTCCCTTGACGAAGAATGATTCCCATCCATGGCGATTTCCATAGAAACCATCTCCATAGAACCGATGATAGAGGCGGACATACCCGCCGTTATGGCCATCGAACGCCGTTGCTACTCCACCCCCTGGCATGAAAACGCATATCGTACGGAGATATCCAACAGATCCGCCACCTACTTGGTTGCGCGCAAGGAGGATATCGTGGTCGGGTATGGGGGGATGTGGGTGGTGATGGACGAGGCGCATATCACCACGATCGCCGTGGACCCCGATTATCGACGGCGGCATATTGGCGAGCGCATTTTCTTCTCTCTCCTTCAGGAGGCAATCCGCACCGGAGCCAGCCGCGCAAGCCTTGAAGTGCGAGAGCATAATCGTGGGGCTCAAAACCTCTATCGAAAGTTCGGCTTTCGGGAGGCGGCGGTGCGAAAATCCTATTACACGGATAATTACGAAAACGCCATCGTGATGTGGGTGGATGAGATGAGAAGCCCCAAATATCGGGAGTTACTGGCGAAATTGAAAAGCGAGTGGAGCGTTGACCCCTTTTAGAGTTCTCGGTATCGAAACAAGCTGCGATGAAAGCGCCGCAGCCGTCGTGGAAAACGGCGACACCATCCTCTCCAATGTCATTGCAAGCCAAGCCGAAATTCACGCCCGATGGGGAGGCGTCATTCCCGAGGTTGCATCGCGCAAACACGTGGAAAATCTCCTGCCTGTGATACACTCCGCATTCGAACGGAGCGGATTGAATTGGGTGGACATTGACGGTATCGCGGTCACCAATCGCCCCGGTCTGGTGGGTGCGCTTTTGGTGGGTGTCTCCGCCGCAAAGGCTCTTGCTTACGTTCATGGCAAGCCCTTGGTTGGAGTTCATCACCTCGTAGGGCACCTTTACGCGAATTTCCTCGCAAAAAATCCCCCTCTTTTTCCATTCCTCAGCCTGATTGTATCAGGAGGCCATACGGAGTTGCTTTTGATGCGGGATGATAACACTCGTGAGAGACTCGGTCATACCCTTGACGATGCGGCAGGGGAGTGTTTTGACAAGTGCGCGCGGCTGATGGGATTGCCCTATCCGGGCGGTCCAAATGTGGACCGTCTCGCAATGGAGGGCGATCCCCTCGCCGTTGCTTTTCCCCGCGCATGGCTTGGCGGGAGCTATGATTTCAGCTTTAGCGGCATCAAAACCGCCGTCGCGCGTTTCCTCAAGAACGATGGTGGCAAAACACCTTTGCCGGATGTCGCGGCATCCTTTCAGGAGGCGGTCGTGGAGACGCTTGTACGAAAGACCATCAAGGCGGCGAAGGAGACCGGCATGCGGACCGTCGCGGTGGGGGGCGGAGTGGCTGCGAACCGAAGATTGGCCGCCAGTATGCGACGTGAATGCGAGGAGAACGGACTTCGTCTTGTTATCCCCCCCCCGGTTCTCTGCACCGACAACGCCGCGATGATCGCCGCTGCAGGCTATCCGCGCCTCTTAAAGGGGGAAAGCGATCCTTTAAGCCTGGACACCTTTGCGGTTGAATCCTTGTAGTCGGGTATATCGGGTTTCGGGTATGCCGGGTATAGGGAATGAGAGCGGATTCCGAAAACCGACGTTTTTCCCCGACGAAACCCGATACCCGGTGCTAATCCCCCCCCGCTCGTTTCCTCAAATCCAGAATAGCGGTATGCAGTCGCAGAAACGCTTCGAAGAGGCTCCCGTAGGCGCTGAAATACTTGTGCACATCCCCGTCGCTCATCGACTTGCTCGCCATGTAGTAGAGGTGATCGCTGGTAAGCATTCGGCGCCAGCTATCCAGCAGGTACGGGTCCCCGCTCTCCTTGACGGATCCTTCCAGTCTTTTTAACTCCTCGTAGCAGAACCTCTGCATCTCATTGCCTAGCCATGCGGAGGTGTCACGCTCCATGTCCGCCCACGAAATTGTCGCGTAGTCGTCCACGCTAATCTCCCCCATCACCGGCAGGCGGCGCACCGCCTCGGTGGGCGTAGTGAACTCCAGTTGAGCGTGCTTTTCCATCTCTCCGGGAAGATGACGCAGGAACTCGAATATCCCGCTATCCGCCCACATATGTTCACCAATCGCCTCATAATCCAAGGCGAGCAGGGTGTGCATATCGGTGTTGCCTGCGAGCCAGCCAGCAAAGGTATCCGCGCTGAGAGGCCAACCATCCCAATCCCGGTTAGTGAAGCGATACCCGACGTCATCCGAAAGGCGATAATTACGCAGAAGTGTCGGCAAACCGCAAGGTGCGCGGTAGATGAAATCCGGCGACTTCCATCCTTCCAAAACCCAGTCCACTCCCTCCGTGATGATACCCTCGTAACCCAACGCTTGCACGGTCGCGGCGATTCCGTTGTTGAACAAACACTCCGTGTTGCGAAAAACGCACGGGCGCACACCGAAGAGATCTTTGAGTTTTTGCGCGTGCATTTCAGCCTGCTCCTTGAACTCAATCCTTTCCGCATCGAACAGACTCGCGAGGGAATGATAGTAGGTTTCTCCGGTGAATTCCGCCATGCCCGTATCCGCCAGCTCCTTGAAGATATCCAGCAGAGCGCTATCGTACCTCTCCATCTGATCCAGCAGTGTCCCTGAGATGCCGAAGGCGACGCGAAAAGGTTTGTCATGGTCTTTGTAGCGTTTTGCAAGGTCCAGGAGAAGGGAGGTTGCGGGACGGTAACATTTTCCTGCGACCTTGTGAAAGACCTCACGGTTGAGGGTGTCATCGAAGAAGTGATCGTGCAGATCTCTTCCGGAGACATTCTCTCCCTCGCGCCTGCGATCGTAGGGAAGGAGACGGTCCGGCTGGTGCGCGAAAAAGAACAGGGTAATGAGGGTCATGGGTATCGCCTTTCTTCAGGAAACGGTTTTAATAATGTTTTAGTTTACGTAATAAATTCTTATCGCTTTCATTATAACCGTATGAAGCCTTCGAATGCGACATATATTATATTTACGCATTTGTCTGGAAAACTATTTCTTCGCATCAATCGCGTATCGGAACGTTTCGATCAAAATGGGACAAACTGCAGGCATTTGCAAAATTCGGGTATCGGGTGCCGGGTATCGGGTATCGGGTATCGGGTATCGGGTGCCGGGTATCGGGTATCGGGTATCGGGTATCGGGTATTGGGTATCGGGCATGTCCGGAAGTCCTACAATCTGCCGATTAAGCGCTTGCGCCACCTTTGTCAAATGCGTGTTTACAATAATCACGCTGCTTCGCGTCAAATAAAAAAGGAAACTCTCTTTTTTTACCAAACGAACCCAAGCCATCCCGCATGACGATGAATGATACGCAAGCGGCGCCGGTAGAGCGATAACGTTGATTAACATGTCCACTATTACAGTGCGCCGGCGAGACGATTTTACTCCTTCATTTCGATGCAGGCAACAAACAAGGGGGAATATTACAAGTTTGGGGATCCATGGCACATTACTCATTAGACGAAATAAAATGTAGAAATGTTTCGAGTATTCTAAAAATATTCCTCTCGTTCTTAGGCGCCTTCCCCAAATCACCCTCATCCACCGACCCCTTCCCCAAGCTTGGGGAAGGGGAGTAACACGCCGGTCATATAAAATAACCGGCAGGGGGCGCATTCGCGCGACCGACCTACGGTCGGGGGTGGGGACTAGGGGGATGGATATCGCCAACGAACCCGACATCGAAAATGGAGCCCCGGCGAATAAATTCGCGGGATGGCTTGGGTTCGTTTGG
>JAJZOL010000007.1 GCA_021811565.1 bacterium | reverse complement strand
TAAACCGAAGCTTGCGTCAGCAGGCAAATAGAAGCATACGGGAGGTGTCCACCATTTATGAAATTGGAAGGGCGATGGATAGCATGGAGTTGACGCAACTCCTCGATATCATTACGGAGAAAGCCGCCAAGGTGATGGACGCTCAAGCCTGTTCATTGATGCGTTTGAACAAGGATACAAACGCCTTGACAATCGCCGCAAGCTTCGGTTTATCCGACGAGGTGGTGGATTTGGCTCAAAGAGAGATAGGAGAAGGCATTGCGGGCAAAGTGGCGCAAACGGGAGAGGCGATGTTGATATCCGACGTGGAAAACGATCCCAGACTGGAAGGTGTATCCCCCATGCCTGGTATCGGTTCCTCCATGATCGTACCTATGAAGGATGAAAAAGGGGTCGCCACTGGTGTATTATCCATCAGGCGCAGAAAAACGCTACCGGACTTTACCACGGATGACATGCGGCTCTTTTCGGTTTTCGCAAGTCAGGCGGCATTGGCGATCAATAACAAACAGCTTTACGATGATGTCAATCACCGTTTGGTGGAACTCTCCACAATCTCGGACTTAACCCAGGCGGTGATATCGCATCTCGATCTCCACAATCTGCTGGAACATGTGGCTGACAACATCGTGGATGTGGTGAAGTTTGACCGATGCTGCCTCTACCTGTATGACAAGCATGCTCGCAAATACATCCCTAGGATTTGGAGGGGATACAAGGATGACATCGTTCATTCCTCGTCGGCGAAGATCGGTGAAGGAGTGATAGGAATGGTGGCGAAGAAACAGATGCCGATTGTTGAATACGACATCGAAAACGCTTTGCAACCCATGCGCGGATTCGCACGCACGCTTGGTGCAAACGCGTTCATAGCCATCCCGATTATATCGAGAGGGCAGACCATCGGAGTGGTTGTCGCGGATAACCGTTCCACCGAAAGGATCATTCGCCCTGAAGCGGTGGACCTGCTGACCACATTCGTAAATCAGGCGGGCATAGCCATTGAAAACGCGCAATTATACGAAGACCGCGAACAAAGGTACCAAGAGATAAACCGTCTTGCGAATCAGACCGATAATATATTGCGCTCGATGGCGGGAGGAGTGCTGGTGCTGGATTCCGAAGGAAAAGTACTCCGATGGAATAACGCATTCGAGCAGATATGGGGCTTGACGGAGCAAAGACATGTGGAGTGGAGTTGCCATCAGCTCATAGAACAGTTGGAATTGCCCCCCTTGGAGGCTAACTCCCTGGAGAATCTCATCACTAAGTGTTTAACGGACGGAGTGGCTGATCAACACTACAAGGAACTCTATCACACCAAGGATAACAAGAAGAGATTTATAAATCTCCTTCTTTCCCCGCTCATTGATCGAATGGGTCAAAGGCAGGGAGCGGTTATATTGGTTGAGGATGTGACCCACGAAACTCTCATGGAACAGGAGATGAACCATATCCGCAGACTGGCGGACATCGGGGGGTTTGCAGCGAAAATGGCGCATGAGGTGCGTAATCCGCTGAGTTCCATCAAAGGGGCTGCGCAACTCATACGAAATGATTATGCCAACGAGGCGCCATTCAGGGAATTTCTGGATATCATCATCGAAGAGGTGGATGCATTGAGCCAGATCACCATGGATTTGCTTGATTTCGCCCGTCCCATGACAATGAGGGTGGAGCAAACCAGCATAAACGAACTGATTGATCGGTCTGTTCGTTTTTTAAACAGCTTTATCGAGGAGTCTGAGGTGAAGGTGGAGTACAATCATTCCGACGGACTTCCGGACATTATTGTGGACAGAAAACAGATCGAACAGGTGATTCGAAATATCATCATCAACGCAGTGCAAGCCATGAAAGGGGGAGGTACGTTGACCATATCCACATTGATGGATGAACCTGCCGGCATGGTACGCGCTCAGTTCGATGATACTGGTTGCGGCATACCGGAAGATAAAATCGATATGATATTTCAGCCATTCTTCACAACCAAAACAAAGGGGACGGGGCTTGGGCTTTCCATCGTGAAGAGAATTGTTGAAAATCATGGTGGAAATGTTGAAGTGTTTCAAAGAGAGAGCGCCGGTACCTCCTTCCGCCTCTCACTGCCATCTGGCGGCGACCTGCCATTGATTCCCGTCAACGACCAATGCACAACAGAGTTGCCGGATATTTAAACTCGGGGCTGTTGCGGGCGGATATTAAAGTGAACAAGGAATGAATTGGAGCAGCGGTAACTAAAAAATGAAATATACAAATGAAACAAGGAGGAGATTATCATGAGCGCTCAGGTTTCTCCTCATTCCATTTTGGTTGTGGATGATGAACCCAACATACGTCGCGTTCTGGAGGCAATGCTAAAAAAGGAGGGATATGATGTCCATCTCGCCGAGAGCGGTAAAAAGGCGGTGGATATCGCATCCAACACCACCATAGACCTCCTGATTTCCGACCTAATCATGCCGGATATGACCGGGATTGAGGTCTTGAAAATTATCAAGGAGTTGCAACCCCATTGCACTGCAATTATGATAACTGCGTATGGCACGATCAAAACGGCGGTCGAGGCCATGAGACTGGGGGCGTACAACTACATCCCCAAGCCTTTCGACATGGACGAGATGAGAACCGTAATACAGCACGCTCTAAGCAATCGCATTCTCGAGCAAGAAAATTACGAACTCCGAGAGCAGTTAAAAACCACATATCGTTTTGATAACATCGTCGGTAACAGCGGAAAGATGCAGGAATTGTTTAAACTGATCGAACGCGCTGCGGACAGCCGTGCAACGGTTCTGATCACAGGGGAAAGCGGAACGGGCAAGGAATTGATTGCTCGCGCACTTCATTACAACTCTCCTAGGGCGAACAAACCGTTCGTGGCGGTATCCTGCGCGGCACTAACGGAGACCCTGCTTGAAAGCGAAATGTTCGGGCATGAGAAGAACGCTTTTACCGGCGCTAACGCTCAAAAGGCTGGACGTTTTGAACTGGCTCATCAGGGAACTCTCTTCCTTGACGAGGTGGGTGAGATCCCGCCCTCCATTCAGGTGAAATTATTGAGAGTGCTTCAAGAGAGGGAGTTCGAACGCGTGGGAGGCACCAAGCCGCTCCACGTGGATGTGAGGCTGATAACGGCAACAAATCGGGATTTGGAAGTTGAAGTGAAGAACCGCAAATTCAGGGAGGATCTTTACTATCGACTGCAGGTGGTGCAGCTTCACGTCCCACCTTTGAGAGAGAGAATTGAGGATATCCCCGCGCTGGTGGATCATTTTCTCGTCAAGTACAACCGAGAAAACGGAAGGAGAATCAAAGGATGCACCCCGGAGGCGATGGAACATTTGATGAAATACGATTATCCGGGCAATGTACGAGAGTTGGAGAACGCAATTGAACGAGCTGTGGTGTTGGCGGATAGGGGCACAAAACTACTGACATGCGAAATGTTTCCGCTTCGCTTAAGAAAAGAGTGCGAAATAGCCGAATAAACACACTTGTGCTCTTATGTTGGCATGTTTATTGCATTAAGGTTTAATGAAGGGCTGGTATAAATGCTGGTTATTCACCTTCGGAAAGGAAAGAGCGATACATCTGCAGTAGGAATAAACAATGATTAACCGCAAATCTGTGTTGGTAGTAGACAACGATCAGAATTTCCGCAGGATCCTCGAAGCGAAATTGCTGAATTACGGTTTTGAGGTGGATAGCGCATCCAATGCTACGGATGCACTTAAATTACTTATTCGAAAAACCTTTCATATCGTTCTATTGGATCTCCATCTTCCTGACATGGACGGGATTGCCGCATTACCTCGTTTGAAATCCGCCGCTCCATGGACGCCGTTCATAACTATGTCCGCATATGAAAGGTCAAATATCGAGGATGGTGTCTGGGAGGATAGAGGTTTGAAGACCCTTTACAAACCATTTGACCTCGACACCCTTGTTTCGCTGGTTCGTTCGTCTCTTTCCGGCAGTGGAGAACGCCATTTCGCTCCGCCTTTGTTTTCCTTTCAAACCATCGTTCCTGATCAACATCTACTGGCGGGCAGTTTCAAAACCACTCCCGAAGAGATGATTCCCGCGAAAGTGATCTCCACAGCGCCGGAATCCTTTCAAATCACACTCGACCATGCATTCCCACTCAAGGGTAAATCGATCGACATACGAATACTAGGCGAGGATGGTCTTTACGAGTTCACATCCTCGGTACTGCAAATCACCGAGGATGGCATGACATGGACCATTCGCAAGCCATCTGTCATCAAGCGACGGCAACGCCGCCGCCATCCCCGAACCGCAATCTCCTATCCGGTCAAGGTAGAGATATCCGGGGAACAAACCCCACGGAAGGAGATCAGTGGTCTTGGCAGGGACATCAGCCTTGGCGGGGTGGCTTTGAACTCCATGTCGCCCCTTCCCAAGGGTTCCCACGTGGATGTCAGTTGGGGGAATGAATGGTCGAGAATTGAAAACCCACTCACCCTATCCGGAAGCGTAGTGCGGGTGACGGATATTTCTCATACTGAAAAGCTCCCCGTTTATCAGATCGCCATTGAGTTCGACAAGTTAAATCCCAGTGCGAACCAACTTTTGGGCAGACTCATTATAAGCATTCAGTTAATGAAACCAAGTTATTTGAGTTCCGGAAGATTCGAAACATGAACCAGTGACACGTTACTTTTCCGTTATCATCCGATTCGGTTTCATCGATATGTTCATTTGCAAACACCCTCTTCAATCAACACTTTTCAATAGGTTCTCACAAGAAAGAAACGTTTGAAGGACCCATCCCATATCGCTTTGCTCGATAAAGACATCCACTACTACAAAACGATCGACACTCTACTAACTAGTAATACCGTCACTGGATGGAAAAAGCGATTCCCGAGGGACTGACCTTTTTTGCCTTCCCCGCTGCGCACCATTGTCGTATTCGCGCAAGCAACATCATGGAGCGCTTGAATCAGGAAATAAGGCGCAGGACGCGGGTTGTGAGACTGTATCCCAACGAGGAGTCCTGTCTTAGCATGATTAGCACCGTGCTGATGGAGATATCCGAGGACTAGGAGACGAAGCGAACGTATTCAGCATTCGCCGAGGACAAATTGGAATAAATCCAAACAACAACCGGAGAAACACCTGGACAAATTTACATAAAATATGTTGCTTAATCAACCGGCAAGAATTTATCAAAGTAGTCGTGGATTACTGCGCTTGACAAATACTCGCCAACACCTTATAATTGCAAGATGTAAGCATATGCCAGGGATGCAATTCCATTGGAAAACGTTCCGTATATTTTCATGAAGATTGCGGGAGTGGATAATTTCATTCGTTCCGGCGAATGCTGAA
>JAJZOL010000201.1 GCA_021811565.1 bacterium | reverse complement strand
ATTACAAATCAGGCAAACGAACTTCTATGCAATTAGTCTTGAGATTATTAAATAATATGAAATGTTTTTTACTCATAAATTCGGATTTTTGATGATTGTTAAGGTATAATTTCCATTAAATTCGTTTGAATTTTCGTGTTTTACGAGTTTGAAATCGAATTTCATTAGTAGACACGATGGAATTGATTCATCGGTTCGAGATTTTAAATTTGTGCCTACGTAGATTGATAGAAGTTCGTTTGCCTGATTTGTAATACTTTGAGCAACAGAGCGAATATACAGTTCATTCATATTCAATTTAGATTTAAAATTATTTAATTTTGACTGTATCTTGCTTTCTTTTTTGTTCAATTTTTTAATTTGCCTTCTAAACGCCCAAATTTTATCTAGATCTGAATCACAATTGTAGTGGCGATAACTAAATATTACAGCAGTTAAATAACCTGCCGTTGCTATAATCACGAATGGCCAATAGTATCCATGAGCCTGCAAGACCTCATGTAGATACTGGGATCTGACATAGGTGATGCCGAACAGAAGTATCATTGGCATGCCAAGGCCTAAGAAAATTTTAGCAAGATCGGGCCATTTCCAATCCAGGTTCAATTCCTTTTCTCTAAGATAAGAACCAAACCAGTGGGCGGTGCCCATGAGAATAATCGTAGGAAGAAGCGAAATTAAATATGTCTCGATGGTATCCAATTGGAATAACAGAAATATCTGCTCGGTGAGTGGCAATTCTGCGCAAAATAAAATTGCAAGGATGAGCCAAAACCAGAAATGAGAGGGTTCCTCCCCCGGACTCTGTTTGTGCTGAATGGCGTAGGCGGATTCAGCATCAGTCAATATGAGATTTTCTTTACTAATTTCAGCAGTGATTTTTTTCCAGTCACTATTAGTCGAGTTTGCCCCTTTCGCAAGCTTTTGAATTTTTTTGTTACATTTTTGAACGAGAACTGCTGACATCTGATTACCAAGCGAACATAATCCATTTAAAATTGGAAGTGAATCTGAATTACCACTGGATTTGGGAAAATTAGCGCGGCCGTCTGACCATCCTGCGAATCTCAAACGCAATGGATGAAAACGACAAAAGGGATTCCACCACTTATAAAAATATAACCACCTTATCATCTGATTCCTCCTTAAGATTTTGAAATAAATGTAAATTCAAGATGATGAACGTGCGCCAGTTTGAAAAATTCCTCCCAAAAATGATGAATCTGCTCGAGATGATGAGCCGATAATTCGCCGGCTCCAATCTGGAGAATCTGGACATCAACGCCCCTGAGGGATGGAATTTCCCCTCTAGTTTTGAGGTAATGGAGAATTTCGATTCGTCGAGGGGGAGCGAGATTTTCTGAAAAATCCAGGTCGGCTGTTTGCTGAATGAGGTCCGAAATCAAATAGATTCTTTGGATAGAGTGGAGTCCATCCACTGAGTTGTTTATTGTGCCTATTAGATCCGTGCCCTCCCTTTTGTGAAAATCGGTTCCAAAAAATTTATCAATGAGATTCAACCCTTTCGTTCGTGCAATTTTTATATTTTTGGTATGAATCATTTGATTCTGATTCCATTCTCTCATTCCAAGATTAATGCGAAAAGTATGATTGTTGACCTCGGTTCCCTGGCTAGAAATCGGTACGAGGTAAAATACACCCGATGAAGATCTTCGAATCAAATTTCTCACAAAAATTTTTTCTAGTCTCTTACTCGATTGGGGTATGGATGCAGTTAAATCGATCAATAGGAGGCTAGTGTGAGTGTGGGGGTTGCAACCTGTTAGTGTGATGACGATGAGAATGATTATGAGGATATGGAATTTTCGCATTTTTTTTATTCTCCTTCGATTTGTGTAGTATGGAGCATATAATTACTTGTGGGGTTTAATTGGGATTTATGTGACATGCTAAACCCATGGATTATTTATCTTTTGAATTGTCTTTCCAAATAAGGATTGTCATTGAACACATGAGGACGACTGTGAGTTCGGACCACACCGAGATCGGACAGGAGCATCGAGACGCTGCGGGATTTCATGGACACCCCCCTGTACGCGTGAATCGTAAATTGTCCGGCCTCCATGCCCTGCCTCCGTATTGTCTCAGCTATCGGATCGCACGCCAGATCGGAGCTCTCCGAATAGGCGATCATCCAGCCAACAACGTAACGACTGAAAACGTCCAGGATCATATGAAGATAGGAGCAGGTCCATTGGTGTCGACCAGCCCGGGGGTGGGCCGGTCAGAGTTTTGCGTACAGTCAAATGGCTCGGCTTCGTTACGCTTCGCCAATCTCCCGTCCGCAAAACTCATTCTCTTATAATACAACCAGATTGTGAAACTAAGTGCAAAATATCTCGTCTTGCAATGTAATATTGATATTAAGAATGTTTCACTTAAGACACAAAGGGCTTGACCATAACAAGCCAATTCTGGTAATGCCTGCAATCATAGTATATACTGGGTTCATTTTTTGAATCCGTGACATGGTCGATGCACATACATCGAAATCCAAATCCGTAAGGATAGCGCCAACGCCTGCGAACCATGCGAAAGCCTTGCGTCATGATCCGATACGAAAAGTCGCATTACAACCTGACCTCTATTCCCGTCCGTGCGGCGGTGTAACAGGCCTCAAGGAGCTGAGTAAGGTTCCATGCATCCTGCAGAATGGTGCTAGTATCCTTGTCGTACAGAATGGATTCCAGCCATTGATCGACCGGGGAGGGCGATGCTACGGGGAGGTTGTTATGTTCAATGTTGCCTTTGAAAAATTTTGTATGTATATAGACCTCAGCGGAAGGTGAACTGAGTGTTAAGGCCCCCTTTGTTCCATAAATCTCGAACGGAGTTTGGCCATATTCCTCCAGCCACGAGGCCTCGATGACTCCTATTGCTTTTTTCCTGAATTCTATTATGGCGCTCATGTGATCCTCCACCTCGTAGGTCTTGGAGTAATTATTCTTCAACGCCACCACTCTGGCGGGCTCGCCGAGGAACCATCGCAGCATATCCACGCCATGGCATCCTAGGTCGAAGAAAGCACCGCCCCCCGCCATCTTCTCGTCGCCGAACCAGGTGATTCCGTCGCGGAGAAACCACTTCTCCAATGCGGCTTGATAGGCCACTCTGGCGTGGATCGCAGTGATCTCTCCCAGCAAACCCTGATCCAAAGCTTGCCTGGCGAAAAGTATTTCCGGGAGAGTGCGCGACGGAAGCGAGATCATAAACTTCACGCCCGCCTTCTCGACCGCCTCCTTGATCATATCCGCATCCTCGACGGTAATTGCAAGCGGTTTTTCCGTGAAGATATGCTTGCCTGCTTTAGCGGAGTAAATAAGAACCTGCGGATGGAGGTAGGTGGGGGAGTTATTCACCACCGCCTGCACCGTATCAAGCGCGAGGATGTCGACGAGATCTTCGTAAAACGGAACGTTTAGCCTCTCAGCCTCCTGCTTGCCTCGAATCGGATCCTCGTCCCAGACGGCGACGACCTCTGCATTTGGGTTTTTACATGCCTGATCAATTGTGATCTGGGAATAGAGATGAGCTCGTGATAAAATGGCTAGCCCGATTCGTTTCATGGATGTGATCCCCCTGTCTGCATTAAAGAATGATTTTACTTCCATATTTAATAAGGGGGTTTGAGATCCGTAAATGTGACTCATTTAAATCAATAATGTAAATATCTCTGACGTCTTCGACTATTTCGTCCCTACTTCGAGAAGTTTTCCTACCTTTTTGGAGATATTGCCAACTGTAGAATAGAAAGCCAAAGTCCAAGCTATAACCAAACACTTTACATTTCATCCAACGGAGCCAGTTTCCTCGGATCTGTGCGGTACCTCGATATATATCGTCTCTGCCGACCAATTCCATACGATCGCAGATCATCCTTGAGGATCACAGGTTCACTTGTCTGTTTGTAAATATATTTGTTGGCTTTGGTCTTCTCTCTCCTCATGGGCTTTTTTCCGTTCATGCATGTCGTAGTATGAATCATGTAAATCGTAGATCACTCAGTAATCCTCTATAATGACTAAATCCATACCGGCTTCTCTCTGTTCTCGTCTGTCGAGGTTCAACCATGTCACAATGCATGTCAGGACGCAAATCCTACCCAAGATTCTTAAATCTCTTGACTTTGGTTTGCTTTGATCAATCTATTTGGAATATGCATGTTAAATGGAACTAAAACATCTTCGGTCTATGGACCCGGCAGGCGGTTCAAATGCTTATCGAACAACGCTGGGAGATACGCATGCCGATACGAACGGTGGGCGAGTACTTGCATCGCTGGGGTTTCACGCCTCAAAAGCCGAAGAGATGCGCCTACGAGCGGAACCCGGTGTCGGTGCAAAGGTGGCTTGACGAGGAATACCCGCCAATTGTGCAAAGGGCGAAGGAGGAGGGGGCGGAGATACACTGGTGCGACGAGACCGGCGTTCGCAGCGATGAATGCGCCGGACGCGGAGACGCCTCGAAGGGATGCACGCCTGTGATTCGTTTGAACGCCGCCAGGAAGAGCGTAAACATGATCTCCGCCATCACCAACCAAGGGAAGGTGCGTTTCATGGTGTACAAGGAGACCATGAATGCGGAACTGTTTGTAAAGTTCGTTGAATGGCTAATCAAGGACGCCGGAAGCAAGGTTTTTCCGGTCGTGGACAACCTGCGGATGCATCACGGCAAGTTGGTGGAGGAATGGCTTGAATCGCGTCGGGAATTGGCGGAGATTTTCTATCTTCCATCCTATTCGCCCAGTTGATTCCTGACGAGTATCTTAACTGTGACTTGAAGTACGGGGTGCATTCAAAACCTCCAGCACGTGATGAAACGGATTTGCAAGGCAAAGTCATTTCACATATGCGCAAACTTCAGAAACTTTCAGGAAGAGTGAGCAAATGCTTTCAGCACCCAATGATCAAGTATGCAGCATGATGTTGTTATTTAATTACTGGTTTAATATCTTCCTTGCAGACTGACAACATCGCGTCTTTAATATCAGTTAGACTGAAGTGTATGTCCTCTACTCTGCCTCCTTCAAGGCGCGTTCCAACAGGTCGCACACATTGAGTTCGCCCGCCCATTTTCGCAAATAATCAAGATCGAGATCGCCCAAGCGAACCTGCAATACGCCGAGAACGTCGCGCCATTGCCTTTCGGAGACTTCGCCGCCCAAACGATACCATTCCAGTTTGGAAAGTATCGTATCTTCCGGGCTGGCAAACTCCACACTGATCTCGCTCTCGAAGACGAAGGTCTGCCTTTGAGCGCGGGCAAGTTGCGATTG
Source organism: bacterium (assembly GCA_021811565.1). Classification (GTDB taxonomy): domain Bacteria; phylum Armatimonadota; class Chthonomonadetes; order Chthonomonadales; family CAJBBX01; genus DTKV01. The sequence goes on along the minus strand of JAJZOL010000201.1, from coordinate 19,736 downwards.
CAGGAAGGGTCGCGGGCGCGGAATGAAAACATCCACTTTGAACATGGTTTCACGGTGGATGATGTTGAAACTGGAGCACCGCTGAATGGCTTCGGCAATCATATCCGCGTCCGCATAAAACTCGTTGTGCAAGGCGGCGACGAAAGGCGCAAGGTGTTCGGACTTCATTTCCGCCACGATGTCCGAACCCTGCGTACTGCGCACCATGCCGTAGAGCGCTGAGGCGAGAGATCCGCCGATAAGATACGGCACGCCGAGTTTTTCAAGAACGCTCGTCACTTTGAGCGTGACTTCCAGAGGTTCATTTTGCATGGGGCGGGTTTCCGTATGCCTTACGCGCCAGTTCCTCGCCCAATAGCAGGTCTGCGAGCCTGCGGCGCAATTCGGCTTCGCTGGCTTGCGGGTATTGGGCGCGCAAACCCGTCAGGGCGAGCAGACGGGCGGCGGCGTTCAACTGCGCCAGCATGTTCATCTTGCGCGTGGGACTTGCCTGCCGCCATAACTCGATTTGAAGGGCTTCCATTTTGGGGTGGGTGTCGGGAAACAGTGCGCTCATGACCGTTCTCCATAACACTTCCCGATCAAAGCCGGGTGGAAGACGAAACGGCGCCAACTTGGCGGGCATTCGAATAACTTTGCTTCGTTACGTACCGCCACGCCAAGCTCCCGTACGTCATTTGCATTCCATTGTGATACGACTTGTTTGTGATTCGTAGGGTCAGTTTCCCTGTCTTGTGGTGGAATTATGACATGAAGGCCGTCTAATTTTATATTGACGCATAGGGGTAACGTCGGAGAATATCGAGGTTATCGCCGTAATAAATTGTGCCCTTCTCTTATAATCCTATGCTTTGAGTGTGTTGCGTAAATACAATCAGAATCAGTGCGCATACAATATATTTGATATATAACGGCATTAATATGCATATGTTGTATCAGTGTGCGGTTCAAATACATTTGTGCAACACACTCCTTTCTCCTCTAACATTTTGCTTGATGTCATTTATATCCTCCATCAGAAGTCGCCTCCTTAGTTAAGACATCCTCGCGCTTGAAGGATTTCGGCGGGATCGCCCACTCTGATGCGCCAGGAAAGGCGTCCCCCCCCCTTACTCAATTTGACACGCGCCACCCCTTCGGGTATAATAACAATGCTGTGCGAGGGTGTAGCTCAGCCGGTAGAGCACCGCCCTTTTAAGGCGGGTGTCCTGGGTTCGAATCCCAGCGCCCTCATGGAAAGCCGGAACGTGCGTTCCGGCTTCTTTCATCTCTTAGAAATGATCCGGCATCCAGGGCATGGGGCCTCCGAAGAGGAGAGAGGCGCGATCCAATGCCGATCGATCCCCCTCCAGCCAGCCGATGCGATGCAACTCCGTGGCGGTTAGGAAACTCGCATAAAGCGAAGCGAACGCGTCGATACGCAGTTTCAACTCTCCGGTTCCCCCTTTAGTGACGCTCACGCTTCCGTTGACGACTTCCAATCGATATCTTCCGCTGTTTTCCGAAAGGATATCGTCCGTTATCTCCAAGTCGAGAGAACAACTCAGACTTAAAGGATATCCTCTCTCCCGTAGAGCCTTTTCGATGTTCACGATCCGTATCATCCACACCATGTAGTCGTTCGGCTTCGCCGTCTGTTCCGGAAGCAACTGCACGATCGGGTCCGCAGGAGCGCCGCGCCACTGAAAGTGATGGATCATCGACCGATCGTCTGCGAAGAATGTCATGATGCGCGCATACGTGGCAGGATCCAGCGCCGCCATGTCCCGGATGTTTGCGAGGTCGTATCTGTCCCCGAAGTTGTAGATCATGTAGCCCACGCGCATGTCATTCTTCAGGATAAAATAGCCGAACTGCTTGTCGGAGGGGTTCAATATCCGGTTCCACGCCCAATCGTTTCGGTCCAGCATCCCGTTTTGCATTTGGGCGTATTTATCGTAAAGCGGCTTTACCTCCTTCCATTCATCCGCATCCATCTCTATCATCTCGCACGTTCGATTCACCTTGAGGATGGAGTGGACCTGGCATTCGTACCCCATGTAATATCCCGCTCTCTGGTAGCCCACGGAGCGGTAAAGCGCTTGCGTTGCGGGATAGAGAGTGGATATGGCGAAGCCTCTGTCGTACATCTCACGCAATGCCCCTCTCAGCATGAAGCCTGCAGCCCCTTTTCCCCTGGATTCCGGAGCGATCCCCACGCAGGCGATACCCCCCATGCTCACACTTTTGCCTCCAAACCATTGTCCCACGGGAATGATTTGCAACCCGCCCACCACTTTGTTGTCGCAGCGTACCACTCGGAAGGTGTCCGCGCCGTGATCCCCGATCCAATCCCTTGCCGAGTCCACCGCAAAATGCAGGGATTGCGGAAGGATTTTTCGCACCCTCACCACTTCATCCGATCTCATTGCGCCGTATTCGTATTTGAGCATTCCTCTCTCCTAACGTGATTCGTATTTTCAAAACGCGGGCGTTCGGACGTTGGTCGCTGCGCCGCGATTACATCTCTCTTTCCTTTTCCGCCAACGCGTGATAATTCATTGTTGAGTTAAATAACTCCATGAGGAAGGTGTCCGGGTCGGTCCAAGTTTTGGCGCCGGATTCCAATAGGGTCTTCCAAAAGGCTGTCGCCTTGCCGTCCGTGAAATCCCGTGTTTCAATCGGCGGGGAAGCGGGAAGATAGACCTTGGCTCCCTGGTTCAGAGCGTCCAACGCGAGTTGTAGATTCGCCAAATTCCCTTTGCCGAACGGGCAGTCTGTAACCAGCACCCATTGCGCCTTTGAAATGAGCTCCCTCGCTTTCGCCAGGCAATCGGCTCCAATCGGCGAAAAGGGGGCATCCACAATCTGCTCCACGCCCAACGCCTCCGCCGTCTGCTGGTCCGTATCCAATCTGTTGAGCACCCCCGCCGTCACCTTGATTCCGTGGCGATAGAGTGCTGCGAGTGCGGCGGAACCGGTTCCCCCCCCGCATATCAAGTGCACCCGGGCGTCCCTTGCGAACTGGTTTTCCTCGATGGGCATCGGGCAGGCGAATGGCGTTCCGGTGGCGGGATTTACGGACACATGCAGTCGCGAACCGTATGCGCGTTCAAGCAGTTCTGCGCTGAACACCTCCTGCGGCGTTCCCTCCCGTAGGATGGCGCCATGCGATAACAGGATGAGGCGGTTGCAATATTCCGCTGCTAGGTTTATGTCGTGAAGCGCGGCGAGGGCTCCAACGCCTTCGTTGCGAGTTCTATTGCGTATGAGGTTCAGCACCTCCGCCTGATGCGTGAGATCCAAATGCGCGGTCGGTTCATCCATCAGCAGCGCGGGAGTGTTTTGAGCCAATGCCCTCGCCAGCAGCACCCTGCGATGCTCCCCTCCCGAAAGCGCGGTGACCGTTCTTTCGGAGAGATGCAGGATGTCCGCCGCCGTCATCGCTCGTACCACAATGTCGAAGTCCTCCGTCGTGTAACCTCCCCCAGGAGGGCGCCATGGGTATCGCCCCATAAGCACAACGTCCCTCACGGTGAAATCGAAGAGCGTCGGCTCGCTTTGGGGCATGAAGGTTACATGACGCGCTCTTTGCCGGGCGTTTAGCTTGGCGCGATCCCTTTCGCCGTAGAGCACTTCGCCCTTGGAAATGGGGGTGACGCCGGTGATTCCCCGTAGCAAAGTGGATTTGCCCGCGCCGTTTGGTCCAATCAATCCCACCAACTCCCCGGCGTCCAGGGTCAGGGATATGTCCTGCAGAACGGTGCGATTGTCATAACCCGCAAATAGATGATTAACCTGAATCAACATATTTCCAGTATAGCGCAAATCAGAGAGAATTGATGAGGAAATGAGGGATCGCCGGAGATAACCGGGCATATCTCCGGCGAATTATGGATTACTTCGTTTTCAACACGATGATGTTCGCAAGCATCAGAATGTTGCCTTGGTTGGCGTTATTGATCAATCCGCTGGGATCAATGAAATAGAGGCTCTTCACTTTGCCTGGATCGAACTTCGCATTGGCGTTGGCGGAATCGTTGGATACATGGAAATCGTCCGCTGACAAGGAGATATGGTGGAACTGCCCGTCCCCAGGAATGTCTGCGGAGGCGTAAAATTTGGATCCGTCCGTCTGCTCCGCCTGAAGCAGAATGGTCATGGGAGCTTGGGAGGCTGCGTCGAAATCGAGGGAGGTCATTCCGGAAAGAGAGCCGACGGGAAGATTGCGCATCATACCCGCAGGTATGCCCGGAGTCTGCTGATAGGTCATTCGCATGTAGCGGGTGTTGGGTTTGTCACCGTCCATGGGGGTGAGTTGCACTCCGCCAAGCGGGAGCCACATCGCCTGCGGTCGGGAGAAATTATCCACAAGGTACCCTTTATCGCTGGCGCCGAAAGCCAAGGGAAGAGGATTGGCGCTGATTGAAACGTCATCCAGATAGAGTGTGTGCTTGCCCGGGGAAACTTGGAAGAACTTGCGCACCTCCGGAGAATCCATCTGTGAGAAGAAGACCCCCAAATCGATTATTCCCATAGCGGACACCTGATTCATCTCCAGTTTGCCGTCGGGATCCGGCGGATCCCCCGGGTTGTTGGAGAGCACGAAATCATTCACGGAAAGAGCTACTCTCTGCCATCTCTTCTTCTCCGTCATAAAAAACGCGGTGTACCTCGCCCCATTGGATTTCTGGAGCACGAACCCCATCGGGGTGGTGTAATCGGAGTATATCCAGAACTGAATGGATTTCGCACCCGCAAGACTCGTGCCGATGGTTGGACACACGAGGAGATTGACATCCCCCTTTTTCACATCATAGTCGAACTCAAGCGCGTATTTCCCCTCCTTCACGTAAGCCACGTCCTGGGTGCGGGTTACTGAGGAGGATTGACCGACGGCTGACCATCCGTCCAAGCCTTTTTCGAAATTCATGGAGAGGATGGGGGGCGTGTCTGCATGGGAGATTCGAGCGGAACCATAGAGGATCATAGCCCCCAAACAAAAAAGGGCTGAAAAGAGGCGTTTAAGGTTCATTACAGGGTCCTTTTCTATCCCGGGGGCCACGTCATGAAGCGCCCGCCAAGGATGTGCACATGCATATGATATACGGTTTGACCGCCGTTATCTCTGCAATTAATCACAAGTCGAAAGCCATCGTTGTCAATATTGAGTTTCTTTGCCACTTCTCCCGCCGCCTGGATGGCTCTTCCTATCACGGCGGGATCCTCCATATCCGTAACGGTTGGATAGTGGTTTCTGGGTATTAACAGGACATGCACCGGCGCCTGCGGGTTTAGATCACGGAACGCAACGAACTCCTCGTTTTGATAAACTAATTCCGCAGGAATCTCGCCCGAGGCGATTTTGCAAAAAATGCAGTCACTATTCATGTTACTCCTCATTGCCAGTGCTTGTACGACACTGCTGCTGGAAACTATATTATCTTATGGATTGTATTGTGTCAAATGTTATTAAATCGGCAATTAAATATCATCGAATATATTAACTTTATCAAGAGTGATTTCACAGAATTTATCATCTATTTAATTGCCGACTTCATATAATTGCAAATACAGCTTTAAAATCCCTGTTATACGATAGACAGGTAATTGCAAAATTCGATTTCCAAGTATATCACCGAACGTGAAATGAGCGATAATAACCATATTTTCTGAATTTTGCAATTACCTCTAGAGGAAACATTAAAAATCATTCTTGCACCCTAAATGAAACAAACAGACCGGGAAAGCGCAGCTTTCCCGGTCTGTTTGTTGTTATGCGTAATGCGGGTCCAGGATGCGTTGCTCTTTGACCTCGCTCTTTTCGGACGGTGTGGCTTTGAGTTCATCGAGCAGTTTATTGAACGCCGCGCGATCCACCGGAACGGAAACCGTCTTTTCCGTGTGCCCGGAGAGGATCATGCCGTCAATGAGCTCCACGGCGTTGAGACCCTCTTCGCCGGGTGAGATCAAAGGCACATCAAAGAGAATGCTTTGACAGAAATTCCGAGTGATGTCCGCATGAGCTCCTCCCGTTCGATTGTACTCCATCGGCACGGTTTTAGCCTCCGGACTGCTCCACATGGAAGTATTCTCCTTGTTGTGCTGACTGATGGTGGGGTTAATCTCCCACAGAGTGAGCTTGCCTTCGGAGATGAGAAGCTTTCCCTTATCGCCGCAAATCTCGATTCTTTCGCAACCGGGGGCTTCGGTGGTGGAGCAATAGATATATCCGTGAGCGCCGTTCGCATATTCCAGAGTGGCGAACGCCTCATCCTCCACTTCGATTTTATGCATGCGAGTCCGTGTTTGCGCCGTAAGCTTCACAGGCAAGCCGCCCAGCCAAGAGAACATGTCCAGGAAATGAGGCGCCTGGTTGATAAGCACTCCTCCGCCCTCCCCGTTCCAAGTGGCTCTCCATCCGCCGGAATCGTAATAGGCTTGGCTGCGGTACCATCCCATAATCAGCGAGGTGCGATAGATTTCGCCGAGTTTCCCATCGGAGATGATTTGTCGAGCCAACTGGTATGTGGAACTGGAGCGCATCTGGTACATCACGCTGAACTTGCATCCCGATTCCTTCGCTGCGGCAATCATTGCGTCCACCTCGGACACCTGAACGCCAAGGGGTTTTTCGGAGATTACGTGGATTTTTCGCTTGAACGCCTCAATGGCTATCGGAGGATGAAAGTAGTGCGGCGTGGCGATGATGACCGCATCCACAAGCCCGCTATCCAACAAATCCTCCGCCTTGTAAAACGCCGGAACCTGGTACCTGTCCGCAACCTCATCCGCGACATCCTTGCGGATATCGCAAACGGCGGTTAGTTTAGCCTCCACAATGGTGTGCATCCAACTGCAGTGACCGGATCCCATTCCGCCAACACCGACCACTCCGAAGCGTATCTTGCTCATGAGTAACTCCTTCCATAAAAGACGATTGTTAAATGCCGGGGAGATCAAGCGGATTGTCGCCTGTGTTCATTTCCCCTGCGATCAAATGACATTCGCCTGATAGTGATGAATTGATAGCGAACGATCCTCTCCGCCAAGATCGGATATTCGGTCTTTCATTGCGGGTCAAAGGCTCCCTTCCAAGTTCAGTTAAGACAAAGAGATAAGCGGGACCGGGAAGGAGAGCACAAACTTAAAAGATTCGGCGCGCCCCATCCGACGCTTTGCACACGAAGAAATCTGGCTTGAGATTGGTCAGCTTGACGTACTCTTCGCCAACCTCATGCTTGAACCTCTCCACGCTTTCGTCTTTTACAAGGCTCACGGTGCATCCTCCGAAGCCGGCTCCAGTCATGCGGGATCCGAGAGTGCCCTTCACTTTTCGCGCCGCCTCCACCATTACATCCAGTTCACGGCAACTCACTTCGTAATCATCTCTGAGGGAATCGTGGGATTGGTTCATCAATTCCCCGAACCTCTCGACATCCCCCGATTTCAGAGCGGAGATGCTTTCCAAAACTCTTTCATCCTCCGAAATGACGTGCCGAGCGCGTTTATACGCTTTCTCGTCCATTTGAGGGGCGTACCTTTCCAATTCCTCGATTGTCACATCGCGCAACTGCTTGATACGGATCAGGTCCTTGCGAATTACATCCCTGGCTCGATAACACTCGTTGCGTCGGTCATTGTATTCGGACCCTACAAGCTGTCTTGGTTTGTTGGTGTTGCCGATGACGATTGAAACCCCGCTCTCAGGCAACGGCACCGCCTCGTATTCGAGCGTTCGAGTGTCTATGAAGAGCGCATGGGATTTTCTGCCGAGCGAGGAGATGAACTGATCCATGATGCCGCATTGAACGCCTACATACTCGCGCTCGGCTCTTTGACCGATCAGCGCGCGTTTGACGGGATCGATATCAAATCCTCCTGCGGTTTCATACGCCAGGCAGGACGCGACCTCCATCGCCGCCGATGAGGAAAGGCCGCTTCCCAGCGGAACATTTCCCGCTATCAGCATATCCATTCCCTTCAAATGGTAACCCTCGGGTTGAAGAATGTACCCAACCCCTTTCACGTAGTTGCACCAAGCTTTGTCACGAACGGAAAGATTGTTCAGGCTGAATTCGCACATTTCATCGAAGGTTGCGGAGTAGGCTCGCACCGTATTGTCATTGCGCGAGGTGCCGAGGATGGTCACGTTGAAATCCAATGCGCACGGAAACACATAGCCGTCATTGTAATCCGTATGTTCGCCGATGAGGTTTACCCGACCGGGCGCCCGTACTGCGAAATCCGCCGGAACTCCGAATTTGCTTTCATAAACCGCTTTGAGTTCTTGTATATTCATGGTCATGTTCACTTTGAGTAGGATGATTTTGAGATTTTTCAGATAATTCAACCGATTACTACGTTCATGCAGGCGCCTTTCGATTTCGAGGGCACGCGAACGAACAAGGCGGCGCATCCTTGAGATTCAGTGGGGATCCAAATCCCCGAGAAAGAGTTGATAGGTGTTCAATTGCCCGTCGTGATAATCCATATGATTTGCAGGAGCCAACAACCCCAACGCCAAAGGCATTCTCTCGCCCCATGGCATGATTATGTTCTCCTCCAATCGGTCGTCGGTGATGGAAGCAAGATTGTCGCATATGGCGGTTACGCTTGCATTTAGAAAATTTATAGCCTTTTCCAACGTGTCGCAAGCCGCTATCGCCTCCTCCTTTTCCGCTTTGGTAAGGTATGGAAGAGGGGAGCCAGTGTACGCCGAGGCGAAGAACATATTGGAGGTGGCGCAATGAGCCACGATGCCCACGCAATGGGGCATGTACTCCGATGGGCTCCACAGCCTTTTATCCGGCGGTATCGCTTCCGCGGAACGCGAGAGATTGTCACGACTTCTCAGCGTGGCTCGGATCGCCACCTCCAAACATAAACGAGAAGACACGCCTCCATCCTTTCCACCATACCGACGCATAGGTTGGAACTATTATTCCTCTTCGATTTTCCGCACGGTAACACCGCAGGTTTCCAACCATTCCAAGCCCTTCCGCATGTTCTGCGGCTCGCCGCTTAAATCAAGAACGATAAACCCTCCGGAATGCACCTCTATGTTCGCCTTGCGAATATTGGGCACCAGTCCGAAATCCTTGATTAGCCGATACAGAATCGGCTCCTTCACCCTTTCCAGAGGATAATTGAGTTGGACGCGGCACGTTGTCCGTTCTTCCGACATATTCTTTGTTCCTTCCATTCCCAATCAGCGTGTTAAAAGTCACTTGCATTCGTCCGTCTATTACGCCGCAGGATTAAATGTCCCTGCCCACCGCCTGAGCAATCGGGCGGCATTCCTGAATGAGTTCGGCGAAATGCTCATGGTTTAGAGATTGAGCGCCGTCCTTGATCGCCTTGTCCGGTTGGGCGTGCACTTCGATTAAAAGTCCGTCCGCGCCGCATGCGATGGCGGCTCGGGTCATCGGATTGACTAAAGACGCTCTGCCCGTCCCATGAGCCGGATCGGCGATGACAGGCAGGTGCGAGAGCTGCTTGACGGAGGGAATGGCGGAGAGATCCATCGTATTGCGCGTATGGGTCTCGAAGGTTCGAATCCCTCTTTCGCAAAGCATCACCTGTGTGTTGCCTCCCAGCACCACGTACTCCGCCGCCTGTAACCACTCCTCGATCTTCGCCCACATTCCGCGTTTGAGCAGCACCGGTTTCCTCGCCAACCCAACCTCTCGAAGAAGATCGTAATTCTGCATGTTGCGTGTTCCGATTTGGAGAATATCGGAGTATTCGCACACCAAATCAACGTTTCGAGGGTCCATTACCTCCGTGATGATCGGCAATCCCGTATCCTCGGAAACCTGTTTCAGAATCTTCAAGCCCTCTTCGCCTAACCCGGGGAAAGAGTAGGGGGAGGTGCATGGCTTGTAGGCGCCCCCGCGCAGGATTGCCGCACCCGCCTTTTGAACCGCTTTGGCGGTATCCAGGGTCTGCTCGTAGCTTTCAATGGTGCAGGGCCCCGCCATGAAGACGATTTTAGGACCGCCGATCTTAACCCCCTTCACGTCTATGATCGTTCCCTCCGGGTGTATCTCCCGGCTGACGAATTTGTAGGGACGCAATATCGCGATCACCCTTTCCACATAATCCAAACTCTCCAGCCTTTCCGCATAATCGGCTTTGTCCGCCTCGGGCACCCCGACAGCCCCGACCACAGTTCTCTCCTGCCCGTAGATGGTGTTTACCCCGTAGCCCCAATCCTTGATTCTTTGCTCCACATCCTTTATATTTTCAGCGGTGGCGTGCGCCGCCATCACAATAATCATTCCTGTTCCCTTCGTCCTTTATTTGCCTAGTGTCTCTTTCAATGCGGAGAGGAACACCTCGTTTTCCCCCTCCGTGCCAATGGTGATTCGCAAGTAGGTGGGAGCGTTAAAGATATCCCCCGTGCGCGTGATAACACCTCTGCGCAACAGGGACTGAAAAACCTCCTTGCTGTCTTTTTCCACATCCACCCATGCGAAATTCGCCTCGGTAGGCACGTAATTCAAGCCTAACTCCTCGAAACCTTCGTAAAAACGCTTTTTCCCGATCTGGTTGGTCGCCAGGGTCTTCCTCAGATGCTCCTTGTCCGTCAATGCCGCAAGAGCCGTCTCCTGGGCGAGCAGGTTCACATTGAAAGGTTCCCGAGGCTGGTTTAGGTAGTTGATGATTTCGGGACGCGCCACTCCATATCCGATCCGCAAGCCCGCCAATGCATACGCCTTCGAGAAGGTTCGGAGTGTGATCAGATTATAGCCGTCCAAAATGAGACGAAGCGTATTGGGATAGTCGGAGCTCTCCACATACTCGTAATAGGCTTCGTCGAAGACCACGATCACCCTGTCGGGTATCTTTTCAATGAACGCGCGAACATCTCGCTCCGTCACTATCGTTCCCGTGGGGTTGTTCGGATTGGCGATGAAGACGATCCTGGTTTTCTCGTTAATCGCTTCCTTAATCGCTTCGAGATCGTATGTCCAATTCTTCAAGGGAACCTTGACGGTTTTTGCTTGATTCAACACGGCTGCGGACTCATAACGCGAAAAGGAGGGATCACCTAAAATTAACTCGTCCCCCTCCGAAAGGAATGTGATGCCGATTAATTGTATGATCTCATCGGAGCCGTTACCGAAGATCAGATGGTCGCCTGGCACATCCAAATGAGACGCAACGGCTTGGCGAAGCTCGTAACAGGATCCGTCCGGATAGAGTTGCACATGAGCGGCGGCATGACGAATGGCTGCGATGGCTGCGGGGGAGGGCCCCAGGGGATTCTCATTGGAGGCGAGTTTTATCACGTCCGTCAAACCTAACTCCCGTTTCACCTCCTCGATGGGTTTGCCTGGCGAGTAGGGAACCAATTGACGGATATTCTCCTTAACCTGCAGTTGCCTCTTCATGCTATCGCTCATGTTTATTCCTCCGTGAGCCTTCTTTCAAAAATATATGTATGACATGGTGTTGCTTAAATCAGAATATGAGGGTCATAGCGCACTTTTCATTCTCGTCAGAACAACTGAAATGCGGATTTTGCAACTTCCGTGTTTCCATCATTTGGTCGCAAATGGATCGGTTGGTAACCTTAGAGGTAATTGCAAAATTCAGGAAATGTGACTATTATCGCTCATTTCACGTTCGGCGAAATACTTGGAAATCGAATATTGCAATTACCTGCATGCAGGATGTTCAACTTTTACATAGAAAGACGCTGATTTATTGCCATATAGAGGTAATTGCAAAAATCGCGTTTGGACGCCGCATTATGCCATGAAGGCGGGTTTGGCGTCTTTTCTCTGACTTTTGCATTTACCATTGTCCATATAAAGTTTACCCCATGAAAGCGTCTGGCACACAGACTAACCGCGTCGGTTCGTGCGGGATTATAGTCTCCTAAATCGGTTTGTTTCAAAGGTTGAGCTTAACGGGCGCATAAGCGTTGATAATCCGGCGAACATACTGTGATTTAGATCGTATACTACGTAAGTGATTGTAAAATTCCTTATAGATGCATCCGCGCTTGTTGCAATCTCGAGACGGAGGGTATGGCGAATTTTACTATTGCTTCATCAGTTCAAATCCATCACACCTCAGGAGAAAAAAAATGATCATCAGCAAAAAAATGAACGATGCCATTAACGAAGAGATCGGCCTTGAATTGTTCGCCTCCAACCAATATATCAGCATCGCCTCCTACTTTGACGATATGGCTTTAAAGTTGCTTGCGAACCTCTTCTACAAACAGAGCGACGAGGAAAGAGCGCACGCCATGAAGTTCGTGAAATACCTCAACGATGCGGGAGGACCGGTTGAAATCCCTGCTATTAAGAAACCGAAAAGCGATTTTAAGGGCCCGGAGGAGGCGATCAATCTCGCCTTGGATTGGGAGTTGGATGTAACGGCTCACATCAATAACTTAATGTCTTTGGCGATTGAGGAGAAGGATTATGCGAGTCAAGACCTACTCCGCTGGTTCGTTACGGAACAGGTGGAAGAGGTGAGCACCATGGAGAACCTGATGAAGGTCGTCAAAATGACCGGTGACAAGAACGTGATCATGGTGGAAGCCTACCTGGTTCATCAATCCTCTTAAACACAATTGGGAGAGTGCCATGAAGCATTCCTCGACACACTCAGTTTCCGCCTTTTACAAACCATGGAAAGTGACTTTCCTTGATCATTGCGCTCGCATGGGGGGCGGGGAGATCGCATTGCTTCATTTGGTCGAGGAACTGGATATCTCAAAGGTCAGCCCTTCCGTCCTGCTTGGGGAGGAGGGGCTGTTGCAATCAGAGCTTGAGCGTACGGGGGTGGATTGCCAATGTCTGCACATCCCCGTAAGTCTGAATGGCATACACCGTCACGATGTGTTGCGAAAAGCATTTTGCGAACCGTTATCCGTTCCTCGACTCCTCAAAACCTCACTACTCGTCGCACGGCAAGCTATAATGAAACGCGCTCTGATTCTGCATTGCAACTCTCTTAAATCCGATGTGATTGGTGGGATAGCGGGAAAATTGGCGAATATCCGAGTGGTATGGCATCTGCGTGATCGTCTCCATGCAGGATACATGCCGTACGCTATATGCCGGCTGTTCGGATCGCTTAGCCGTATCGTTCCTGACGGGGTCATTACTAACTCCCACTCCACTATGCTCAGCCTGTTTCCCGAGGAGAGTATTACGAGCGCACCCACTCTGCAATTCCGGGATGTGATCCATGACGGAGTTCCTCTACGTGCATTCTCGTCACCGTCACCGATTCGTCGGGACTGTGAATTAACGGTGGGTATGATCGGCAGAATCGCCCCATGGAAGGGGCAGCGCGTCTTCATAGAAGCGGCAAAGGAGATTCACTCTCGATTCCCCGGAGTGCGTTTTGAGATCGTGGGAGGCGCACTGTTCGGTGAGGAGGATTATGAAAGAGAGATTTCCGATATGGTTGCGGGAGAGGCATCGGAATATATTCGATTCCTCGGATATCTGCCTAATCCGGCGGAGGTGATGCGACGTTTTGACGTATTGGTTCACGCTTCGATCATCGGCGAGCCGTTCGGACAGGTTGTAATCGAAGCGATGGCGTGCGGAATTCCTGTGATTGCCACTAATGGCGGCGGGATTCCTGAGATCATCACGGACGGTGAGAATGGATTGCTTGCGGAGATGGGAAATTCCCGCGACCTTGCTAACTGCATTGATAAGCTCATTGCCGATCCGGATTTGCGCTCCGGATTAGCCAAGTCGGGTCGTGAGTGTGTGTTGGAAAAGTTCACGGTATGCCAAGTGGCTCGCAAGGTGGAGATGTTTTACGATCATCTTCTAAGCGCCTGATTAACTGCTACGGCAACAATTTCGCCAAAGCGGTAAGAGCCGCTGTTTCCGTGCGCAACACCCAGGGGCATAAGGATGCCAACCTACCCCCATGGGACATCCATGAATGGATCTCACCTTGGGAAAAGCCACCTTCCGGACCCACGACCAAAAGGACAACGCCTCTCCCGCCTGCGGGTTTCAATGGCTCTCCATCCTGATGAAGAAGAAAGGGATGTTCGTACTCCCCGATGGAGAGGAGCAGGTCGTTGAATTCCATCGGAGCGGTGATCTCAGGCATTTTCGCCCGATGGCACTGTTCCGTCGCTCCCTTTATGATCTCCCTCCACCGCTCGATCTTCTCTCGCTCGTGATCCTTGGATATCTTGACGACGGTCCTCTCCGTTATAAGAGGGATAAACCGAGAAGCGCCTATTTCGGTGCAGTGTTGCAGTACTCTCTCAAAACGGTCCCCCTTGCCTGGGGCTTGCGCGACGGTGATATGGATTATGGGTTCGGGAGGCAGTTGATACTTTTCAAGTATTCTTGCGGAGAGGGACTTGTTCCCGACGCTTTCAATGCAAGCCCTCCATCCGGCGCCGGAGTTGTCGAGAAGAACGATATCCTCGCCTACTCGAATTCTCAACACATGCGACAGATGGTGGAAATCGGTGCCATCAATTGTGACGACGGATTGGTGTAACTTTTCAGGTGGAGGGAAGATGTGATGCATGATATGGCTATTTTTTGTGAATTAGGGCGCGCCAGATGTCCTCTTCGCGGATTTCAAGCAAATGGAATCCTAATTTCTCGGCGGCGCATTGCACGTCGTTGAGACGCTCCTCCACGATGCCCGAAGTTATAAGAATTCCATCCTCTTTCAGCCTGGTGTGAAAGGAGGGCATAAGCTCGATAATCGTATCCGCGATGATATTCGCAACCACCAGGTCGCAATTGCTTACGAGGGAGTCGAACTCCTCCATCTCGTGCACGGTAACCCTGTCCGCCACTCCGTTTAGTTCCGCGTTTTCCCTAGCGACGCGTCGTGGCAGGCTATCAATATCCGTGGCATGGACCTCTCCGGCTCCAAGCTTGGCTGCGGCGATGGATAAGATGCCCGAACCCGTGCCGACATCGGCAACCTTGTCGCCTGGATGGATGTAATCCTCCAGAGCGATCAGGCATAGACGGGTGGTGGCGTGACCACCAGTGCCGAAAGCCTGTCCGGGATCCAATTCCAAAATGATTCTGGTACGCTCGCCATCATAATCCTCCCAGCTCGGCTTGATTACCAGTGTTTCTCCAATTTCCATGGGTTTAAAATATTTCTTCCATTCATTAGCCCAATCGGCTTCGTTCACGCGGTGAGTGGTGATGGAGGTGGGAGGTTCCAATCCGAACTGCGATATTTCCGACAGTTTTCCGCTCAATTCCTGGAATTTAGCGTCGAATTCCGGCGTATCCTCCATAAACGCGATAAGGGTTTTCGGCTTCGAGCTATCCTCCGCAACCCCCTGGCATCCTGCGTCCAGTAAAATTGCGGTGGCGGCCTCAAGGCTTTCATTTACAAGGCGGATATTGATTTCCATCCAAGACATCGGCGGTTAGCCTCGGAAAAGCTTTCCAAGGAAACTTTTTTCCTCGGGCGTTTCGATGGTTTCGCCCATGCTTTGAGCGAACTGGCGCAGAAGGGCTTTTTGATCATGGCTGAGTCGGGTCGGGGTTATCACCTTGAAAAGAATATATTCATCCCCCTTTCCGCGTCCGTTGATATCGGGGATTCCCCTCTCCTTTAAACGGAATTTATCTCCGTTTTGGACTCCCTCGTTCAGTGTGATCTTCTCCTCGCCGCCTAAGACGGGCACGGTGATCTCACCGCCAAGTGCAGCCCTAACCATGCTGATGGGAACCTCGCAGAAGATATCGTTTCCTCTACGCTCGAATATGTCATGCTGCTTTACATGCACAACAATATAGAGGTCCCCGGGACCGCCTCCACGAATGCCCGAATCGCCCTCGCCGCTCAATCGAATACGGGAGTTGTTATCCACTCCCGCTGGGATTTTGACGTTGATTTCGCTGACCTTGCGCATACGACCGGATCCGGAGCATTGAACGCAGGGCGAGGCGATCACTCTGCCTTTGCCCCCGCATCTGCCGCAGGTGGCGGTTGTTTGGAAGGTGCCGAGAATAGTGTTTTGCGAATGGCGAATCACTCCGGAACCATGGCAACTGGGGCACATCTCCGGTTGGGTGCCGGGACGGGCGCCGGTGCCATTGCACGCTTCGCAATTGCGGAGATGGTTATAGCGGACTGTTTTTTCAACTCCCTTTGCCGCTTCCTCTAGGGACAATTCGATGTCGTAGCGAAGGTCGTCACCGCGTTCCGCCATGCTCGAGGGGCCCGTCGCGGTTCCGCCTCCCCCTCCGAAGAAGATATCGAAGATATCACCGAAATCGCCAAAACCCATTCCGGGACCAGAGGGGCCGCCACCCTCCAAGCCTTCCATGCCGAACCGATCGTAAGTGCGTCTCTTCGCCTCGTCGCTCAGCACTTCATAGGCTTCATTAATCTCTTTGAACTTGGATTCCGCATCCGGTTGCTTATTGACATCCGGATGATACTTGCGAGCCAAATTACGATAGGCGCGCTTGATCTCCTCCGCGCTTGCGGATTTGGACACACCCAATAAATCGTAATAGTCTTTTTTTTGTGACATAATCGCGATTTTATTCCTGAATGAGTTTGTTGCATATGAAAGGGGGATATTTCCTAATCCCTACCCCCGTTTCTTTCATCTAATACGGATGCAGTTGTGATACATCGACTGATCACGGTTCGGCACGATCGCTTAACTGCGGAGAGCTAAGAACTCATTCGTCCTCGCCGTGAAAAAACCTGATCCAAATCCTCATTGCTGTCTTCGTTTGAATCGATGTCGGAATTGTTGATGCTTAGCGGATACGCATCTGTTTCGGCACCGGCTTCAATATCCACATCAATGGGATCGTCTGGAAGAGGCAAAATGTCATCCGAGGACAACACGTCCTTAATGTCCGTGCTTTCCGCATCCATCCATGAGGTTGAGGAGATGTCATCCTCGTCATCAAGGGAGGCGTTCAACCCGCCTAGCACTGGAGTTGGCGGCAGGCTGGCGGGCAGTTTCTCAGGATCGCCGACCATCATGGGAATAATCTCCCCCGCTGCAATTTCCTCCAAGGCGAGAGTGAGTGGATTGATCGATTCCGAATCCTCAATCATCAGGCGCGCACCATCCTTGATCTGTTTGGCGCGCTTGGCGGAGACGATTACCAATGCGTATTTGCTGTATTTTCCATCCAATGTATCCGCTGCGGGATATATCATTTCTCTTCTCCTTCAAACTACTGGTTGCGAGAGTTTTCGGCGGGGGGATGCTCCCCCTCGGATGCCGATTCCTTCTCCATCTCAAAAATCACTTTGACACCGGACATGTTCACGCCGCGCACTTCGGTGAGATAACGCACACGCTCAAGGCGCTCAATATCCTGATCCGAATAGAGGCGCCTGTTCTTTTCCGTGCGCGTTGGAACGACAATCCCTTCCTGATCCAAAAGCCGCAACATCCACGCTGGCAATCCGGAAAGCCTCGCCGCCACGCTAATGACGTATACCGGCACATCGCTTTCAGTATCCATGAAACGGGCTTCTCCGAATGGATTGTATTTGAAACGAAGGGATTTTTCGCAGGGAAACTCCCTTCGGAAAAAGCCGTATGGACTTGCGGCAATGTAAAATAAGGGGTGACGGGAAACTTCTCATGCAAGTTTTTTTCACACGCCGACATACGGGTCTTCAACGCGATCCCGCGCTTATTTCGTAATTACTCCAAGCTATATATTATGAGCGAAACGGATTGACGAGTCAACCGTCATTGACACATATCATGGGAGGATCATCCGCGATCCTCCCATGCATATCTTACGATTCATTCAGGCTTATGAGTTCTTAAATACGCTATATTCCAGCCACTGCGGGCATTGTGGAGAATGAGGGCATGTATCGTGCATTCTCTCGGGCTGGTATTGAGAGACGTAACTCCGCTTCGCGAACAACCTCAGGCGTGAGGATATCTTCCACCACCTCCCTTGCGGAATAGTGTCGAGTTACCTGCTTGCCGCTAACCCCCAATGTGAGAATAGGCGGCTCCTCTTCGTTATAGAGCCCTGCGGTTGAGAATAACGCGTTGCACAAGCAGACCCGATTCTCCGTATCCTCCTGCTTCCCGCCTAGTTTGAGATACTGCTTCAAAGGCATCGCAGGACAGATATAGGTCTCCTTTATGGTGCCATCAGGCAACTCCTCAAAGTGAGACTCCGTAAGGTACCCTCGATTGCAAATACGCTTTCGGTTTTTATACACCTCTTTATCCGTCAAGGTGCCTGCCATGGAAACGGCTTTGAAGGGGAACCCCGTTGGGGATAGAACCTGGCTCGTCTCGATTTCCGATCCGCCGTTGGTGTTCGTGTTGATGATCCGTTTCCGCAGATCAGGACGCATTCCGGATTCCTCGCACAGAGCGAAACGCGATCCCACCTGTATCCCGTAGGCTCCTCGTTCCCGCCAGTATAGATAGTCTTCGCGATTTCCGCCATTGGGGAACGATCCCGCCACATAGACCTCAACGCCCATGTTCAGCACACGGTCGAAATAGCGGTCGATGTCGTCCTGCTCTCCGAAATCGACCTTGTTCCTTGGAGGTGCGTTATGCCCTCCCGCCAAATGATTCTCAAGAACGAATGCGAAAGGCTTCGCTCCCTGATACTGTCTCTCCCAGATGTCCATTATCCGCTTTGGAAAGGCGAAATTGGAGAGGATAGGCATTAATTTCGGAGGCTTCATCCTCTTAAGAAAACTCTCCGGTTTGTCTTCGCTGATATCCAAACGCACATTCGTGCCCGTGCCGTGAAGGGGTTGGTACGTCATGTTCATTCCGGACCGTATCTTTTGCACGATATCGGGCAACTCCATGGGAACCCCCGCGCCGCACAAAAGGGCGTCCACGCCCGCAAGCATCGCACCGTAAATGGTGGGAAGCACGGTCAGTGCACATTTCCACATTACGTTCACCCCAATTTTGCCGCAATGCCCTTTCTTCGCCTTCATCACCTCGACGTAAGCCGCGATGACGCTCAACCGTTTCGATATCGCGCCTTTAAGCTCATCGGGATGATCCATGGGTACGGGACGATTATGCCTTTCCCCACCCTTGGCGAACTCCATCAACTCATCCACATAGTGTTTGAATGGAAATGTGTGCGCTATTTCAATTGTTTCCTGATCTCCGCTTCGCACCTGTTCGGCAACGATATGGCGCAATCCCACACCGGAAACCACCCCGAGAGCGCCAAGTCTTGCTGTAACGTTGGCTAACCGGGCGCAAGAGATATGCACGCCCATGCCCGCCTGAATCAGCCTGGGCATATCTTCAATTAATTCCGTCATCCCGTCACTCTTTCCTTATATAATCGATTGGCGGGTTGCAACACTGGCGTTTGATTTGTCCATGAGCCGTTCGTTGCATTCCCGCCAACGAGAGTTAGGCCTTGTTTTTATTGTCGGCATACACCGACACAATATATATTCTATCACATTTCATGAAAATATGAAAGAGTGCGAATTGCCTCGCATTGTGAGCGCATTCAATCGCGAAACAATGCAGGGGCGAGCCCTTGTGGTCGCCCGCAAAGTAAGAACGCACCCAATAAGTTCCGTGCATTCGGCTGATGTTGCGTTGCCGTGCTTGCGGGCGACCACAAGGGTCGCCTCTGCATTGTGTCATCCAAACCGAACGGGGTATCTATCTTTACCGAAATATGGGATAAACATAAATTGCACCCTTATGCGCAGTTTTGAATGGTATGAATCAAATAACTCCGATGCATCCTAGCGGTCTCACTTGACAAAACATC
>JAJZOL010000159.1 GCA_021811565.1 bacterium | reverse complement strand
CTTGGAACTGGATTCCTGCGAAAGAGGAGCGTCGCCTAATTCGGACGGACACCAAGAATTGATACGCCTTCTCCCCTAAACTCTCCCGCCTTCTCTGTGGCGGGAGTTTTTTCTGCTAATTCTGCGGATCAGTCCGATCAGTCCGATCGGACTGATCGGACTGATCGGACTGATCCGGCAGACCCCCCCCACCAAACTGGCTGGCGAGAAAAGCCATCGTTTGCGCGTAGTTTGGGATACCGGTTCTGCCACCCATTTGCGTGCATTTCAAAGCCGCAACGGCTGCCGAAAACCGACAGCACATCTCTATCCCCCAGCCGTTCGCCAAGGCGAATGCAAATGCGCCGTGAAACACATCCCCAGCGCCCGTGGTGTCCGCCTCCTTCACGGAAAAAGCCTCTCCTTTGCCCACGCCCTCAGGCGCAGAATATATCCACCCCTTCTCTCCGAGAGTGATCACGGCGATGGAGGGGCCGTATGCGTGAATGGCTTCCAATGCGTATCGAAAATCCCCCTTCGAACCGACTTTCTCCATGTAAAAACGAGGGACGATAAGCGCATCCACTAGCTTTAGCAGCGATACATTACGGGGGGAGGGGATCATATCCGCCACGACGGGCTTTCCTCGCTCATGAGCGGCGGACGCAACAGCCATGGAGAGATCCGGCATCGTGTCATCCACGAGGACAGCATCCGAACATTGCGCATCCCCAAGATCCGGAGGCGGAGCGGGTTGCGGGATGTTTCGCGCGGATCGAAAGAAGATAGTGCGCTCCTTGGTGATCTCATCCACGTGAATGAAGCTGAACGGGCTGGAGGCGTTTGAGAAAAGTTGCAAGTTTTTTACACCTACCCCCTCCTCCCGAAATTCTCTCAGAATGCTCTCACCCGCCTCATCCATGCCTAAACGCGTGTAGAGAGAGGTTTGGGCGCCCAATCGAGCGCAAGCGACAAGGGCGGTGCCGACCAACCCTCCCCCTTGAATCAGGAAATCGCTAACTGGCGCCGACCCGCCGCGCGGAGTCTCCGGCGCGGTGAAAAGATAATCCTGACAAGCGATTCCCGCACCGGATATGAGCATCTCACCCCTCGCTCTTCCCCATATGACGCAACAATTCCCTTTCCTCCGCCTTTTCAATATCCGTAATAGTCCGACGCGCTTGGGAAGCCTCCGTGCCAGGCATTTCAAGGTCTTCGGGGTTCACAAGCAGAGCGTAATGGAGAACGAAATCCTTCTCACGCTCCGTCAAACGGCTTCTGCCCTCCTCCGAGAGCCCCTCCAGCCATTTGGTCTTCATCTGATCACGAATATCATCGTGCCTTTTACGGATGTCCTTGGGAAGACTCTCCGGATCAACATCCACGACGGATTCCTTCTCGTTGTATACTTTTTGCACCACACCGGTGAGCCCGGCGAAATAAGGGAAGTAGTTGCAGTTCTTCGCATCCTCCGAAGTCTGCGCTCTGGCGCGGATCCGTACCCTATCCCCTTCCTTCCAATTGGCCATTCCCATCTCCTTCATGAATATATACTTAAATCGTAGGCTATTGTAAAATTGTACACTTATTGCGCACTTCGTAGATAATGCTCTGCATGAGCACTATTTTCGTAATGAACGCTATCAGCTATTTTGGCAAAACAATCTGACCGAGAGCCAATCCATTAGTAACGGAACGCTCACGTTCCTATCCAGACTTCTCCTCGCTTTGAGGATAAAATCCAGCGATTCCCGCCAGCTTTCCGGTGATCTTCCGCTGGATAACCGCAAAATTTCATCCCGATGATTGATAAAGATAAGCTCCGCGTTCTCCCCAAGGATTGAAGCCGCCATGAAGTCGCGATAACAAAGCGCCATCAACTCCAAAAGCGTACCGATTTGCGTTCTCCCGGCCTTCTCTTTGCTCGAAGGCTCATCCGAGTCATCCTCTACACTATCCCCCTCCTGCAAAAGCAGGGCTTTGGATCCCGCCGCTTTTTTTCGTATCTGTTCCGCATATTTAAACGCCTCCAAAGGCGGGAGTTGCGCGGACTGTAAAGTGAAACGCGCCAAATCATCCATCGCTTCAAAGGCTTTGGGGTTTGACGCCAACCGGAAAGCGGTTCCGACTCTCCCCTCCGCATAGGCGGAAAAGAGCCTAGCCTGCTCCATGGTGATCTTCAACTCCCTTTGAAGGTATTCCGACAGCTCTCGCAATGGCGTTGGTGTCAGACGCAAAATCATGGATCTGGAGAGAATCGTCGGCAACATCCGCGCGGGATGCGTCGCGAGGAGCAGGAAAACCGCATACGACGGCGGCTCCTCCAACACCTTTAAAAGGCTATTCGCCGCAGGGATGGTCAACGTCTCAGCCTTTTCGATGATGAACACCCTTTTCTTCCCGATTACAGGGGAGTGAATGAGTGTGTTTTCAAGCTTGCCTCCCGGTTTGCCATCTCGGTCCCAAAACTGCCAAATTTGAGTCTGATCCCCGGCAGGTGGGATTAAGACGATCTCCGGCTGCGAAGCTGACGCAACTCTGCGACACGATTCACACTTCCCGCATGCATCGAATGGGGAACGGATTGGGTGCAGGCACGCCGCCGCCTGGGCGAACGCCAAAGCGAGCGTCGTTTTCCCCACTCCCTCGGGTCCTGTGAAAAGGTAGGTTCCGGCGATTTGATCGGCTTCCAAGGCGTGCTGCAACGCTCTTATAGCGCCGGCGTGCCCCATTATTTTAGACAGGGTCACCTAACATCCCTCCCTTCGCGAAAAGAGAAGACTAGGGGATTTCATCTCGATGCCGCTCACCACTCCGCATGCACGCCTGCATCCTCCGCAGCGAGAAATCTCTCAGCCTGAATTGCCGC
Organism: bacterium; assembly: GCA_021811565.1. Taxonomy (GTDB): domain Bacteria; phylum Armatimonadota; class Chthonomonadetes; order Chthonomonadales; family CAJBBX01; genus DTKV01. The sequence continues at coordinate 22,458 of JAJZOL010000159.1, read as the reverse complement.
CATACAGCCCGACCCTGCGGCGCTGATCGCCTGGCGATACTCCGAATCCTGTACGTCCCCGCAAGCGTACACGCCAAGTTTCGTGGTGCGGACGTCATGATGGGTGCGAATATAACCGACCTCATCCATATCTATCTGACCGGAGAAAAGCTCGCTATTGGGTTTATGACCAATCGCCATGAAGACACCGGCTATCTCTTTCTCCGAGAGTTCCCCCGTCACGGTATCCTTCAATGTGACGCCCGTGACCTGCTTTTTCTCCGGATCGTGTATTTTTTGTATCACCTTGTTCCAAAGGACGGTGATTTTCGGGTGATTCACGACGCGCTGCTGCATGACCATGGAGGCGCGCAATTGGTCGCGTCGATGAACTATGTAGACCCGACTGGCATAATAGGTGAGGTAAAGAGCCTCCTCCGCCGCAGTATCTCCGCCTCCCACGACGATGAGTTCTTTGTTGCGAAATACCGGCATCGCCCCGTCACATGTGGCGCACGCCGAAACGCCCGCTCCGCCAAGCCCTCCCTCCCACACAGGCTTCTCCTCATCAAGTCCTAGCCACCTCGCAGAAGCGCCGGTAGCGATGATCAAGGCGCGTGTGGTGTAAAGATCATCATTCACCCACACTTTGAAAGGGCGCTCGGATAGGTCCACCTTCGTTGCCATATCCTCCACAAAACGCACACCAAAACGGGCAACCTGTTCACGCATTCGAGTCATCAACTCGGGACCCATAATCCCTTCAGGAAAGCCGGGGAAGTTCTCAACTTCCGTGGTTATGGTGAGCTGTCCGCCTTGTCCTTGCATCCCCTGCCCCATTCCGACCCCACCGTCAATAAGGAGCGGGTTCAAATTGGCGCGGGCTGTGTATAGCGCGGCGGTATAGCCTGCTGGACCGCTACCCAGTATAATGATGCTGTTCTCCGATGACATTATCCGCTAATCTCCATAATCTCTCGAAATTACATTTTGAGGTAATTGCAGAATTCAGGAAATGTGGCTATTATCGCTCATTTCACGTTCGGCGAAATACTTGGAAATCGAATTTTGCAATTATCTGTTTTTTCAAACGCCATGGGATACATACGATGGCTTACTAATAGGATACCGAAAAAAACGGCATGATTTCACTCTGGAGGCGGAAACGGAATCTCTATCCACGCCTTCGTCCGAACAATTCGTGCATAATCCAACAATTTTTTCGCAAGGTTCGAAAATCGTGAAGGAATCTCCCGAATAATGGTGAAATGTGACTATGGGATTTAAGAAAGAGATTACACAATTACATATCAATGGCTTTATTCCAATTCCGCTCAGTCGAAACACTTGAAGCCACAAACAACAAAGGAGAAAAACATGTACTGTCGATCTTGCGGAGCGCAAAATCCCGAAGGCGCAACCATCTGCGCGGTTTGCAACAAGCCGATCAGCGGTCAACCGGCAACGCCACCTCATCCCATCGCTCAGGAAAGCCCTTACATCAACCAGCCTAAAAAGACCAACACTCTGGCGATCGTCTCGCTTGTCCTTGGGATCATGGCTTTCTTCTGCTTTGGCATCACCGCCCTATTTGGAGTTATTTGCGGGGTTATCGCCCTGAACCAGATCAACCGAGATGATAAGTACGAAGGAAAAGGCATCGCAATCGCCGGAACGATACTATCAGGCGTTTCCTTTGCGTTTTTATCCATCTTACTCGCCATTCTTTTCCCCGTCTTAGCTCAAGCAAGGGAGAAGGCGAAAGAGGAGAGTTGCATGACCAATCAAAGATATCTCTCTCGCGCCATGTTAATGTACGCCCAGGATCATAACGAAACCTTGCCTTCCAGCGGAAATTGGTGCGATCTCATCACGCCCTACATTACGGACAAAAAGATATTTCAGTGTCCCTCCGCCGGTTCCATTGCCAATAAAGGAGGTAAATCAACCAGTTACGCCTATAACACCCATTGCAATCATTTGAATATCGTAAAGGTGAATATGCCAAGCATCACGCCAATGACCTTCGATGCAAAAAACTCCAAGTGGAATCAATCCGGCGGTAATGAGCTTGTGGCATGCAGACACGCCAAGAAAACCGTGATGTCGTTCCTTGACGGTCACGTAGAGAGCAAAACCCCCGAGGAGGCTCGGGAAACCATTTGGGACCCCATGAGCTTTTGGCATCCGGATCTACGCAGGATGAGAATCTTACTGAAAAAGAAATAAACCGGTAATGACACCTATGGGAAAGCAATGCGCACTTATTGAACGCTTTCATGCTCTGTGCGTGCGATGATCTCGTTCTGCAAACTGATCCCGAGATCGCGAAAATAGTCGCTATACCCAGCCACGCGCACAATGAGATCACGATGCGCTTCGGGATTCCTTTGCGCCTCCCGCAACGTCTCCGCCGTAACTACATTGAACTGAATATGATGCCCGTTCATGCGAAAATAGGTGCGTATGATGGAGGCGAGACGCTCCACTCCGCTCTCCCCTTCCAACGTCTGCGGGGAGAGTTTCATATTGAGCAGAGTGCCTCCGGTGCGAAGATGGTCCATCTTTCCTGCGGATTTCAGCATACCGGTGGGTCCAAGCCGATCCGCCCCCTGCACCGGCGAAATCCCCTCCGAGACAGGTGTTTTGGCTCTCCGACCATCAGGTGTGGCGCCGGTGACGCTTCCGAAATAGACATGGCAGGTGGTGGGAAGCATGTCGATGTGATAAAAACCCTCACGTGTGTTCGGTCTTCCCTCGACCGCCTCGTAATAGGCTTCAAAGCAGTCTCTCATAAACCGATCCGCACTCTCGTCATCGTTGCCGTATTTGGGAGCTTTGTTCAATAATAGCTGGCGTATGCGCTCCTTGCCGTCGAAATCAGCATCCAGAGCCTCAAGCAACTCCATCATCGACATCGTACTTTCCTCGAAAACCAGTTTATTGAGGGCTGCGAAGCAATCCGTGAGAGTTCCGATGCCAACGCCTTGAATATAAGAGGTGTTGTAGCGCGCTCCTCCGGCGTTGTAGTCCTTGCCGTTGGCGATGCAGTCATCGATTAAAATCGAAAGGAACGGCGCTGGGGCGTACAAAGCGTACATCCTCTCTATGATCTGACTGCCTCTCACCTTGATGTCCACGAAATGGCGAACCTGCCGCTCCCATGCGTCCTGCAATTCCCGAATGGACTGAAATCCTCTCGGATCCCCTGTGCGCAAACCAATGACTTTTCCCGTGACGGGATCCACCCCGTCATGAAGAGTGATTTCCAATATCTTGACAAGGTTAAAGTAGCCTGTGAGAATGTACGCCTCCTTGCCGAACGCCCCTGTCTCCACGCACCCGCTGGTTCCCCCTTGTCGAGCGTCCTCAAGGCTCTTTCCTTGTCTTAATAACTCCTGCACAACCGAATCCGCGTTGAAAACCGACGGAAACCCGTAACCTTTTCGTATGACCCGGCATGCGGCGCGAAGAAAATGGTCCGAGTTTTGCCGGGATAGCTGGATATTGTTGCCGGGCTGCAGGATATGCATCTCATCGATCACTTCCAAAAGCAGATAGGAGAGTTCGTTCACACCGTCTTTGCCATCCGGGGATAATCCGCCAATGTTGATGTTGGCGAAATCCGTGTAGGTGCCGCTCTCCGCAGCTGTCACTCCCACCTTGGGCGGCGCGGGATGGTTGTTAAATTTGACCCAAAAGCACTCCAGCAACTCCTTGGCGGAATCCCTTGTAAGAGTGCCTTCCGCAACCCCCTTCTCATAGAAAGGCAATAGATGCTGATCCAGATGCCCGGGATTGAAAGAATCCCATCCGTTCAACTCCGTGATGACGGCGAGATGACAGAACCAGTACATCTGCAACGCTTCATGGAAATCCCTGGGGGCGTGCGCCGGCACCCAGTCGCAAACGTCGGCTATTTTCTCCAACTCCTCGCGCCTTGATTTGTCGCTGATATCCTTCGCCATGCTCCGTGCCAATTCAGCGTGGCGATGCGCAAAAAGGATACATGCCTCCGCAGAGATATCCATCGCCTTCAACTGCTCTCGTTTGGAGTAGGCTTCCGGATCATTGGCGAAATCCAATGATCCGATGGCGCGACGAATATCCTCCTGGAAATCCCGGAGCCCTTTCCGGTATATCTTTCCATCCGCGACGGTATGTCCCGGTGCGCGCTGCTCCATGAACTCCGTGAATATACCCGCCTCATACGCCGCCTTCCATTCCTCGCTCATCTCATTAAAGATGCGTTCGCGCATGGAGCGTCCCGTCCAGTAGGGTATTACGGTGGATTCGTAAATACGCATCGTATCATTGTCCACCATGTAAGAGGTTTTCTCGCGGCTGTTGAGGATTTGAAGGTCCTGGAGGGAGTGACAGGTCAGTTCGGGAAAGGTGGGCGTGATCTTAGGGGCTGGCCCCCGTTCCCCCACGATGAGTTCCTCATCGCCGATATGAATGGTCTTATTCTCACAGAGATGAAAAAAAGCCTTGGCGCGCATAACCGGGGTGGAATATTTGCCTTCGTTCTCCCGATAGAACTCCGTCATTAGCAAAGCTCGTTCCGCCGATATTCCAGGGATCGCCATTTGGCTCCGTTCGCGTAAAACATTCACTCTTTCCGTCATTTTCATCAGCCTCCAATACCCGTATCCAAGCCTCTATGTCGTAACAAACTCGCCAACTCCTCCATCCTCTCGCGAGATGGCGTCGCTCTGGGCGTCAGAGGGGAGTTGCGCCCCAGCCGCTCATACTTTCCCTCCGCCATGGCATGATAAGGCAAAAGCCGCACTGCGAGTATGCGCGACAGGGAGAGCAAAAAATCAGCTATCGCGTTAAGATTCTCCTCCGTGTCCGTGATTCCCGGCACCACGGGCACGCGTATCTGAACATCGGAACCGGTCTCCACGAGCAATCTCAGATTGTCCAAAATCAATTTGTTTGAAACCCCTGTGTATAACCGATGCGCATCATCATCCATTAATTTTATATCATAAAGAAATAGATCCGCATATTGTGCGACCTTCATCAGCGTGGGCGGTGCGCAAAAGCCGGACGTATCCACAGCAGTGTGAAAACCGACATCATGGCACGCTTTCAAACAGCTTATCAGAAACTCGGACTGCACAAGAGGCTCCCCGCCGGAGAATGTCACACCGCCGCCCGACTCCTCGTAGAACGCACGATCATTCCGCGCCTCAAGGAGGATTCTAGGAACATCCATTGTTTCGCCAAGAAGGTTTCGCGCCTCGGTTGGGCAGTTTTCCACGCAAGCCCCGCAACGGATGCATCTCTCACCGTTCGGAACGTTATCCCCGGGGCATACTGCGGCGCACGCCCCGCATTGAATACAACGATTCGCCTGATAGGATATCTCCCGCGCACCAGATTGACTCTCCGGATTATGACACCATGAGCATCTCAGCGGACATCCTTTTAGGAAGAAGGTCGTGCGGATGCCGGGTCCATCATGCAGGCAGAATCGCTGGATGTTGAAAACCACTCCTGTGGTGGCGGATAGCTCTTTTGACTGTTGGAGTACTCCCATACTTCTATTATACCGAAAGGCGATACCCCGCGCAGTGAGAGGTTTTTTCCGGTTAACAAGTAGGAACTCTTTTTCCCCTGAATTACGACGAAACAATGCCGGATCCGAAGAGGACCAATACGACTTACATCCCAAAATACTCTTAATGGCGTTGGGGAGACCCGAGTTATAAAATTCATGAACGACGCAGAGCGAATTGATTTTGCTATATTCCACCAGTATGTTACAATTTCCATCAAGAGGGTGTAATATCTTAGACAATCCTTAATTCCGCCAACATATCCCATCGTTTCGTTTTCGGAGGTGACAAATGAAACATTTTCCAGTCATCCTTTTTCCCCTTTTGGCAATTCTCATCATAGGATTCCAAAGTAACTCATCCACAGCCGCACCAATCACCATCCCGCTCTTCTCCACCGCCCCCCCCATGCAACTGCCGCTCAATGCGAAAGAGTGGGCTAATGCGGCTCAATTTGATGGATTCGCATGGAATGGGAAGTTGGAGCGTCGAAAAGTGAGCGCATGGATCGGCGCCACAAAGAATGCCATCTATATCGCTGTGTCGTCACAACTCCCTGTCAAAGGAAATCTCACCACGGAGGTGATGAAAGGCACGGTGCGATTGGTGTTCGACGATTCCGTGGAGATATGGATTGACCCGACGCCCGGAACGGAGGCAGGGGAGACGTACCAAATGCTTGCAAACTCCGCAGGAAAGCAGGCATGGGTGATGCATTCTCGCGGTGGAGCGCCTGAGAACCCAGTTTGGAGGGGCGATTGGCATATGGTCTCCGGAAAGCGGAATGGATGGTGGCAATGCATCTTTCGCATCCCTGCAGCGGGCATTGCGCCGGGACGAACTACGGACCAAGGGACTTGGGGCATCAATGTGTGCCGAAACTGGAAAAACCCCTGGATGTTCTCCTCCCTCGGAGGAGGATCGTACCCACCTGCAATGACATTCCGATTTACGGATCAACCAGCGTTGGCGATTAGGCAATCGTTGCTTTCGGACCCTTTCACGGGAAATGTGGATGCTCTTCTCGGCTTTTTCAATCCCTCATCCAAACCGATCACCATCACAGGATCGCTTCTTCTCACTCGTGACCGAATGCCGGATGCGACTCAGCGGGAAACCCTAACGATAGCTCCGCACACGACGCAATCGGTGGAATTGAAGGTGACTGATAACATCTCACATAACTTTCAACTCAGCATACAGGCGTCGGGAGAGGACGGCGCTCCAATTTTCCAGAGAGACCTCGCATGGCAATCCGCGCCGCCATGGCAATGGATCACCGTACAACAAACGCCACCGCCCATCGACATGCAGTTCGCCTATTACCCCTATAAGAACCTGATGCGCGTGCACGTGGACGCCACGGGAATTCCCGCCAACGCGACTCTCAATGAGATAAGGTTAACCGTCCGAAAAGCGGGCGATGTGAATCCGGTGAAAACGGTTCTTCTAAAGGATATCGTAAACAAGAAGGTATCCGCGAGGTTCACCCTGCCGGAACTGGACGGCGAATACCAACTTGTTGCAACCCCAATTGGTACGGGGCTTCCAAAGGGCGATATCATTAAAACTTTTGTGCGACAGCATTTTCCTTGGGAACATAACAAACTTGGTATCACCGATAAGGTTTATCCCCCCTTCACGCCGTTGGAGGTGAAGGGGAACGAGGTGTTTTCCGTGTTACGAAAGCACCGGATGAATGGGGAGGGATTATGGGACCAAGTTTGGTCCAAAGGCGTCCCGCTTCTCGCCTCCCCCATGAGTTACGAGGCGATAGAGGACGGGAAATCCGTTCCAGTAAAAGCCAGTCCGGTTCGGTTCACTCACGTTGCGGGAAATAAAGTGATCGCGACTTCCAACCTATTTCTAGGCTCTCTCAAGGCGAAAAGCGTTGAGACATGGGATTATGACGGCACGATGCGCGTGGATTTGACTCTTCTCGGTTCCAACGGGAACACCGTGAATGATCTCACATTCGATATCCCCCTATCGGACCGAGAGGCTTATCTAATGCACGCCATGGGGGACGGCATACGCAACACCGTAAGCGGCGCCATCCCAAAAGGCGAGGGGGTGGTTTGGACCAGTTCGGAAGTGCAGGACGTGGAGATGCCGCCCAATTTCTGCACTTACATATTTCTTGGGAACCCGAACAGAGGGCTTTGCTGGTTCACGGAGAACAACAAGGGTTGGAGTTGGGATCCTCAAAAGCCCAATTTGGATCTCTATCGGGAAAACGGCGTCATTCACTTGAGAGTGCACTTGATAAACGAACCCACGGTGATAGCCTCGCCCCGCACCATCACCTTCGGTTTGCTCGCTGCTCCCGTGAAACCGAGGATTAAGCCTTGGCGATTCGAGTGGGTTAGAGGCAAATACACCCTGCTTGGCACGGACATTAACTGGCTGGCTCTTGGAGATTGCGGTTCGGTCTACCCCGCAGGGAAGGACATGCGCTTATGGCGAATGATCAAACTCGGAAACCGAGAACATCTCACCGATGAGCAGGTTCAGAACACTTTCAATATCGGGAAAAAGTACTTCGAACCCTACGGACAGGATCTGGTGAACGAGTTCCACGCTCAAGTTAATTACAACCTCAGATCAAGATATGGCATGAGGATGGTGTTCTATTACAACCGCTCCAGTTATCAGGCGGCGGACGAATTCCAAACCTTTCAAGACGAATGGGACTTGTCGGATTACAGATCGGTGGGACCCGGCGACAGCCGAAATGAAATCCCTATCATCCCAAGTGAATCTTATGATGACATGGCGGAATACTGGTACGGGAAATCTTTTGACATAGGCGGAAATCAGGGGGTTTATTGGGACAACTGGTTCTTCAATCCCTCGTCGAACACCGAAATGACTCCCGCATTCAAAGATAAGAGTGGGACAATCGTGCCTTCCACTGGTGTATGGGAGTTGCGCGAGTTGGCGAAACGCACTTTCCAATATATGAACCAGCGTGGTATGAAGCCCATAACCATGGCTCACATGACCTCCACATCCATCCTGCCGATGCTCTCCTTCACAACGCTGCAATATGATTGGGAATGGAAATACTCTGAAGGGGATTTCCAGGATAGGTTTACGAGGGATTACATTCTTCTGGTCACTGACGGGGAGTTGGCGGGAACATGGCCTGTCGTCTTGGGCGACCATGGACCCTTGGAGAACGACATCCATACGCAAAAGACTATGGCGGGAGTATGTCTCGTTCATGAGATTGATCCAAGCGGGTGGATGGATAAAGTATGGGATCCTCTTTTCGCACCGATCTTTGAAATCCTGAGCCACCCTGACCATAAGGTGTGGACCTATTGGGCGGACGGAAAAAGACCGGTTCAAAGCGAGGAGAACGCTCCATGGATCGTCTATTCATCCCCGGGCAAGGAGGCGGTTCTGGTGGTCACAAGCTACATGAAAGAGGATGCTGATTCAAAGGTTAACATCAATCTGGGGATGCTTGGTTTGGGCGATCATGCGACGATTACGAATGTGGAAACCGGCGTTCATAGCGATTTGCAGGCGGCTAAAGATGGCGTCGCCGATTTCAGTTTTGCGTTGCCGAAACATGATGTGCGAGAGTTTCGCATCACACCTTCTGGGGCAATGCTGCCAAGCGGAAGCGGAGGCAAATAGTATGAAGCATAAATCGATCGTCAACGAAACACAACGTGCGCTTATACGTTCACATATTGTCATAGCGTTTCTCTTCACAATCGCATGTTTCTTAGGAGCGACGAGATTGGGTCAAGCGCAGATGTCTGCGAATGGCATGAACGCCACGGCATTGGAGGACGCCAATATCCCGCCCTCATGGGACAATCGTTTGATATATTATCAGAACTTTCAGAATTCAAACGGGACTCCCGCATACAACTCCGCCAATCTGCGTTCATCCGGGGTGATTTCACCCATGAAAGGTGGTCTTTTTGGCGAATGCGGCAAGCCAGACGAAGTGATCAATCTTCAAGGCGAGGCGTTATCACCGAGCCACCCGTTAACAATATCCTTTTGGTGGTCGCTGAACACCCTTCCCAATAATCAATCCGGTTTCAACCTTGTCTCGTTGACGGGTCAGGGTTTGATCTCTAATTTCGTGCGTTCCGGCCCATGGTGCGGTTTGACCCAGCCCGCCGCGGTTTGCCAGATTTATTACTTCAAAGGGATCAAGGACGTGAATGGCGTATACAACACCACGATCTTGAAGAGTCTCGATTTGAAACCAGGGATTTGGCATCACACCCTGTTGACGATAATCGCAGCTTCCAAGGTGGAGGTCTGGACGGATGGAACGAAGGTGTTTGAAACCCGAACGGTCGGCAGGGATTTTAGAGGTACCGACCATGTAACGAACCTGCAAATTGGCGACAACGGGCCGCTTGGCATGTCCTTGGCGGAAGTCGTCATATTGAATCGTCCGCTCGCTCCAAAGGAGATCACGGATTATTACATCGCGGTGCGTCAGATGACGGAGGCGCATGAAAGATAAGCTCCTTTCAACTCATAATGGAACGAATAAGAGATATGCATGGTACTGATTGAGTAAGTCTGCGTTTCGCGAGGCTTCGTCATCGTCTCGCGGATTTATTTAACCCGGATACATTCAGGGTATAATTTAAAACGGTTTTCGGAACCCTATTTCACGCTTCCGAGATCATGGAACAAATAATAGATGCGTTTTTAAGCTTAAAATGGCGGTTTTGACACCGCCCTTTATTACGACACGCTCGCAGGGATATTTAGAATGACAAAACCCGCTGTGGAAACAAATCAAAAGGAGCTGGTATCAAAAGAGGAGATGCTGTCGCTCTATCGCCTGATGTTGCTCATACGTCGATTTGAGGAATCCACATATCGCAAATATCGCGAAGGCAAAATCGGGGGTTATCTCCATCGCTATGATGGTCAGGAGGCTTTGGTGGCTGGGATCATCCCTCAGTTACGCAAGGATGATTACATCCTATGCACGTACCGAGATCATGCTCACGCATTGGCATGCGGCACGGATCCGCGACATGTCATGGCGGAGCTAATGGGACGTGCGACCGGGTGCGCATATGGCAAGGGAGGGTCGATGCATCTTATCGACCCGGATAACGGTTTTTACGGAGGGGATGGTATCGTCGGTGGACCTGTGCCCATCGCCTTGGGTGTGGGATACGCCATCAAATATCGAGGCGGCGATCAGGTCTGCGTCTGTTATTTCGGCGACGGAGCTTTCAATCAAGGAGGCGTGCATGAATCGTTAAACATGTCCGCGCTCTATGGCATCCCGGTGCTTTTCATCCTGGAAAACAATAAATACGCCATGGGAACCCGTGTGGAGCGGTCCACCCATCAATCCGATTTCCTGTTGAAAGCTCGCGCTTACGGCATCGAGGCTGAGAGGATGGATGGCATGGATGTCCTTGAAATTCGCTCCAGAACACAGTCAATCATCTCTAACATGCGCCGTGAGAGCAAGCCCTATTTTATTGAAATGAATGCTTACCGATTTTTAGGGCATGGCGTTGCCGATAACCCTCAACAGCAAAAGTTTTATCGCTCCGAATCGGAAATCGAGGAGTGGAAAAATCGCGACCCCATTCATCTCCTTGGGCGAAAGCTGGAAAAAATGGGATGGCTGGACGATTCAGAGAAAGAGCAAATTGAGGAGAGCGTGAAGCTTGATGTGGAGGAGGCGATCTCTTACGCGGAGCGCAGTCCCGAGCCTGCCATCGAGGCTCTTTACGAACATGTATACGGTTAATACCCAAACAACGAAGGTAATTGCATAAAGTGTTTCTTACGTTTCCTTATGCGTCAAAAACGTGTTTCGAGCCTCACAGTCTTTATTTTTCAGTTACCTCTTGTGATTGAAGATTTTCATCAAGTCAGGCAAGAGCGAAATTAGCAGGAACGATCATCAATGATCGTGAGTGCACATTAGGTTCGTCATAATGTAATTTTGTCGATGCCTTTTTCGGAGATAATGATGTCGGTTATGAGATACGCTGAAGCGTTGCGACTCGCCATGACGGAGGAGATGGAGCGCGATGATAGAGTTTTCATATGCGGGGAGGAAGTGGGTCAATACCAGGGAACTTTCCGCGTGACCGAAGGGCTTTTGGAGCGTTTCGGAGCGCGCAGGGTTGTTGACACCCCTATTAGCGAAACAGGCATTTCCGGACTTGCCACAGGCTCCGCGATGGCGGGTCTTCGCCCCATTGCGGAGTTCATGACGTGGTCTTTCGCCTTGGAGGCGATGGATGTGCTGGTGAATCACGCCGCCAAGATTACCTACATGAGCGGCGGAAGGGTGAAGTGTCCGGCGGTATTTCGCGGACCTGCGGGAACGGGCAATCAGCTATCAGCACAGCATTCCCAGAGCCTCGAAGCATGGTACGCACACATCCCAGGTTTCAAAATCGCCATGCCTGCGACTCCGGAAGATGCCAAAGGACTCCTTAAAACCGCCATTCGAGATGATTCGCCTGTGATCTTCATGGAGCATGCAGGTCTTTACGCCCAACGGGGAGAAGTGCCGGATGATCCTGAATTCACCGTCCCATTTGGGCTCGCAGCCATACGACGTACCGGGAGCGATGTGACGCTCATCTCCTACTCGCACATGGTCGGTTCATGCCTCAAGGCGGCGGAGGTCCTTGAAAAAGAGGGAGTCTCGTGCGAAGTAATTGATTTAAGGACGATTGTTCCATTGGACACAGAAGCGATCACAGCATCCATTCGCCACACCCATCGCGCAGTGGTGGCGCAGGAGGAATGGAAAAGCGTGAGTATTGTTTCCGAACTAGCCTCTTTGATATACGAACTTTGCTTTGACGATCTGGACGCCCCCGTGGAGAGAGTGGGCGGTCCGATGACGCCAATGCCATACGCCAAGAACTTGGAACGAGCGGCCATCCCGAACGAGAAAAATGTGATCGAGGCGATCAGAAAAGTTTTGGCGTAGGAAAATTTAACTAACGAGCGAGGAAATGTGATGGCGGAAGTTCATATGCCGAAAATGGGCGACGGGATGGAGGAAGGAAAAATCCTGCGTTGGCTGAAGAAAGAGGGCGATTTGGTGGCGATTGAAGAGCCGATTGCGGAGATCGAAACCGACAAAGCCAGCGTGGAAATTCCTGCGGAGGATGCGGGAGTTCTTAGCCGAATCATTGTCAAGGAGGGGGAGACCGTCCCTGTGGGAGAGTTAATCGCTTTAATCGGCGATGCGAAGGTTTCCGCATCCGTCACATCCAATCTGCCGAATATGAACGCTGAGTTGGTCATGGATCGCACTGCGACGGGAGAAGCGGGCACGGCTCCGGAAAATGCGGAGGCGGAAGCCCCCGGCGGGCCATTCCCACTTGAAATCCCTTCGGAGGGTGACCATGAACGCATAAAAAGCTCGCCGCTCGCCAGAAAGATGGCGGAAACCCTTGGGATCAATCTCGCAATGGTTACGGGAACAGGGCCCAACGGGCGGATATTGGAGCGGGATATCAACGCATTCACAAGCAGAACCTCAACTTCGCAGCGATCCAAGCAGACGGCGGTGCCGCCGACCGCATCGACCGCGCCACCCATACGTCCGATGTTGCCCGCACCTGAAGCTACTGGCGTGGACATGGACATCAGCAAAATGCGCAAGGCGATCGCGAGAAGAACCGTCGCGAGCAAGCAGCAGGTTCCACATTTTTACCTCACTATGCCCGTCATCATGGATTCAGCCGTGGGTTTGCTCCAAGAATTAAACACCCAATCGCCCTCCACGAAAATCACCATCAATGATCTGATTGTCAAAGCGGTGGCGGTGACTCTCGAAAAGATGCCGGATGTAAATGTATCCTACACTCCGGATGATAAAATCAGGCATTACGACAAAATAAACATCGGTATCGCGGTGGGAAGCGAAGAGGGATTGACAATCCCTGTCATTCAGGATTGCGGATCGAAGAACCTGCGACAGATTTCCAAGGAGGCTAAGGAACTGATTGCCAAAGCTCGGACGGGCGGACTATCCTTGCAGGAGATGAGCGGAGGCACTTTCAGCATCTCCAACCTTGGTATGTATGGAATAGAGGAGTTCGCCGCCATCATCAATCCGCCGGAATCCGCAATTCTGGCGGTTGGGGCTGTTATCCCGGAAGTGACTGTGGATGAGGCAGGCGCGTTCATAGTCAGAAAGATGATGCGAGTGACACTTTCATGTGATCACAGGGCCGTGGACGGATTGCTGGGGGCTCAGTTCCTTCACGCACTGAGAGAGGCGCTGGAAAAACCGTACAATCTGCTCACCTAAAGCGGTTCCAATGCAGATATATTGGGGGGTTCGGTCTTCAATCACATCGGAAACGATAGCGAGGGTTTACAATTGGGCGTCGCATGAGCTATCTATTGGCACTCGGTTTAACACCAGTCTCATAGTCAGCAACAAACCGCCCGCTCCGCAAATAAGCGCTGCGGTAAACACGGAACCGTAAGAAAACTCCTGCAACAATATTCCTCCCAACGGCCCCCATAGAGCCGATGGCATTTGGAAAAGGGAGGCAACCGCCAAAGTGAAGGGACGATCATGTTCCCCCGCCGCGCATAGAACGGCGTTCGTGGTGGTCATCCAACATCCATCCTGCACCGCTCCCACCAAGTAGAACACCACAGGGATCATCCACACCCCCAGGCGCCAAGACAGACGCGCGAACATCGGAGCGCAAAATATCGCGCCGGCAACCCATCGCAGCCCGACATGGGCACCGTATCTATCCGAAAGCCAGCCCCATAACGGGCCGGTGGATAGCCTGCCAATATTCTGCACAAAGAGATAGATTCCCACCATGGCGAGAGAGATATGAAACCGTTCTCTCGCAAAAAGGATATAGAACGGAAGCGCCATCCCCGCCCCGTCCATTAGCAGTTTCGCCCCGATAATTTGTCCAATCGACGGATGGTCCCGAAGAAGTGGGAACACACGCCGAAGGTAAACCTTTGAAGAGGGCTTCAATTCCCCGGCATCAATCATACCCTCCGGTTCGCGTATCATGGAGAGCATCACCTGCGCGATACCAGCGGCGACGCACCATACACCTGCAAGCAAAGCGAAATTATAAGGGAAAACTAAAAAACGTCGGGAGAGTATCGCGGCGGTGGCGATTCCAGCCCCCATCGCCGCCATTCCCCCGAAGGTTTGCATGACGCCGAAAAAGCGTCCTCGGATTCTTTCATGGATCGCTTTCCCGAGGATATCCATCCAGGATATCGCGCTTGCTCCGTCAAATAGCCAAAACACACCCAATGAAGAGACGCAAATAACCGCAACTAAGAATGGATGCGTTGCTCCCCAAAGAAGCAACGAAATCGGAATTGCGAGTAACGCCGTTCTGGAAATCCCGCACATAGTGAGCATCACCCATTTATGCCTGATCCTGCCATGCATGAGACGAGCGGCGAACAGAGCGGGGAATGCATAACCCATAACGGAAAGAAAACGTGTGAAGCCGATCAGGAAATCGGAAGCCCCAAGTCGATGCAAGAGAACAGGGAGAACCGTGTTGAAGTCGAAAAAAGCCATGCCACCTAAAAAAATGATGGCTTCCAACTCTAGAAATGTCACATTCCAGCGTAAATGGAGGGCGGCATATCTCGCCGCCCTCTTCCGCACATCTTCATCAGTTTCGTTATTTTTAGGGTCTATTGAGCGGGCTCCTGAGAAGGTGTTGGTGGAGTGGCTTGCCCACCGACGGATGAATCCGATCTGGCTTTTACCATCTCCTTCAGCAAGGGAACGATGCGCGGATACTCCACGAATGTTCCAAGGACATAGTAGTTAAAATACTGGTCGCTCGTGGTGTCCGGGGCAAACTTGGTGAGTTGTTTGACCACCATCACCGCAGTGCGTACCTGTTCCTGGGTGAATATCTGTTTCATGCCATCAATGATGTCTAGGAGAGTACGGTTATCCTCGTTTTTACGTTGCTTCACGAAGTTTGTCTGAAGCTCCTTCACCTGGTCGTCAAAATCTGCTGGAATATTCCCCCCCTTGAGCAATTTCGCCTTGACATCCTTGATCTGCTGCGCTATCGCATCGATGGGAGGTACCGCCGCCTGAGCCAACCGCTTGTTGTATGCATTCTCCTCCTTCGAGATTAATGCTATCATCTTATTTAGTTGATCGGATGTTAAGTCCAGAGGATTAAGAACTCGGAGTTTATCGATATCGCTTATGTCGTTAAAAAGAGATACAACCTTCTCGGGTATTGGACCGGCGTTATTCTCATTATTTCGTTGGGATGGTTGGCTTTGCTGAGCGTTGACTTTAATCGAAAATAGGATCAACGGCAAAAGAATTAACGCAATTCGTATGGTTTTCATTTTTTCTCTCCCAAATAGATTGATCTCAACCGGATGTTATAAACGAGAATTATCTTGCATGCAAGGATAGGCGCATACCTACAAACAGAGAGGTTCACGTTGAAGACGCCCACCATGGCTGAGGTGCATGCACTTCATGAAAATAATAATACATCATAGGAACGAATAGAGCAAGAGAAAGGAGTGGACACCATACTCATTCACGATCTCCGCGAGAATTTCCGACCGATTGATCGGTAAGCTGCTTTGAATCATCCAAGAGATAGTTCAATCTTTTGACGGTCACAAAAGTGTAACCTTTCTCCTTAAGAGCGTGTATGATATCCGGCAGAGCATCCACCGTGGTTTGGAGTCCATTGTGCAATAAAAGGATTGTACCTGGGACAACACGAGGAATCACCCAGTTCGCCAAATCCGCAGCGGTGGTTTTTTCCATGTCCCATCCATCCACTGTCCACATGCAGGGAGTTAACCCCCAGTCCGTGGCGATCCTTCGCACATTGAAGTCGATATCGCCCCCTGGTGGTCGAAAATAGCGTATATTCTCGCCTGTCGTCAGTTTCACCGCCGCAACCGTCTCCATAAGCTCTCTTTCCACTTGAATGGCGGGGAGTTTGGTGAGGTTGGGGTGGGTGTATGTGTGGCATTCAATCTCCATCCCCGCCTTGCGAATTTCGTCCGTGAGCTTTGGATACGCCATGACATGTCTTCCGATAACGAAAAAGGTTCCCGGAACTCGCTCCTGTTCGAGGATTGCGAGTAATTGCTCCGTAATTCCCGGCTTCGGGCCGTCATCGAATGTCAATGCGACGGTTTTTTGCCCCTTTTCGCCCCTCCAGAAGGAATCTTCCGCGTCATGCTTGATCAGCATCAGATAGAGGGAGCGCAAGCCCTGATAGTCCGGTGAAATGCTCGCCGCCACATCCAGATACTTTCGCTCCGCATCCAGATCGGAATTAACTTTGGCGCAGATACTTGCGCTATAGGCAAGTGTAAACCGGTCCGGTTGCATTTCCAATAGTTTCCACATTCCTGCATTGATGGCGCTTAACCGCTCCGAGGGGCTTAAAACAGGAGCCACGAGTTGCGAGATGTTCCGAGTGGTGATGGTTTTGGTTGCATGGGATGTGACATTCCCCTCGTTGTCGAAAATGGTGATGTCCAATTGATGGGTTCCATTCGGCGCCTTTGCAGTGTCCCAGTGGAAAGTAAAAGGCGGACTATTCGTTAGGTATTTCACCGATCCATCCACTTTGAAGACTACATACCCAGTATCGGAGTCGGTATAATCCGGCGAAACGGTGACAACACCGGAAACAACCTGGCTACCGGGCTTTATGATGGACGGAAGCGGAAGGGGAGGAAGATGCGGTCCCGAGCTTAGGAGAACCGGAGTTTTTCTATCGAATGTCATGATCACCCCAACAGGCTCGAACAACGGGTTACCCTGAAGGTTATTGAACCCATCGTTCAAATCCGTAAACGCCGAATTGTAATCGCCGGCGTTGTACGCAAGCATTCCATTGACATAGTATGTTGAGGCGCGATAGGTGTCCGGCAGAGGCGGTAGCAATTCACGAGTATCTCCCTCGACCCATTTCAGATATCCCAAGGAAAGCAGGCAGGCGGCGCTGTCACCTTCTTGTTGAGCTTTGGAGAGCCACCGTCTAGCGGCTTGTGGGTGAGATTTCGCGATAGCCGCTATCCCCAATCCGTATTCCGCCAGTCCATCTCTTGGGTAATACTTTAGAGCGGCGTTCCATTCGGTGGAGGCATTGACAATATCCCCCTCGATGATATAGCTGGCTCCCAAAAGGTCGTGCAACAGGCTGTTTTGCGGAGCGGTGTTTAACGCTTGGTAAAGAATCTGCCTGGCGTGGAGAATATCCCCCGTTTCCAGGAGCGGCAACGCTTTCTCCGCAGCTTCAAGTACGGACTCGGAAACGACGGAAGGTGCGCTCGCGCGCGAAGCAATAGGATATGCAATAAGAAACAGAGCGATCGGAACAATAAAACAGATTACATTCGCATTGTTATGCCGTTTGAATTTGTGCATGTTATCTACAATACATAACTTGGCGGACGCGATGTTCCAAGGTATGGCTTTATGAATACGAAGCAACATGGAGGTTACTCTCCCTCCAAAACGGGTTTTGAGAGAGATATTTTACGCGCTGTGTCATCTCTGAATAGGATCGGGAACAAAATGGCGCACAAAAGAAGCATGCAAGCTGGAATGACAAACACCGCTCTCCAATCCGTAATGGCGGGAGAACCTGGATAAGCAACCGTGAACATGTCCCGGAAGATTCCCGCAATGAAACTGCCGATATATCTCCCCAAACCAAACACCGCCAGCGATGCGAGGCTCTGAGCCGAGGCGCGAATGGAATCGGGTGCGACTTCGTTCACGTACATCACGGACAGAATAATATAGAAGGAGATGCAGATGCCGTGCAATAACAGCGCGAACATGGCGAATGTCTTTATCGGAAATAGAGCGAGCAAAAAGAAGCGCAAACTCCATGTCCCCATTCCGAGAGTGATTCCCTTGCGAAAGCCGATCTTAGGAAGCAGCCAAGGAAGAATCACCATGATAACCACTTCGGAAACCTGAGACAGGCTCATAAAGAACGGAAGCACGCTGACGGAAAGCCCGATGCCATGCTGGCTGACTGGAGTGGACAGATATGCGCTACCAAAAATATAGTAGAAATCAAACTGCGTAGCGCCTATGAAAGTCATCAGCATGAAGATGAGGAAATTCCGATCCTTAAAAAGCTGTAGCGCATCAAGGAAAGCCCACGGATTGGAACTATCGGCCTTGGGTGGAGTGGGAGGTAGAAAAAAGGAGTAAGTCCCCATTACGACTGCAAGGATGGAGGCGACGAAAAAAAGATCGCCATGGTGCATCCCGCCGCCCAGTATCCTCCACAATCCCAACAGGCACGCACCCCCCATCCATCCGATCGTGCCTCCCACGCGGATATGGCTGAAGATGCGAGCATTGGAGGCAAGATGATGAAATGCGATCGCATTTGTGAGTGCGACGGTGGGGGCGAAAAACAGGGCGAATACGAACATAAAGACAGCCATGGGTATGAAATTCCACTGGCTTCCAATAAAATAAAGCAGTATCGCCCCGGTCAGATGGAGGATTCCAAGCAGCTTTTCCGCGTGTATCCAGCGATCGGCGATATGTCCGACGAAAAACGGAGAGAGAATCATCGCCAGCGGCATTAGGCTGAACATCGCCCCCATGGTTTTACCGGTAAATCCATGGGCGACGCCAAGGGAGGTGTAATACTGCCCCGCCACAGCCGACCACGCCCCCCAAATGCTATATTCCAGCGCCATCATGAGAGTAAGCTTCAGGCGCAAATTTAAATTCATTTATGTTTCCCTAAGCGCGATGCAATCTCTTCGGAGATTTTCATCCCATACATTCATTATAGACTATGGAATGATAGGATTGGGAGGCAAAAAAATTCCCGTCTTCTTTGAGGGAAGACGGGCGTCCATCTAATCTGATGGAATTCATTGAAAAGGAGGACATGCGCTACTTAATTTACGACGCAAGCGCCGGTTTTGTTCCATATGTGTAAAAAAAGGATTTTATTTAAAAAACATTTTTGGGATATGTGTTTCAGTTTGAAAAAATCACCCGCCCGACAATTTCCACCCAACTTGCGTAAAAGGCGAGGAAAAACTCGTATTTATAACAGATTCGCTTCGTACAGTGGAATGCAGGAAAATATGGAAACAACAAGTAATACATCCAGTATCGATATTGACGATTTTTCCCCCTTCCCCTTAGGGCGCGGAGCCAGGAGTGGGGATGATAGATATAAGGAAGGAGTTCATTCATGCCGCAACTGAGAAAAGATCCGGTCACACGAGAGTGGGTGATTATCGCCACGGAGCGAAGCCGCAGACCAACGGATTTCAAATCGAGCGAAGATCTCACAGGCCGACCATCATACAAGCCGGAGTGTCCTTTCTGTCCTGGAAACGAGGCCACAACTCCTCCCGAGGTGATGGCGTATCGTCCTGCGGAAACACCCACGAACGGAACGGGGTGGTGGGTGAGAGTGGTGCCGAATAAATTCCCCGCATTGGCGATAGAGGGTAACTTGGACCGCACTGGATATGGTCTGTATGACATGATGAACGGCATAGGCGCCCACGAGGTGATCATCGAATGCCCCGATCACGATAAATCCATCGCCACCGTTTCCGCTCAGCAGGCGCAGGAGGTGTTGTGGGCTTACCGGGATCGCTGTCTGGATCTTATGCAGGACAAGCGTTTCAAGTACATCATGCTATTTCGGAATCACGGCAAGGTTGCAGGAGCCTCGCTGGAGCATCCGCATTCGCAGTTGATCGCTCTGCCTATGGTGCCGCAGGACGTGCTCCTTAAAATCGAGGGAGCAGCGCGTTATTACGATTACCATGAGCGATGCATCTACTGTGACATGGCGAAGCACGAGATGAACTACGGGGAGAGAGTGATCAGCGTGAACGAGGACTTCATCGCGTTCACCCCGTTCGCTGCGAAATACCCCTTCGAAACATGGATTATGCCGCGCGAACACTCTGCTTCATTCATCTATGAGGAGCGAAAAAGGATGATCTCCTTTGCATCGATTCTTCAGGATTCGCTGAATCGAATCGGAGCATGCCTGAATTACCCGCCCTACAACTACACCCTGCACACCGCCCCCATCAATCAGGACAAGGAGAGGGATTTCCACTGGCATCTCTCCATCATGCCCAGATTGACGATCGCCGCAGGGTTCGAGATGGGAACGGGAATCTACATTAACGTCACCGCCCCGGAGGACGCCGCAAGGCATCTGCGAGAAGTCACGGCTCCCCAATCCGGCTCAAACGGAGTGCACCCCCCTTCGGAAATGGAACCACAAAAAGCTTGAGTTATGTTATATCGAAACCCCTGGGCGACGCACCAGCATCCTCTCCCGGGGGTTCGGTATTTTCATAGATGAATCATCTTGCTTTTCGCTCTCTCCGTGGGCTATGCTTTAGCCATCCCATTTCAAGAGGTTCACTCATATGATTCAGATCTCCGATATTTTCAGATTCCACCATCTTCCGCTATTCTTTTGCGCCATACTGACATTATCCTTTTTCAATGTCGAGGTCTTTGCTCAGAACATCACCCCTGAAATGTACGCGCGCTCCATTATAAACGAGGGAAACACCGCACGACTGGAGCATGTGTTTCGCAAGGCTCGGGAGGGAAAGCCTATCACTGTGGCGGTCATCGGCGGATCCATCACTGCAGGGGCGAAAGCGACTACTTGGGAAAAAGCATATGGGAACCTTGTGGCGAACTGGTGGAAAGCGCAGTTCCCCATGGCGAAGATCAACTATGTGAACGCAGGAATCGGAGCGACAGGTTCGGATTACGGCGCCTTGAGAGCAGGCAGAGACCTGTTAAATCACAAACCGGATTTCGTGGTTGTGGAATACGCGGTAAACGATGGGTCCTCACCCTATTTTCAAGAGACCCTGGAGGGTTTGCTTCGGCAAATTCTTCGCCAGCCCAATCATCCCGCCATAGTGATGCTATTCATGATGAATAACTTGGGCGGCAATGCACAAGAGTCCCAAATCAAAGTCGGGTCCCATTATGATTTGCCGATGATTAGTTATCGGGACGCCTTTTGGCAGGAAATAGAGAGCAAGCGAATGGATAAAAGCGTGATCTTCGCGGATGAGGTACACCCGAACGACACGGGGCACGCGGATGTAGCGGATCTAGTGGACCACTATCTGCAGGGTGTGTTGGATAAAACTCCATCCAAAGGCGCATTGCCATCGATCCCGCCAGTCCCCTCCCCCCTTATTTCCGACCAATACTCTCATGTGCGTCTATACGGAGTTGACAACCTTAAGCCAACGGTAAATCAGGGATGGGAGATGAACGGGAAGGGGCTATTCTGGGAATCCAAAACCCCCGGCAGCGTGCTTGAATTTAAAGTAAGCGGAAAACAGCTTCTAATAAGCTTCTTTAGGATACGTGGAGACATGGGGCGTGCTTCGGTGCAGGTGGATAATCTCCCCGCGCAAACGATGGATGGGTGGTTCGACCAAACTTGGGGCGGGTATCTTGTGACCCAACTGATAGCCAAAAACCTTTCGAACGGCACCCATACCATTCGAATCGAGTTGTTGAATGATAAGGATCCGCAAAGCACCGGAAATGATTTCAAAGTCTTTTATATCGGCGCAGCCGGAGTAAAATGAGACGGCAATCGCAAACAACGATCATTAAATCAAATGAAGGGATTCACGTTATGCGGGGTAGAGCATATCGCGAATGGATAATAGTTACGGATGAAATATCGCTTAATCACCTGCGAGGTTTTTTACCGGGAGATGTGCTATGCAATCTCCCAATCCCCCCATCAGATTGACGTGCATTTTTTGCCGAAGGGGCTTCACGACATCGGCGCCAAACCGATGTCGGAACGGATACAGGCTGTGCTGGACGAGGAGACTCATGAGGAGTACGACGCCGTCCTCT
>JAJZOL010000096.1 GCA_021811565.1 bacterium | reverse complement strand
TGAGGAACGCTCCCCGGTAACGGAAAGAATCCCCACTCGTAACTTTTCCCCGAGATCAAATGAGGATGGACATACGAGGTTTCCCACATTTTCGATGAAAAGAATGTCCAGTTCACTCAGATTAAATTGTTTGAGCGCGCGCTGAATCATTTTCGCTTCCAAATGGCATATGTCATTTGTATTGATCTGAAAAACGGGTGCGTTCTTTCCCGCCAACCTGCGAGCGTCGTTGTCCGTCTGCAAATCGCCTACGATAACGCCTAAGCGAAGTTTTCCCTTCAAATCGTCGAGGGTTCTTTCGAGAATGGCGGTTTTCCCGGAACCCGGAGATGATAGAACATTAATCGTCAACACCTTTTCACGCTCAAACTGGTTACGATTGTCCAAGGCGATGCTGTCATTTCGCCCTAAAACGGGTTCGTTGACATCTATGTTAACCTTTTTATTCGTCATTATCGCTAGATACCTCCATGGAAAGCAGATATAGCTCTTTCCCTTGCGTTATTTTCCAAACCGGATCTCCGCATTTAGGGCAGATGTAGATGATTCCATCCGGCGAGAACTCCAGATTGCATCTTTCACACATACATTTCACTTTCACAGTCTCGGAGATAAATTCGGCGCCCTCCGCCATGGTGCCAGGTGAAAGAGCCTCGAAGGCGAACTCCAACGCTTCGGTCACCACCCCTGACGCTTCTCCAATGCACATTCGGATGGAATCGATTCGATCCGCATTCGCTTCCCGAGCTTTCTCTTCCGCTATTTGGAGGATACTCTCCATGATTCCAACTTCGTGCATAATTAACTGTCACATTCCGAACGCAAGGGTAATGTTGTGTGATTCATTATAAAGTTCACCGCATGCATCACTGCTATTTCCGTCACCGGGGAGAGTTCCTCACCGAAATCGAAGTTTCGTGCGGGAATTGCGATGAAAGTCGCGTCGGGCGAAGAGTCATAGAGAGCCTTGCAAAGAGATAGAATGGATTCGGGATCGCAGGCGTGCAACGAACCCATATCCGTTTTTTGGGTGTTTAAAGGCGAGACCCGTATCTCTTCTATCGACGTATCAGCGGAGGCGTCAACGAAAAACACTCTGCGATATCGGCGAATCAACTCCGCATGTTCGGGTAGAAGCTGGTGCGTTGAGACTGCATCGATTTGATTGTTCCCCAGAGAAAGAATTTTCTCCGCCACTGCATACCCTGCTGCGTCATCCCCTCGAAGCGGGTTTCCATACCCCAGAACCAATGTATCCGGTATTACATCCATGCTTTAATATTACCCGATACTATAAGAGGACGTCGGGAATAGCGGCGAGGTGGGTTATCCGGAACTGGCACGCTTATTAAGAAAATAAACGAGATATTTGACGGTGGATAGCACGGCTCCGCTGGAGTTCATTGCTTTAATCACTATGAGGTGCTCGCCGTTTTTAAATAATGTGGTGTTCCAACGGCAGGAAAAGGGGTAAGCGTTTGATATCTTGGATTGACCGCCATCCAAGGAAAAAATGCATGCAAATGGCTTGTCGCCTTGCGCGGGATGAGCTTGAACAGTAAGCCAGCCTGAACAGGGTTTGCCTCCGTGATCGATTAATCGCCTTAACGCCAATGCAGAGTAATAATCCCCTGCATGGCGTATATTCGCTGCCATGGAGGGTTGTCGACTCGCGTCATATTTCACAATAATGGTATAGACTTGGTTGGGTTCCGGAGCGAAATCCTTGTTTGGTTTGATCAGATATTTCCCACTCCATATCAACCATTCCGACCCAACGGAGGGCGACAGGGTCGAGAAAAGCGGGCCGCCAATGGGTAGATTTACCAATAACGCCGCATTGTCCTTTCGAGCCTTTACACCGTCTGGAAGAATGCGGATCATCTTCCCAAATCCTGTTGCAAGTGCGATGCCATACTTGGAGGCTCGCTCAACCTCCGGCTGATCCAATACCGAACCCGGTTTCACTTCACTTGCCGCTCTGTTAACACGACCAATGAGTGTCCAGCTAACTCCCTTGTCATCGCTGATCTCCACCGCACCGTATAAAGTATTTTGTATGCGTATGCGGAATAGCTCATCCGGTATGATCGTGGAGGAACCGTTGAGATTTGTCGGGGACTGGGTTTGTTGCCGTTTAGCCTCCGCCGGGTTCCCAAGGAACAGCAGGCAAAGGAGTGAGCAGATTACGATCCACTCGAGGGTTTTCCAGCGCATCCTCGGTTGATCGGAATTCCGAGATGAGATCCGGGAAGTCGTCAGGAGGGATCGTTGGTTGTGTAAACGCCTGTTGAAGCAGGTTCCAGTAATTGTAGTCGTATATGTAAGAGAGATCAAAGATCATTACCCCTTGTGAATTCCGTTCCGCCGTTTTGATGGCTTGCTCGAATCCGGTTGGGTTGTTATAATAATTCAACACATACAGCCCTGCATACACGGGGACACTGTTTGCCACGACGGTGGTTGAGAGCTGCGCAGCGGATTCCACGGTGGCGCCTTCCGATTTGTGCTGTATCATCGCATCCGCCCGAGTCGCAACAGGATAATAACATCCAGTCGATATCCAGTTTAAAAACTCCGCATAACCGGTCTCATTGTAATTCGACGTAGCCCATGACATTGTGACGGGGAATTTCTCGCTTCCCCAGTTGACACCCACTCCGTAATACTCTCCGAACCATGAACCCACATATACGGCGTATTTGATTCCCGGATGTACTGCACTGATCTGTTGGGTGGCGTCTCGCAGGAACTGGCGTATGACGGACGCTCGAAACTCCAACCACTGCTTGAAATATTTTCCGTGTTCGACTGGCTTTCCAGGGATGGGATTGAATTGAATAACATCCTGTGGCCAATGGTTAACCGGTTTACCAAGCCATTTTTCAAAAGCGGTGCGTGATAAATCGCTGAAATCGTTGTAGATGTCGGCGTAGCGCAGACGGTCCATCATAATTCCATCTACATCATACTTTTGCGCCACCTCCTTCATCAGGGATATCTCATACTGTCTGACTTGAGGGTTGAGAGGATTGACAAATACCGCCACCTTTTCATCGGCGGCGTCCGCAATCGGAACCAGCTTGCCTTGAGCATCGAATTGGACCGAATCTCCCGCGCGCAGATTGTTGGTCGCCCAACTCAGAGCGTTTCCCTTCAGCACCAGCAACTCACCGTTCTCGGGAGGAGCCAAGGGTTCATCCCCTAGTAACGCAGGGTCTATAATGCCCGCCACACGGTTATTATCATCCACTTCCACCGCGATTTTAGAGCCCAACGGTCCTGAGGCGTTTTGGAGAAAATCCCCACGATGCACAATGTTTTGAGCCGAGGAATCGGGTTCGTTTTCACCGCGAATTGGCAGCTTGGAACCATCCGGAGCCACCAAGGAGCGATCCACAACATACGCGATCGATTGCCAGTCCGGGTGCTGGTAGCCGGGTCCAATCCCATAATACTTGTGCCCTTCGCCCAGAACGTTGAAGGAGGCGTAAACTTGCAGACCAGCCTTATGTCCTTCCGTGACGAACGCTTTGAGCACATCGAAATCGGGGTAGGTTTTACCTTGCCATTGAAGCAGATGAGGGGCGATATGACTATCGTAAAGAACCTCGCCGCATACGGGTTTCACGTCAACCACAAGAGTTGTGATGCCCGCCTGCTTGCATCGCTGAACGATATCTTGCACCCCCGATTCCGAGGTAGTGCGAGCGATGTTCGCTGTTCCGTCAATCCACATCACTCTATTTTCCAGACCGAGATCCGTGGTGAGATTGCGCGCGAAATTGGGTGGAACTTGACTAAACGACAAACCACATATTAATAAGAGCATGCATATGCTCGTGCATTTCAAGACCATATATTAAGACAATCGCCATCGTGAAACCGAGGATCGCGATCTCCACACTAGATATTATATCTTATCCTGGGTCGTAAGCATACGCCTGTCATTTATTTTCGGTAATCACCTCCCATATCACATCACGGATGCCCATTCGCTGACGCAATGTTTTTTTTATCGTTTCCGCTTCTTGAGAGAGGTCGACTTCCGGGTGTGTTTGAAGCTTGCTCATTACGCCACGCATGTATGCCACACCGTGAGTGCAGTAGATATCCATTCTGGAGCTATCCACGTATCTTCGTGAAATTTCACGCTGAATCATACGAGTTAAATAAGCGTCTTCACCCGTAGCCATTGCAAGCTCCTTTCATGACGAATTCATCAAAGTATGCCTATATATTCCACTATTATAAGGTATTTCTCATCATCATCACAATACTATTTTCCAAACGAAAACAGCCTTTCAATCACTAGACGTTTTTAATACGGCATCCGTAACAAATCGTTTCCAAGTATTACCATATCCGACATGTTTATTCCATGGTAATGGCTGCGGTGGCAGACCTTATGAAGAGGCACAGCCTCTTTATAGACCGTGAAAAGGTTTGATTTGATCCATTAATCTTGTATCATGATACTGTTCTGCGATACAACAAATCAACAATACTCCTCCGCAGGCACAGCGAAGATTTTAACCGCCAAACGTCCGTTTCTCTGCTCCTCCAATTTGTTGACGGCATCCAACACTTTAGGTGTCATATCCCGGGGCAAGCCGACCATCAAAAGCGTGTTCAAACCCGGCCATATTGGCGACCCTTCGCGCCTGCCATTTTTACCGTAACCCGTTGAGTTGGCGAATCGGGAATACCCGGGTACGCCAATATCAATCAGCATCGCGATCAACTTATCCTCCACACCTGATTCGCATAAAATAAAAAGCAGTTGCATCTCTTTCTCCTGTTGTCCGAAACGATCTTTATACCGATCCAATTCATTATATTGCAAAACGGTTTCGAATGCATGTTCAATACGGCATGCATACACTTGGTTCATGCTCGTTAATGCGTAAAGTAAGTAGGCTAAAACTCATCCCTTTTCGCTCTTTGATAGTAAGGTATTCTAATCATGCGAGATATTTGTCAAAAACGCTTTTCTTCTATTTCACCATTCGCGGAGGGATCGATAACAGTCTCATAATATGGGGTTGTCATCACCTGAATTGGACATAGTGTGTATGGTGTGGCTGTTAAGCATCGCTCATCGAGGAGAACTATATGGCTTTAACGGACAATGTATGCAATGAGACTCTTCCAAATGGTTTGACCCTGTTGGTTAAGGAGACCCACACTTCACCCGTCGTATCTCTTGTGGCGCATGTGAAGGCTGGATATTTCCACGAGCCGGATCATTGGGGCGGCATTTCCCATGTGATCGAGCATATGTTTTTCAAAGGGACGACCAAACGCCCGGGAAAGGAGTTGGTGGCTCAGGCTGTGCGGGAGATCGGAGGTTACATTAACGCCGGAACCTATTATGAGGATACGAGTTACTATATCACCCTTCCGTCATTGAACCTTGAGAAGGGGATTGAGATACAGGCTGACACGTTCCTTCATTCACTATTCGATGCGGGCGAGCTTGAAAGGGAATTGGAGGTGATTATACAGGAGAGCAAGCAAAAGCGTGACAATCCTCACGCCATGCTCTTCGAGTCGATGTACGCTCGCGCATTCGACTCTCACAGAATTCGCCGCTGTCTCCATTCA
>JAJZOL010000160.1 GCA_021811565.1 bacterium | reverse complement strand
CTGGTCACATCCAGTTTCAAACATATTGGATCGTTGGGAGAATTAGGATAGCCAATGGAGTGATATCGTAATTTATTGAAAATATATCATGGATATATTGGCGTATACACAACTGAATTTCGATAGTTGAGTCATAATATAACTGTAACAATATCCGAATGAGAAACAAACATGAGTTTTCGACGCCAATAGCCAAGCATCAAACGCGCAGTTCATTGTGATCGGCATTGGCAACTTAAATATCATCTTGACTAATGAGGTTTTCGCGGCGTATTTAATTGAATTCTCCATGGGGAATTCGATGACGAACTCGCAAACGGGAATATTTCGGAGAGCTTCCAAGGGTTGCTCTCGCAATTATAAAAAGGGGCACATTTCAAACACGAGGAGGTTTTTATCTTATGAGTTCCAAGACTAGCCGACGTGAGTTTATAAAGCGTTCGGCATTTTCGACCATCGCGATCTGGGCATCGGATCGCGCATGGGCGCAGGGAGGCAAATCCCCTAACGATCGTGTTCAAATCGCTTGCATCGGGGTAGGGGGGAAAGGGGATAGCGACTCAGCAAACGCAAACAAGTATGGTAGGATTGTTGCTATCTGCGATGTGGATGAAAACATTTTGAATGCGCATGCAGAGAAATACCCGGATGCTCAGAAATTCACCGATTATCGCAAGATGCTGGACAAGTTGGATAAGGAGATTGATGCCGTAACCGTCAGTACTCCGGATCACAATCATGGACCCGCTGCCACGTGGGCTATGTCTATGCGCAAGAATTGTTACTGCCAAAAGCCATTGGCGCACAGCGTATATGAGATCCGCCGAATGGAGCAGTTGGCTCGCCAGTACAATCTTGCCACACAGATGGGAAATCAGGGTACTGCGAACAACTCCATGCGCGAAGCCGCCTACAAGGTGCGCGCTGGTATGATCGGAAACGTATCCGAGGTGCATGTATGGACAAATCGTCCTATTTGGCCCCAAGGAGTCCCGCGTCCGGCTACGAAACCGGTTCCTTCCTATTTGCACTGGAACCTTTGGATTGGCCCAAGACCGAAACGCCCCTATGCGGATGGCTACGCCCCGTTTGCATGGCGCGGTTTCTGGGATTTCGGCTGCGGAGCCATCGGGGACATGATGTGCCATACCGCCAATCTACCATATATGGCTTTGGATCTGATCAATCCTGACACTATTGTGGCGAATTGCACCGGAGACGATTATCCCAAGGAGAGCTATCCGAAGTCTTCCAAATTGACTTGGCACTTCCCCGCAAATGGCGTGCGCGGCGAGGTGACGTTATATTGGTACGATGGCGGAGCGCTTCCGGACTCCAGCCTGTTGCCCGGAGAAACGTTGGCGAGCAGCGGCTCCCTGATGATAGGCGACAAGGGTAAGGTGTATTCACCGGGCGATTACGGCGATCAATGGAAGCTCATTGACGGGGTGGATGTTGGCGACGTGAAGTATCCCGTATCGCCGGGTCCATGGGAGGATGGACACTGGATGGAGTTCATTAGCGCTATTAAGGGCGAAGGCACTACCATGTCCAACTTCCCGAATTACGCAGGACCTCTTGCGGAGACATGCGTTTTAGGAAATACTGCGGTTTGGGTGAACGGGAAGACCATTGAGTGGGATTACGAGCATATGCGCGCGAAAAACGCCCCCGAGGTGGACCTTATCCTACACCCGCGCTTCCTGAACGGTTTCAAACTCTCCTAGGGTGGTTCAAACTCTCTGAGGGATTAGTTGAGGAGGTCGATGAACTGAAGAGTCCATCGACCTCTTGTTTTTCCTATCTACACAGGGTTGGTATGTGAAGGAAAGGACATATTTGAAGATTGAATTACTGAGGGCTGGAGGCGTACACGGCGTGTATCACTTCGGACGGGGTGGTAATCCCCTGAAATATCTTGTTTAGTCCGTCCTCCATCATGGTTCTCATGCCCTGCTCCCGTGCGGCTTGAAATATCTCCCGCGAGGATGCATGCTGCGTAATAAGATCGCGGATGGTGTGGGTGGTCATAAGAAGTTCGAACACCCCCGTGCGCCCTTTGTATCCCGTATCCCTGCATTTTTTACAGCCTGCTCCGTGATGGAATTTTTTATTGGCGAGGTCCGAAGGCGATAACCCAAGGGCTATGATCTCATCCTCCGTGGGGGTGTAAGGCTCCTTGCATTCCGGACAGATCACTCTCACGAGGCGCTGGGCTAGGATGCACACCACTGTGGAGGCGATCAGGTAGGGCTCGCCTCCCATATCCATCATGCGTCCGAGCGTGTCCGCCGCGTTATTCGTATGCAACGTGGTGAACACAAGATGCCCGGTAAGGCTCGCCTGAATCCCGATCCCAAGCGATTCCGGGTCTCTCATCTCACCCACCATCATGACATCCGGATCCTGACGGAGGAAGGAGCGCATGACGACCGGGAATGACATTTTTTCGGTGACCGCCACTTGGGCGATATTATCCTGGAATTCGTATTCCACAGGGTCTTCCACGGTGACGATGTTACGCTTTTGACGATCAAGCTGGTTTATGGAGGCGTAAAGGGTGGATGTTTTGCCCGACCCGGTAGGGCCGGTGACGATGATCATACCGCATGCGTTTTGAATGGCTTGCATCCATTTGGATAAAATATCTTCCGGTATTCCCAATTGGTGGATATCTATCCGAACGCTGGCGGGGTCAAGAAGGCGTATGACCACCTTTTCGCCATTTAGCGTTGGCAGCACCGATACGCGCCCGCTGAAACGCCGCCCCATGTACTCCATGTCCACTCTTCCATCCTGCGGCTCCCGTTTTTCATCGATATGCATGCCGGCGGCTAGTTTGATACGCGCAAGTACGTTCGTGGCGTACTCATTGGAAAAGCTTCCCAATTGGTGAATCACGCCATCTATCCTTAGGCGTATGCGAGTCTGTGTGCGTTCCGGTTGAAGGTGAATGTCGGACGCTCCGTTGTCGAGAGCTTCGACGAATATTCTATCCACGATGCTTACGCCGACGGTGGTTTCCTCGCCGCCCATTTCACGGGTCATTCCGCTCTCTCGAAGGATTAGACGGAACTTTTGAGAGTACTGCGCACCGGATTGTGTTTGAACTTGGTTCATGAACAAGTCTCCTCGGAGAGTTATGGATTGTTAGTTGTCCTCGGCAAAGAGTGATGTCGTCAAATAATAATGAGGATAACCCCATTCTTACACCACTGATGAATGTTTTTCCGAATTATATCATGATACGGCAATGATGTCGAGGGGGTGTATGATGCCGGGGAGAGGTGCATCCTTCCGTGCTGCTTCAGAAGTGCGGAGAAGTGACGGTTCCTTGGTGGACTCATCGAATTGGCAGATTGCGCCAAAACTATTTCATCATGACGGGATGATCGATATAATCCATTCATCTAATAGGTAATAATGCTGTTTTCTTTTTTTTGTTTTTTATGAATGAACTTCACCTATGAGGCTTCGTCTATGTGGATGTGCGAGGTTTTTCATGAAAGCAAAATGAAAATCACGCTCATTAACATGAAATGTATGGATGGCCATCCAATACGAACATGAACCACACATCACATCAACTTAATGAAGGAGTACAAAAATGAGAAGTGGATTTCTCGCGATTTGCGGTTTTGTTGCGTTGTTTGGATTGATAAGCGCCGTGGCGGTTTTTGCTCAGAACCGGAGCATTCCAGTCCCAGTTAATTCGGTACATCCCTATGCATCCCGTGTCATGAAGGGACGGCGCGAGCGTCATCCAGAGTTGCGGATGGCTTTGAGGGCGCTGATGCGCGCTCGCATGCTGTTGAACAAAGCCCCGCACGATTTCAAAGGGCATCGCGCAGATGCGGAGAAGTTGGTCACTCAAGCGGTTCAGCAAGCTCGTGAGGCGATTGCGGTCGATAGAAAATAGGTAACCATTCCATAATATAGCCACATCCAAAAGGGCGCCCATGCGAATTATGGGTGCTCTTTTTTTGATCTATGTGCAAAATCAATTGGATAACTGCAATAATAAATCAGACAAATTCATTGAATGCGTAGGAGTAATCGATGAAAAAGGAGAAGCCCGTCCCGACGATTCTCTGCAATAGGCGGAATTTTCTGAAATACGCCGGCATTACCGCAATCACCGCCCAAGCCCTGGGAGGTTCCCAAGCGAATGCATTGAATAAAGAGATCACCGAGGCTCTCTTTGACGGTAGGGACGCGGAGCAATGGGATACAGTACGGGATACCGCCCGCCTGAACGCGGAGTTTTCCAGCAGCGATGTGACGCAAACCCGCAACCCTTCCGCCTTGGATTGGAGCTTCACTCCCCGAGCCGGAACGACGTTCAACGATCTCTGGTGGCGAAAACCGTTTCTCTCCAATTTCATCTCGATCCGTGTGAAGCTTCGCAATTCGGGCGCCACTTTCACCTTCTCCGCCAAAGTGACGGACGCCGATGGCGCTGAATGGACCACAAACCAGATTCCTCTGACGGCGCATTCCGGATGGCAGTGGCTCAATTTTCCCTTCCCATCCTGGCATGTGGCGTCATGGTCGAACGATCCGGATGGAAAATTGGATTCCCCGATCCGGGATTTCGTATTGATCGCTTTCGACTTGAAGGAGAATCTAAGTTACGATCTTCAGGTGGAAAGGGTGGAGGTGGTCCGTCCCGCGCCTCCAGTCGCTGAGATCACCGAATTCTCCCTCCCTCGCACTCTGCGTCATGGCGAGAAAGCAGTGGCGAACGTGAGCTTTCGTCTAAGCGGTCCTTGTCACTCCGAAGATTCCTTTCTGGCTTTTCAGAAAGATGGCGTCACGGTATTTCAAGCCCCCATCACATGGAACTCCCCCGTGTCGCGCTTGCCCGTTGGGAAAGCACTTTCGGCTCGGAATATTCGCGTCGCAACGCCGGAGTTCGTTCAGGGTGGGAGATACGCGGTGCGATTGGTCATAGGCGATGCCGTTCCCCATTGGAACGCTATCCATGAAAACGGGAAGGCGCCGGAGGTGGAGATCATCGCACGCAATCCGAGCAAATCCGTGGCGATTGTCAGGAGACATTTGGGTGTTCCCACTCTTTTCATCAACTCCAAACCGGTGGACGCTATCACCTACATGGCTTATGGCCCCTCCGTGAAGGTCTTCCGGGATTTCGCCAAGGCGGGAATCACCCTTTACTCCTTCCCCTCCACTCCGACTGAATCGGGTTACGGGCTGGCGAAAACCACATGGATCGCACCGGGCGAATACGATTACTCCCAACTGGACGAGAGGGTGATGATGGTGCTGGACGCCGATCCGAACGCCCACTTTTTCCCGCGTCTTTATCTTCACGCGCCGATATGGTGGACAAAGGAGCACCCTAACGATGTGGTGCTTCTAGATGACGGATCGGGAAAACACATCCCCTTCATCACTCCGGGCAACAAGCCCGCCCCTAGTTGGGCGTCGGAAGCGTGGCGTGAAGCCACCATCGAAGGGCTTCGGCGTCTGATCGCCCATGTGGAGTCCTCTCCATACGCGGATCGGTGTATCGGGTATCATCTCACATCCGGAACCACGGAGGAATGGATGATGTGGGGAGCAAACGAAAACGAATGGGTGGATTACTCGTCGGTGAACGTCGCCAAATTCCGAAGTT
>JAJZOL010000210.1 GCA_021811565.1 bacterium | reverse complement strand
GAAAATACAGGTAATTGCAAAATACGATTTCCAAGTATTTCGTCGAACGTAAAATGAACGACAATAGCCACATTTCCTGAATTTTGCAATCACCTCAATATGCATAATTACAGGGATCAGCTAATATACTCGAA
The DNA here is from genome assembly GCA_021811565.1 of bacterium. Lineage (GTDB taxonomy): Bacteria > Armatimonadota > Chthonomonadetes > Chthonomonadales > CAJBBX01 > DTKV01. The sequence continues at coordinate 5,533 of JAJZOL010000210.1, read as the reverse complement.
TATGGATCGCATGACATCATCGTCATTTGATGTCATTTTTTCAAAACGAACACTTGGGTTCCTGTGACAAATATGGTTGTTAAGATCATGCGCTGACTGACACGGCGAGAAATTCGCACTGCGTCAGTCCATATTGAAAGCGTCGAAAAAAGGCGCACTCAAAACATAAAACGGAGGACATGCTGGCATGAAACGCAATTTCGCCTGCGCATGCGTTGCGCTGGGCTTGGCGGCGCTCATTGTTGCGCCACGGGCAGTTTACGCCACGGATGGCTATTTTGAAAACGGATACGGTACCATTTCAAAAGGCATGGGAGGGGTGGGCGTCGCTTATCCCCAAGATGCCATGGCGGCGGCTATCAATCCTGCGGGATTGGTTTTTATCGGGAACCGTTTCGATATAGGGGCGGCTCTCTTCATTCCCGAAAGGTCTTACAGTGTGCAGGGTAACCCTTCCGGCCAACAGGGAACGTTCGGATTGACACCGGGCACGGTTGCAAGCAATCAGGACTTTTTCGGAAATCCTCACCTTGCAACCAACCATATGCTCACCCCGAATAGTTCCTTTGGCTTCACCATGTACGGCAATGGCGGAATGAACACCAACTATCCCGCCATAAGCAATGGCAAAGGCATGCCCACAGGCACCTTTTACGGAGGATCAGCGGGGGTGGATCTTTCCCAGCTTTACATGATCCCCTCCTATTCGCGAAAGTTTAATAACAAGGCGTCATGGGGAGTCTCCTTGATCCTAGCTTACCAACAGTTCTCCGCCAAAGGACTCTCCGCGTTTGGAAGTTTTGATAGTGACGATTCCACGAATAATCTTACGAACCGAGGGTACGATCACTCCTTCGGATACGGCGGAGCGCTTGGTGTCATGGGGGAAGTCGCACCGAACTTGAGACTCGGACTTGCCTATCAAACAAAGGTCGTCATGCAAAAATTCCCCAAATACTCGGATCTCTTCGCGGACCATGGCGGCTTTGACATTCCTCAAAACGCCACAGTGGGTCTGGCTTGGAATGAGAGCCCTCGGAATCTGATTGAATTCGATGTTCAGAAAATCTGGTACAGCCAAGTTCACTCCATCGGCAATCCGTTTTCCAATCTAATGAACGGTTTCCAAAGCAATGATCCGGATGACCTTTTGGGAGGTTCCAACGGAGCCGGTTTCGGTTGGAGAGACGTGGTGGTTTACAAGTTGGGTGTCCAAAGACAAGTGAGTTCCAGTTGGACGGTGCGTGCGGGATTGGATTATTGCAGACAGCCTATTCCCAGCAGCGAGGTGTTGTTCAACATACTTGCACCAGGCGTGCAGGAATGGCATATCACCACGGGTTTCACCAAGAAGCTCAATTCCAAGGATGACTTCTCCATGTCGTTGATGTACTCTCCTCCATCTTCCGTAACCGGACCGAATCCGATGGAAGTGCCGGGACAGCAGAGCATCACGCTTCGAATGTATCAGTGGGAAGTGGAAGCCAACTACGGAATTCACTGGTAAACCAAAGCGGGACGACCCTGCGTCCCGCCTTATAAATGAAAAACATATCATTGCAACATTCGTCTGCGATGTGTTGGATTCGCTTTTTAAGGTGCATCCATCGCGTAACATGAGGAATGTTGCAATTCTCTTATGAGGTATCAAAATGGCGAAAGCGGAAATAATGTCCGGAGTGTGCGGCTTCAATACGGTTGTTGAGGCGCACATGGATGGCGATGAGTGCGTTGTTACGATTCAAAGCGATTGCGAATCCATTCAAAAGATGGCACAGGAACTAAACCGGGTGGATCCGTTCCGGGAGATAAGTTTTCGAGGCGGCGGACCGGAGATACTTAAAGTTGCGTCGCGATGTTGCAAGCACACCGCCTGTCCCGTTCCCGCCGGTATAGTGAAGGCGGTGGAAGTGGCGGCGGGATTGGCGTTACCGAAAGACGCTTCTATAAAAGTTTCCGAGTAGCCAATCTCGGAATTTAAAAAACAAAAAACGAGAAATTGTTCGTTCGTTTCCCAGGGAATTTTTTACGAGTCCCTTTGGAAATCTTCGCGCCTCTTGCGGAACGGACAATCCTATCGTTAGAAAGCATAAAAGATGGGAAGCAAAAAAATAGTAATTGTCGGCGGCGTGGCGGGAGGAGCGAGCGCTGCTGCGCGTGCGCGCAGGTTATCCGAGGAATCGGAAATCATCCTCTTCGAACGAGGACCGCATGTGTCCTTCGCAAATTGTGGTCTGCCCTATTATATCGGGAGAGAGATCGCCGAGGAGCAGGACCTGTACGTTCAAACCCCGCAGGGTTTAAAAAATCGTTTTAATCTGGATGTGAGAGTTCGAACCGAGGTGGTTGCGATTGACAGGGAAGCCAAGGAGGTGGAAGCCCGTAACCTCGATACCGGCGCCACATACAAAACGAGTTATGATGCGTTAATTCTATCCCCAGGAGCCTCTCCTTTAAAACCTCCGATTCCCGGCATAGATCGTCCTGGTCATTTCGTCATCCGGAATGTGCCCGATACGCTTGCGCTGGACGCCTGGCTCGCCTCGAAAACCGTCAAAAAAGCTGTCATTGTGGGCGGAGGGTACATAGGCTTGGAAATGGCGGAGCAGTTGCATCGGAGAGGCATCCACGTTTCCATTGCGGAAGTTCTCCCTCAGGTGATGAACAGCATTGACATGGACATGGCGGTTTGGCTGCATGAGGAGCTTGCTCTCAACGGAGTGGATCTCTATCTGGGCGACGGCGTGGCGTCCTTCGCGGAGCCAAATGATGGAGAACATGCGCTGGCATCCGTAGTGATTTTGAAAAGCCGGAAGCGACTTCCCGCCGATGTGGTTATTTTGGGTTTGGGAGTGCGTCCAGAGGCGGATCTTGCGAAAAAGGCTGGTCTGGAGATCGGCAAGTTGGGCGGGATTCGTGTCAACGAGAAATTGCAAACCAGCGACCCGCACATTTGGGCGGTTGGGGATGTCATAGAGGTCCGGCATGCGGTGACTGGCGAGTGGTGCCATATCCCATTGGCGGGACCGGCGAATCGTCAAGGCCGAATGGCGGCGGATATCATCCTTGGCAAAGATGTGAAATACGAGGGAACATGGGGAACCGGTATCTTAAGACTTTTCAATATCACCGCCGGGGGTACGGGAGCCAACGAGAAGATGCTCGAGAAAGCGGGCATACCCTATCAAACCGTTTTCCTTCATCCATTGAACCATGCGGGCTACTATCCGGGAGCCACGCGACTGACTTTGAAGGTGCTTTTCTCGCCTGAGACAGGCAAGCTCTTGGGCGCTCAGGTGGTTGGCGAGAACGGCGTGGATAAGAGGATTGACGTTCTCGCAACAGCCCTCAAGGCGGGGATGACGATGGATGAGCTAGCACAAGTTGAACTCTCTTACGCACCGCCATTCGGATCCGCAAAGGACCCTGTGAATTTGGCGGGGATGATAGCGGAGAATGTAATGGCGGGGGATATCAGCCTTGTTCAATGGCACGAGGTGGAGGATTACGACCCCGATAAGATTCTGCTTCTCGACGTGAGACAGCCCGAGGAGCGAGCGAAAGGGTATATTCCCGGATCCATCAATATTCCATTACCGGAGTTGAGACGTCACTTGAATGAGTTGCCAAAGGACAAGGAGATCGTGGCGTATTGTTTGGTGGGGCAAAGATCCTATTACGCTTGCCGCATTCTCCTACAAAACGGGTTCAAGGCGAGAAACCTTACCGGAGCCTTTCTTACTTATGCGAAGGCCACGGGGGATAACAAGGAGGAGTGAGGGGAGAGGGGGGCATCCCCTTCTCCCATTTCATCTTATCATCTTGGAAGGAGATCGCAGGCCTCCGGCGGCATCCAATGGGCATCCTGACCGTTCCATTTTACGTTGCAACCGATTGGATTCGTGACGGGAATGCCGACGGGCTTTCCTTGAATGAGATCTCCCAATGCCAGCTCAAGGTTGTTCTCTTTGATCTGGCTGGAATCCTGCGGGTTATCCACCCCTCTGCCGGTGTAGATCAGTTTGCGCTCCTTGTTGAAGATGAAAAAATGCGGGGTGCGCAACGCTCCGTACGCTCGTGCGACATCCTGCGAATCGTCTCTCAGGTATACCCAGGGAAAATGGTTCTCCTCCATCCTCAACACCATGTCCTTGAAGGAATCGTTCGGATGCGTCTGTTCGCTATTGGAGTTAATTCCTACGAAACGAACTCCCGCCTTCGCATATTTTTCCGCTGTTTGGCGTGTCACCTCATCCGATCCCCGCACATAGGGGCAGTGATTGCAGGTGAAAAAGACCACCAGGATATCGGCATCCTTGAAGTCCGATAGGGAGTAGCTTTTGCCATCCGTGGCGGGTAATTTGAAATTCGGGGCTGATTCTCCCAACTCAAGTGTGAAAGACATATGCTTAAATCTCCTCGTATATGCAGATATTATTCAGTACGAGAAAACCAAGCTTTTATGCCGACTATCAATGTAATATATTCATCGTATTTGGTAAATACATTCATAGGGATCTTAAAGTGAAGCATTTTCCACGATTAACCATGGGTATTGTGAGTGTTATCATATTGTCAGTATGCATAATAGGCGTTTCTCGTGCTAATCCACCCGCTTCTTCGGAGATTCTATCCCGATCCCTCGTTCAACGCGCGGCTGATTTGATATTGAAGCATCAAGCGTCGGATGGCGCCATAACGATGGGAGAGATCCGACCCTCTCCCGCTGTCAACGATATCTCTCCGTATTGCGCGAATCTGGCGGGCATCGGTCTAGTGTCCGCATATCGTTATCTCCATGAAGGACGTTACCTTCATGCTGCGGAAAAATGGGTTCGATGGTACGAAAAGCATATCGGAACTGACGGGATTATCGAGGATTACAAGGGACAACCCAGTTCATGGCAATCCACCGGACATTATGATTCCACCGATTCGTATGCTTCCACATGGCTTGATCTCGTTCAAAAGATATATCAGGCGGGCGCGGGGAGGATATGGCTTCAAGCGAGGTGGGACAGCGTGAAAAAAATAGCGGGCGCCATGGAGCTTACCCGTCAGTCCGATGGCATGACTTGTGCCACACCGAAATGGCCGGTGATGTACGCGATGGATAATATCGAGACTTCCAGGGGCATAAAGGCGGCGATACGAATTGGAACGGAGTTAGGACACAAGGATTTCGCCACCAAGGAGCGAACATGGAGAGATCAGTTAAACAGTTCGTTTGAGAATATCCTCTGGAATCCCAAAATCAAACGCTATGCGGTCGGCGTTCAAAGCGATGGAGCGATCGTTCCCTTTAAGGGGGAGTGGTACCCGAGCGGGATGGCGGATATCATGGCTGTGGCGTGGAAACCTCTAAACGCTCGCAGGCGGGCGTTATACGCGAGCATGCGCAAAACATACGGGTTGCCTTTGAAATGCGAAACCGGCGATGATATGAAACAGATCGCATTCTGGCTGATGGCGGCGCGACGGGTTGGCGCAGTCGGTGATACCGACAAGTTGATGAATGTACTGCGAAACGCCT
>JAJZOL010000095.1 GCA_021811565.1 bacterium | reverse complement strand
TCCATGCAACGGTTTTTAGCATCGATGCACTGAATGAATAGGATGGAATGAAAATTGACAAGGGGATATCATCCTATGCATCCTGAGAATCCATGCAAAGCTTCCAACATCGATGCTTTGAGGGAAGAGGAACGACGAGGGCTGGGGAATTTTATCCTACCCATCCTGTGGATCCATGCTACGGTTTTTAGCATCGATGCACTGAATGAATAGGATGGAATGAAAATTGACAAGGGGATATTATCCCATACATCCTGAGGATCCATGCAAAGCTTCCAACATCGATTCATTGAGGGAAGAGGAACGACGAGGGCTGGGGGGATTTTTATCCTATCCATCCTGGGAATCCATGCAACGGTTTTTAGCATCGATGCACTGAATGAATAGGATGGAATGAAAATTGATAAGAGGATATCATCCTATGCATCCTGGGAATCCATGCAAAACGTTTCAATCAATACACTGAATGAATACGTGCCTTGGAGGATACTAAGGATATATTATCCTATTCATTATGAACATTCATGCAGAGACTTTTGCATCAATATGCTGAATGATCAGAATGAATCGAATCGCCTCTATGGTGATATCATCCAGTGTATAAAGAATATCCATGCAATGATTAAATAGAAATTAAAAATAGACTAAGATGAAATATTATCTTATTAATCATGCATATCCATGCAAAGAATAATTCAACAAATCAGTTTTTCATCATATAGGATAAGGATTTGAGGAATGATAATAATTCCGCTTCAAGCTAAATGGATTTTACGTCATTTCGTGGAGAGATCATTTGAAGTTTTCAACCCTGAGACTTTAATGAAACTTGATACTTCCGCCATTGAAGCCACTGTTCCTGGAAATGTGGAGTTGGACCTATTCCGCGCGGGGGAGATTAAGGATCCTTACGTCGCGGATAATGTACTTGCTCTTCGCAATTTGGAACCGCACGAATGGTGGTATCAAGCTGAATTCGAAACACCAGAGGAGGCGTTTGGCAAACAAACGGAACTGGTGTTTCATGGTGTTGATTGCATGGCAACATATTGGCTGAACGGCGTTCTTATCGGAGAATCAGCAAATATGTTTATCGAGCACAAGTTCGATGTTTCCTCCTATTTGCGATCCAGGGAAGCCAATGTGCTCACAGTTCGCATCGGCTCCGCCGCTCTCGCCGCACGCCGCCATATTTACGATCCCGCTCAGATGGCTAGCCCGCCCGCCTGGGATCAGCTCTGGATTCGCAAAGCTCCTCACTCCTACGGCTGGGATATTATGCCGCGAGTGTTATCCGCAGGGATATGGAGACCCGTGGAGTTTCACATTCATGAGCCGACGGAGTGGCTGGATGTCTACTATTACACTCTTGACGCAAACGCGAATTCAGCCACGCTGGGGGTACGCTATCAGTTCCAAACGGATGAAACCAACTTGGATGAGTTTTCCATCCGGGTGTCGGGGGTTTGCAATGAATCGCACTTTTCCCAGGAAGCGCGGGTTTCATTCACCGCCGGAGAAATTATCGCGTACATCCTCAACCCGGAGTTATGGTGGCCGCGTGGATACGGAGACCCCAACCTTTACAAGGTCACCGTCGAACTCCTCAGAAATGGCGAAACGGTGGATACCCGAACGGATTTTATCGGTGTGCGCAAAGTCGAGTTGATTCGCACGGACATCACCACCATGGAGAAGCCGGGTGAGTTTCTCTTCAAGGTGAACGGCGTTCCCATCCTGTGCAAAGGAAGCAACTGGGCGCCTGCGGATATGTTTCACAGCCTGGATGCTTCGCGTTATGATGCCATGCTGGATTTGGCGGTGGATGTGGGATGCAACATTCTGCGCTGCTGGGGGGGCAACGTTTACGAGGATCACTCTTTCTTCGATCGTTGCGACCGAGCGGGAATCATGGTGTGGCAGGATTTCGCCATGGCGTGCGCCTGTTACCCGCAGACCCCCGATTTTCAGGAAATCATACGAAGGGAGGCGACAGCGGTCGTGCGTAAGCTGCGCAACCACTGCTCCCTGATTCTCTGGTGCGGCGACAACGAATGCGACGACAGTTTCCGCTGGCGCTCACTGGACCCGGCGCACAACAAACTCACGCGGGAAGTGCTGCCTGCAGTGGTGCATCAATGCGACCCGTATCGTCCATTCCTTCCAAGCTCGCCGTATTGGTCGCCGGAGGTGGTTGCGGCGAATGACTCCCGAATGATGCCCGAACAGCACCTCTGGGGCCCTCGGGATTATTACAAAAGCCGATTCTACACGGAGAGCACGAATCATTTCACCAGCGAGATCGGGTATCACGGCTGCCCCAATCTCAGCTCCATGCGGCGGTTTCTCGATCCGGACAAACTGTGGCATTGGCGGGATAATCCTCAATGGCTGGTGCATTGCACGGACCCACTGCCCGGAAAAACCGGCTACGACTACAGAGTGCGTCTTATGGCGGATCAAATCGCAGAGTTGTTCGGCTCGATTCCGGAGAATTTGGAGGATTTCATACTCGCCTCGCAGATTTCTCAGGCTGAAGCGAAAAAATTTTTCGTGGAGATGACACGTCTGCGCAAATGGAGACGTACAGGGATTATCTGGTGGAATCTGATTGATGGCTGGCCGCAGTTTTCCGACGCCGTAGTGGATTACTATTTCGGTAAAAAGCTCGCCTATTACTACCTTTGCCGCGTGCAGACGCCCGTATGTTTAATGGTGGATGAGCCTGACAGTTGGAACGTCAGAGTGGTCATGGGCAACGATTCGCGCAGTTCAACGCACGGTGAGTATCGCATTTGGGATGGAGTTACGGGAGAGAACTTACTTGCGGGCGAGTACTCCTCCCCAGGAAACGAGAACACGGTGTTGGGATCCATTCGCGCCAGCAGAGGAACACAACGTCTTATTTTGATGACGTGGAACGTGGATGAGGTCAAATACGCTAATCACTACATACAAGGGACACCGCCGTTTGATCTGCAACAATATAAACAATGGCTGGATGAAATGGGGATATTGCCCGGCGGATTTCAAACGGAGCGGATCGGCAAATAACCGGCTTTGAGATGCTTTACCTGTTGAGATATTCTCTCACGAAAGCAACAATCAACATCGATGGAATAGCGTCCGCAGACTATTCCGTCACGCACTGAAAAGAAAGGAAGCTGTCATGTCCGTCGAAGCGAAAAGATTGCGCCCTCCGTTGTTGGCGGCGCTCTTCTTATCCGCCCTGTTGCTTGCAACACTCTTCGCATTCGCGCGAAAACCCACTCCCTCTCAGCCCACCGCCGCGCAACAGTTCAAAAACATCCAGGTTCTCAAAAAATTGCCCGCATCCCAGCTCATTCCGGTAATGCGAGAAATTAGCGCATCCCTGGGTGTGCGGTGTGATTTCTGTCATGTAAGGGGAGCGTTTCAAAAGGATACTAAGCCCACAAAGCGCATCGCACGGCAGATGATCCAGATGGTGCAGTTCCTCAACGCCAAGGAGAAGATTCTCCACGGGCGAGCCACCTGTTACATGTGTCATCATGGGAACGCCATGCCCATCACCAAAGCGCCGATGCGTCCGGGAGCCTAACTCTCCCGCAATAGGAGTGGGTAGACGAATATCGCCCTCTCCTATTGTATTTTCATTACCCGCATCAAAAATCACACTGTTTCCACGGATTAATCTATAGAGGTAAATGCAAAAATCAGGAAATGTGGCTATTATCGCTCATTTCACGTTCGGTGATGAGTGTGTTGCACAGATGTATTTGAACCGCACACTGATACAATATATGCATATTCAAGCCATTATGTATCCAATATATTGCATGCGCACTGATTCTGATTATATTTATGCAACACACTCTGATAAACTTGGAAATCGAATTTTGCACTTACTTGCATATTAAAATAAGCCTTCATTCAATCAAAGGATTAAAGGAATCAACAAAGTGTTGTGATTAAATACCCAAATAGGAGCCTGCCATGAAGCTTGACAATCTTCACCAACCTCCCTTCAACGCTACATTAATGGGTGCGCTTCGAGGAGCACTGGATTATTACGGATCACCCTTCTCCACTCCCTTCGTTTACGGAGCAAGCGGACACGCGTTTCTACTCAACATCCATCCCGAACTCTGTCCCAGCTCCCCTTATTGTTGGAATCACGCCCCGATGTTTGCGTTAATCGGAAATCTGGGCATTCGAATTAATGGTCTCGGGTTTTATCACAATCAGAGCTCGCAGCAAGAGAGAGAGGTACTCGAATCAAGAGTTCGCGAATATCTGGATAATGGAACTCCGTGCTATCTCCTGAACATGGAGAACCAACTCATCACTGGCTACGATGACACGGGATTTCTAACGTCTCAACCGTGGAGCGGCACCGATTTCCCTCAGGCGCATCTCACTTTTGGATATTGGGAAGAGTTCGGCGGTGAGGTGCATGTCACATTTAACGCGTTGGAAAGATCCATGCCTATGGATCAAATGGAATCGATTATCGCGAGTTTAAAATACGCCGTAAATCTCCATCGCAATCCCGCCAAGCACACATCGGAACCTTATGGAGTGTGCCCAAATGGATACGCCAATTGGAGTAGGGCGATACGGAACGGGCAGAGCGGAGGACATGGAGGGTGGTGGAACGGGATGGTGTGGTCGGAATGCCGGGCTTTAGCAGCCGACTATTTCCGAGAGATTGCGCAATCATTACATTCAGTGTCCGAGGCGAATGCGATTGCGGACGAATACTCGATTATTTCTCAAAATCTTATGCAATGCGCCGATATGGAACTTGACGAAGAGGTGAAATTATCTCTCCTTGAGGATTCGGCTCAAAGGGAGGAGCATTGCATCCAGTCTATCGAAAATCTAATTGAAGAGCTTGCGTAGACCGATTAATTCTATTGCACCGCCTTGATCATATATTCACGAAATATCCTTAAGTAAAGCAGGTAGTTCTCCATGGAAACCCCGGGAGGCGTCTGATGATCCACGGAGGGGATGTATCTGCCCGTGCGCATTACTGGCAGGAGCCGTTCGAACTCTTTTCGAATCGCCTCCTCGCCGAGATGCATCACGGTTTTGTCGTATCCGCCGATCATCTTCCAATTCGGATGCTTGCTCCGAATACGCGCGACATCCACGCCCGCCATTCTCTCCAAGGGCAATATGCCCTCAAGACCGATCTCTTCGAACCAGGGAATAAGCATTTCCACGTCCCCGTCACTGTCGATGATGGGGATAATGCCTCTCTCCTTGATAGCGGGAATAACCTGCCGATAATAAGGAGCCATAAAGATATCGAACTGCTCCTTGGAGAGCATGGGACCGTGGTTATACGACATATCCTCGCCGAACGTCATGAAATCCGGGGTGCATAGTTCACAAAACGCTTCCAAATTTCGGAGGATGAAATTGACGTTATCCTGGTTAATCCGATGCATTAAATCCGCCTGATCGTAAAATGCGAACAGATGAGGCTCAATGCCGAACAGAACGCGAGGCCACCAGAAAAAGCCGTTGTAGGTGATCCAGACGATCTCATCGCCGGATTTTTGCCCCTCTGCGCGTGCTTTCGCCCAATCGTGATCAAAATAGTCATTCGGATAGAGATAGGGAAGCAGCCTATCATAATCCGCCACGTTCTCGATCCATCCCTGCCCATGTCGAGTCGGCGGATTGGGAGCGCCCGGCAATATCTCCGCCATCCACATCTGATAGTCGGGATCAACGTCGAAATACAGTTTGACTTGAACGGTGTCCATTCCCTTCGGCATCCCCTCGCCCTCCCAGCGTCGCAGGGTCTGATCCCACCATGTCGCCCATTCAAGCATCGGTAAACGATCCGAAGGGATTTCACCGTTCATCACCTTCAAAAAACGGGAACGATTTGTCTCTGTATGCATTGGTCTCTTTCCGCATCCTTGTTCGGATATGCGCCAGTTAATAGTTTAGTCTTCACTCACACTATCCAATCAAATATAAAGGGGAGGTGTAATGAATGGTTCTCTTGATCGCAATATGAAAACTCCCCTCCCGTTTCATCATCATAACGGGAAGGGAGAATTCGCATGGAATATGACCTATTCGTATTGGACTTTAACCGGTTTGCCTGTTTCCAGACTCTCGTTCGCCGCAAGAGCGATGAGCGTGGATTTCACCCCCTCGGGATAGGAGCACCGGATGCCTCTCGGGTCTCCTGTCTTCACCGCGTGAATGAACGCCTTGTCCTCGGTGGGGAAGATGGGTTCGATATCCCCTTTGATGTCCTCCACGCCATGCTCGTCCGCGCGATGAATCTGAACATGATGCGCCCAATCGGTGAACTTGGCTGAGTGTCTGCTCGCCCAGACATTCAAGAAGACTCCGCCGCCGGTCATCGCCGCGCAACAGGACATCACGTTCGCCACGCCGCCATCCGGCAGTTTCATCGAAACGACCATGGCGTCATCGATATCGTAATTCTGAATCAACCTTTCCTGCTTTTGGTTGAACCCTCGAGCCGCGAACGCACTCACCTCCACCACGTCACCTCCAAGATAGCGGACGAGGTCAACGGTATGGATCACCTGCTCCACAAACTGCCCTCCGCTCTTGGCCTTTATTGGCCACCATTGCCCGATAGGCGCGGAGGCGAAATAATCCCCCTCTTTCCGTAGCGGTGGCCCGCCAATCCATGCGCCGTCCATTAAAATGGGGGTGTCACTTTGGAACAGTTCACGGGCTCTGTTGACGGATTTCCTGTATCGGTTCATAAAACCGGCGGATGTGATCAAACCGGATTCCTGCACCTCCTTGGAGAGCTTTCTAAGATCATCCGGATACAACCCCATTGGCTTCTCCACTAAAAACGGAACGCCAGCCTTGATGCAGGTGCGTTCCGGGGCGCCGTGAGCGTATGTCGGAATCATGATATAAGCCGCATCCAGTTTCAGGTCGTCGAACATCTTCTCCGCTGCGTCATACGCCTTGCCGCCGTACTTCTCCACATGCTTCTCTGCGCGTTCCACGATAATATCGCAAAAACCCGCCAATTCCACGTCTTCAGCCACAGCCAGATGCTCCAGATGCGCATGAGAGATACCGCCGCACCCGATAAATCCTACTCGAACCTTGCCTTCTGAATTTGCCATGTCATCCATCCTTTTTCTAGCGTCGTTGTCGTATTGACGATACGGGAAAATTGCAAAAATTATGGAAAATGGTCGATCATCACGCGTCATAGGATACCTATGATTTCCGCGATGATAATTCTGCAATTATCCGGATATAAGAAGTGACTGTCGGTCTATCAGAGATTTTACGCTTATTCCACAGGGAATTGCAACATTTCGGATGGTTTGATTTAAATCTTGTCGCTTCTTTTTACTCAAGAGATTTAACTCGATCCGTCTAACGATCACCCGAGGCGCAGACGATCGCGGCGCTATTCCACGAAAGCCTCTCCTCCGTCGCAGGAAGATTTTCCCGGTCACTCAGAATCTGCCCGAACGACCACCTATCCCCTCCAGGAATATTCGCATCCGTCACGGGAGGTCTCCAGCCCCACCAAGTTATAGCGACAGTGTGCGCAACAGGATTGGCGCCGTCCATCCAGTTCACAGCGCAATCCAGAATCGGTTCATCCTTTGGTCTGCTTCTCTCCAATCCCTCCAGCCACCCGGTTTTGGTTTTAGCTTCCGGAATAATGTTTTCATATCGAACGGGACGGCTTGTGCGCAGAAACGCGGAGCAATAGGCTACCACCCCGCTGTTCGGGTACACGTTCGCGTTCACGGGGGTGATGTCCGCAAGGCGATCGGGGGATTCATCGAGTAGTAGAGAGCGCAGGCGCACCATGGAAGGAAGAATATGCGGGTCATCCAAGGAGTTCTTTCGGTCGGTGGTGAAGCGTCCGCTTGAGAGAAGTCCGTTAAGCTCCTTGTGAATCAAATCCTCCGTATGGTCGCGCAAGAACCGCGCAACATCCGGATCACCGAATCGCACCCATCGATTGGTGTATTGTCTCTCACCTGTATGTTCCGGATAGGTCGGACCATCGATTTGCCAGCCGGCGGTATCCCCCCAGAGATTCGTGAGATACACGTCATTCGGCATCTTTTCCAAGCTATTGATAGGTTGGCGCTTCACGAAATACCGAGCGCCAGTCTGCTTGACGATCAAATGCGTCAACTCTCTCACGAAGATGTACGCCCCCCAGGCGAAGCCCGCCTTGTCCCCTATCCGATACGCCATACGTGCGTACGCGAGCGGCGGTGACGCCTCGTCCCCCATTTCCGCTATGAAATCTCTGCCAAACCCTCTCCATGTGCATTCGCGCGGAGTAATAAAAAGCTTCCTGATGATGTGCCATCTCCGCCCGATCAAAGACCAATCCCCGGAATACTCCGCATACGCCCAAAGTGTGGTCAGTACGTTTGAACTGAACTTTCCCGCGTCGTCATACCCGCCCCAAGTCCCAATGCCCGGGCCTACCAAAAGAAGCTTTCCTTTGAATGGCTTGTATCGTTCCGGCTGCAAGACCCAATCGGCGAAATAACGGTGCAATCGCGCTTTGGTTTGAGATATAAGATCGGAGGAGAGGTAGGGTAAAGCTCGGCAGTAGTATTGCGCGCTCATCAGAGCCCAGCAAGTATTGCCGCCATCCGATATTTGCGGAGGGGGCTGGCTGAAATTCACGGGATCGCCGAAATCCTGATGGAAAAGCCCATCAGGGTTGATAAAAGTGCTGCGCATGGCGTCCAGCAATCTTGCATAGGCTTGCGCCACAATTGGATCGTTGAGATTAGGCTTTCGCACATCCTCCGTTTGAGTGATGTAATGAAGCACCGGAAAATACTCCTCGTAAGAGTCGCAATTCATACATCCCATATAGGGTCCGTAAGGGGTAAACAGGCCCGGATTGTACACTTTCCTGGTAAAATTGACGGGCATTCTCCCGCCGATATACGCCAATGCGAGAGTCGGTGAAATAGGGGCGAATTTCAAGGGTTGAGTGCGCCAATCATCCCGCCATTCAATCCAACGGAATTGATCCCGAATCACCACGGAATCCTTCTTAGGATCGATTCGAAATGTCTCCTCGCAATTCACGGGATAGCGCAGCAATGCGCGGCTCCAGAATGCGCATTTGCTCGCCACATCGGGCGGCAGTGTCCTCCATGAGGCGGTGCGGGGCTTGTATAATCCATATAAAGGCATCAGCGCCACATATCCTACGCCACCCTGCACGGTCCCATGCAGTCCGGTGGAATCCAATGTCCCATAATCAGGACGATGTTGCCACACCACCAGCCAAGCCGAATCCCATTTCGTCCATCCTGTCGCTCCGTGAAACCAAACGAGCATCCATGGCGCGGACATCTGAGGCGTCGGCAGGTTCACAACGGAACCGATCCGTCGATTTATCACACGAATTCCTCGCTTCGTGTCGATCGCGAGATGCGCGGGCTCTCCCAAGCCCCAAAGATGAAGATTTCCGAAAAGAGAAATCCTTTTCGCCGTGGAATGAACGAGAATTGCGGGAGACAGTTCACTGCTGATCACGCTCAATGGCGATTGTCGCCATAGTTGCGGGGATATCCGCGCGTAAGCATGCGTTACGCAAACCACCCATATAACAACGAAGAGAGTACACCTTATCCGCAAAGCGTTCCCGCAAATCCATTTCCCTTCAAAGAAACGCATCATACGCCTCCTCAAACGACGTATCCAATTGAAGCCTCGCAGATGTAAACGAGGCTTCAATGGATTCTCACATCGATAAAGATCAATTGTTTTGCAAATCTCGCATGGTTTCATTCTCCAAACGAACCATTCTCCGTTGGAGGTCATCCAACAAGGTCTTTGGGTCTTCCCCGCCTAAAACCGCGAAATCTTCCACTCTGTTAATTTCCCGACTGTAGGTGGGCCATATGGGAAGCGGCGGCGGACCGAAGGAGTTTTTCCCCTGCGCGATTTTGATGGCGAAACGGAATAATGGATCTTTTTGAAACACCGGCTCTTTCTCCACGGATATCAACGGCGGAACATTTTTTATGCCTTGGCAGAACTCGCTTACGGCGTGCGGACTGGTGATCCAGTTCAGGAATACCCACGCCGCCTTCTTATGCTTGCACGCTGAGGGAATGACAAACACGCTTCCGCCCGCCGTGGTGCAGTCCGGACGTCCGCCGGGAGGGTAAGGGAGGGGAAACCAACTCCAATCCAGGTTGGGAGCATATCGTCGAATGAACTCCTCCGCCCATTCTCCTGTGCTCCACATCGCCACCTTGCCAACGAAAAACGGTCCGTTCGCCGTTTCATCGCTGCCGAACGTGGTTTGAAAAGCCTGCATTTTGCGGATATCATACTTTTTGGCATAGGAAGCAAGCCAAGTTAATGCGGCGATGTTGTGCGGGTCATTGGCGGTGATTTGCCCCGTTTTCGGATCATACCATCTCCCCCCAAAGACGTACGCCCACATATTCAATCCTGAAGGGCGAAAACCATAGCGAATGAAATTCCCGTTGGAATCATACTTCGTACAGGCGTAAGCGTCCTTGTCCAGCTCCGCTATGGTAGTAGGCGGATCGTTGGGGTCCAACCCAGATTCTTGAAATATTTTGCGATTATAGGCGATGAAATTGGTATTGGTGCTCGCAGCAAGCGCATACACATGATTCCCAACATGCAGCATTTTGGCGACGCCGGGAGTGTATTCACGGTCCACATCCCTACCGGCGGCGTTCAGATACCCGTCCAATGGGGTAAGCGCTCCCCGCATGGCGTATCCCGCCAGTTCATCCGCCCAAACCGTGGACATCACGTCAGGAGTGTCGCCACCGGCGAAAGCGATCCGCACTTTCTCGTAACCGCTCGTACCGAACTGGGATAACATATGGACATAAATATTTGGATGAGTTCTATTGAATTCATTGATCAAACGCTTTTGAACGTCGAATTCATGCCCGGACCATCCCGTCCAGTAGACGATCTCCGTCACGCCGGGTGGCAAGGATCTGTTCCCGCATCCCCCTGAAAAAGCGAGGGAGAGGAGGGCAAGGAAAACCATCGGATATTTTTTATGGTGTAACATACAGGGAAATTCCCTTGTTTCGCATCTTCATCCTTTTTGCACGCACCTATCGCGTCGCGAATTTATGGCTGTTTACAAACATAGGACGCGCACGTTTATCGTCCCAGTCCGTAAGTCAACCAACAGGAGGAATGGAATTTTAGTCGTCGAGGGGGCGTCCATCGGCGTCCGGGATGTTCCCAGTCAGGCACATTATCCCCTCGATAAACCCCCAGATGCCGCCGAATCCGCACGTGACAAAGGTTACAATAATCTGAAGAATACCAATTGTGGTGTAACCGAGATAGAAGCGATGAATGCCCAAGCTGCCGAAAAACAGCCCCAACAACCCCGCCACCAATTTGCTTTTTGTGGATTTATTGGTAGGAGCGTATGGCGAATACACTCCCTGCCCCGGCGGAACATACCCTGGGTATCCTGGATATCCACCGGGATTAATGGGCTGAAACGGGAGCAAAGGCATCAGTTCAGGTACTTGATTCGCCTGATATTGAACCCCGGTTTCCATATCGGTTACGATCGTGTTGGCTTGAATGCGGCCTTCTCGCGCCCATTGCTGCAACATACTGATTTCAACCGGACCATATTCATGCCCGTCGGCACCTATCACGTTGTAAGCCATTTTGATTTATCCTTGGGTAATTGCACAATTCAGAACTTGGATAAGGAGATCGTTCCTTTTCCGTTAGATGATTATCTGAAAACGACTTTTGCGATTACCTGTCCTAATTAATATTCCTTGCAGGATCCGTTTATCCTATCAAGGGGTATCCGTCCGCGTCGCGCATGCTCCCGGTGAGACACATCACGCCGTCGATGATTCCCCAAATCGCCATAGCCATTGCGCCGCCGAAATAACCCAAAATAAGCGTAACAAAGAGCATGATGAGACCAATACTATTGTAACCTAGGTAAAAACGATGTATCCCCAACGCGCCAAGAAATATCCCCAATAGCCCGGCGATATATTTGTTTTTGTATGGCTTGCCATCCTGTCTGTATTGCACATTTCCATACGGATTAGGATTAGGGATATTGGGATACTGCGGCGGATAATATTGATGTCCCCCAGGGGGAGGAGGAGCGGGTGGCTGATAGGAGTGCTGATTCGCAGTGAAAAACACAGCGGATAGTTCCGGCATGTTGCTCGCAACAAAAGTGGTGTTGGTGGTATGATCAATGATTTTCGTGTTGGGAAGAATTCTTCCATCCATAGCCCATTCATACAATACATTCACGTCAACAGGTCCATATTGACGCCCATCCATGCCGATAATGGAATACTGCATTGGTACTCCTTCCGCCCGCAATCCCAATTGATACGGGAAGATTCTCAAACGTATGAAATACAATAACACTTTTTACAAGGATCGTCAAGACGATTTCAAAATCCTATGACGGAATCGTGAATTTTCAGAGTGGTAAATGGTTCATGGGCGCGATGGATGCTGAGCGAATGGTGAGACTCCATCGGGTAGTATTTACGAAAAGCCGAAAGGAATAAGAAGCATGAAAAGAATAAAGTATGTGCACGGGGGCTTTACCGCATCCGAGATATCTCTCGGGTGCATGAGGATGGGAGGATTATCGGTTACCGAGGCGGATCGAGTGATCCAAACCGCAATTGACGAGGGGATCGATTTCTTCGACCACGCCGATATCTACGGAGGAGGCTCCGCCGAGGAGAAATTCGCCGAAGCCTTAAGCGCTTACCCGGGCGCGAGAGTGAAAATCATCCTGCAATCCAAATGCGGAATTCGAAACGGACAATACGATTTTTCCAAGGAGCATATTCTCTCCTCCGTGGAGGGTATTCTGAAACGCCTCAGGACGGATTACCTGGATGTGCTTCTATTACACCGCCCGGACACACTCATGGAGCCCGAGGAGGTCGCGGAGGCTTTTGACATATTACACAACAGCGGGAAAGTGCGCCATTTCGGGGTGAGCAATCAAAATCCGATGCAAATGGAGCTTTTAGGCAGATATCTAAACCAAAAGATCATCGCCAACCAACTTCAATTGAGTATCACCAACACCGGCATGATTGATGCCGGTTTGAACGTAAACATGCGAAACGAAGCCACCATCAACCGAGACGGCGGAGTTTTGGAATATTGTCGGCTAAAGGAGATCACCATTCAACCCTGGTCACCGTTCCAATACGGGTTTTTCAGCGGTGTGTTTCTTGGGAATGAGAAGTTTCCAGAGTTGAACGCGAAGATCGATGAGATGTCGAAGAAGTACGGCGTGCCCAACACAGCCATCGCAATAGCATGGATCCTCAGGCATCCGGCGAAAATGCAACCCATAATCGGCACCATGAATCCACAGCGAATCAAGGATATATGCAAAGCCTCCTCCATTGAGATGTCGCGCACGGATTGGTACGATATCTATCTCTCCGCAGGCAACAAACTGCCTTAGGGGGTTTCCGTTAACGGGAGGATATGTTGGATCGTACGCTAACATATCCTCATCGCCAATCGAAAGGCTTCGGGCGCAACATTTGTCAAACAAACGGGAAGGTCCGGTGTAGTTTGAAGGAATCAATCAACGAAATTACGTCTCGAGGCGATTATTCGGATGAAATTGTCAGACTTTATCTAAAAACACCTTGACATTTTCATATTGCAGGCGTATACTAGCCTCATCATATTCATCGTATCCGCTTTGACATCCACGAAAGGAATAATGTGAGTTTTGATTCGATGCAATTAATTTCATTCTTTTAAAATGTCTCATCTCGAAGGCGTTAAAATACATCGCCGACGCTAAAAACCTGTATTATTGTTTGTCATTCAACTTTTCATACGACTCGAATACATCCATATAGCTGTTCTTGCTAACAGCTTATAATATGGGATTGATGTATCCATTGGATATGCTTGGGGGATTAGACAGACAATAACATGGGTTTTTTTTCATTACCTTACTACAAAGCGCATTTTATATCATTGGGATGCATGCTTGGACATCTTTCATATGATAGGATAGCGGAATTGCTGATTTTCCACTATATTTAAGAGTATGCAACATATTTCAACGAATGAAAGGAAGTGATATCTAATGGATTTTGGGAAAATCGGGCAAATCAATATGAAAGCCGCGATAATCATAGTCGTCGTGGCGGTGTTGATATTGATTGTGAGTTTGTTTCACTCATTTGGATCGGGTTCTTCCAATGCGCCGGTTCCAATGCCTGGAAAAGTGAACATGACCCCAGTTCCAAAGACAAACAGTAACATCCCGATGCCTGGTCAAGTGCATCTTCCAGGAGCACCTGTAGGTAGATAATCGTATTAAGTTGTAATATCCCTGGCGCCGTCACTTTGGATGAATCGCTGATGGCATTTTCCTCGTGAATTTGCCGCTATTTTGGGAAAGGTAAAGAAAATGCGTGCTTCGAGAGTAATGAGAGGTTTTACACTGATTGAACTGCTTGTGGTAATAGCTATTATCGCTATCCTCGCAGCGATATTGTTCCCTGTTTTCGCCCAAGCGAGGGAAAAGGCGCGTCAAATAAGTTGCCTTAGCAATTTAAGTCAAATCGGACTCGCCTACAACATGTATGAACAGGATTACGATCAAACCTATTATTGCGCATCGGACATCATCCCCACCATTCAATACAATGGCTCCGATATCGGCATGATGCTTAATTTCGGAAGCCAATACATGCTCTATCCCTATACCAAGAACAACCAGATGTTTATTTGTCCGGATGATGATCAAGGGGATTATTGGGGAAGAGTAAGCCAATGGCAGCCAAGCGGAAACTGTCCGTTATGTCACAATTCCAGTCAAATGGGCTCTTACTATTACCGTTATTTCATTGGATGGTATCACGCGGTAACCGGCGGAAATCTAAGGGAATCGGATATTCAATATCCCGCTCAGCTTTTCGTTTATTCGGATCTTTGGGACTGGCATGGGCAAAAATACGGGATGTGGAACGGCGGTGACACTAACTTGGGACATACGCATGTTTTCAACGCCGTCTTCTTCGATGGCCACGCCAAATTCCTGCATGCGAACAATAACGATGCGGTGACAGGTGAAACCGGTGACAACTTGGACCTGAACTGGCCGTTAGTATCGTGGGCGAACGGCAGTTGCATCACCAACGGCTGTAATGGACAGAACCCTGGCGGCGCCATAGACGTGGGGAACTGAACCAGAACATACCGGGCTGCCAAGCGAGTCAAGCGTATTCTTAGGTTAGACTGACGTTTGCGGGTAATTGCCTCCAAAGGATGATTTGCAGCCCCATTCCAAGGATGCATAATCCAATTGCGATAACAAAGGGGGCTCGGAGGGATATTCCAGCAGCGGAATATCCCGCCACAAGAGGGGCGGAGAGATAGGCGGCGCCGACGATTGTTTCATGCAAACCGGTGTTCCCACTCTCCGCCGCATTTGTGTCAAGGGAGTAAAAAAGGCTGGAGGAGTAGGTGAGACCTCGTGCAACACCCATTAGCATGAAAGCCAAAATGAAAACGCTTGCCACCCCTCCCCACGCCACTAAGAGTATGCCAATTACGCCAATGGACTGGAGGAAAAGCATGGGGGCGATTCGGTAATGCCATCGTAGCGTGCGAGACAGGGTGTAAAAGACGAGAAGTTGCATCACCCACACGGAAGCCATGATCAATCCGATCATCGCATCCGTGATATGCAGGGATCTAGCCAGTTTGGGGAAGATCGTATTGGCGGTCGCTCCAGTGAACCAAAACGCGAAGTTGGCAATCCACGCCATGCGCATATATCCCATGCGACGCGCAACCGCCACCCCCTCCCCCTCTTTTCTCCGCTCCTCCTGAGGGATAGGTGCGTATGGCGGGATGCCATGACGAGTGACCCATGCGATGTAAAGCGTATCGAAAAAGAGAATCGTCGCGATAAATACGAACTCCGCAGGACCGCCAATCCTCTCATAAAACGCACCTCCTAGAGCCGCACCGGACATGACACCAAGTGTCCAGCCGATATTGAAAATCGACAGGCGCCTGTTGGTCTCCTCCTTGTCTCTGTCATGCAGGACGGTCTCGTAAGCCGGCCAGAAAAGAGCGGCTGCAACTCCGCCCACAGGCCCCGCGAGGATTAGATGAAGCGGCTGCTTCGCCAAAGTGCATAGGGCGGCGTAAAGGGCATACAGCAAAGTGCTTGCGATGAGAATGATTCGCCGGTCAAAACGCCCAGCAGCTTTTCCCGCAAAGGGACATACCACTGCGTACGGAAACCCCCATGCGAAGCCGAGGATTCCGAGTTGCATCGGTTGCGCATGCAGGTCCATCGCTCGAAGGTTGGTTAAAAGGGTTGTGCCCGCGATCGAGAAATCCATTATATAAGGTGGGATGAAATACTCGAGTCGTTTTACCAATTTGTCGTTCCTATTTACTGGAGATGTGATGGACGGCGTCGAAGGTTCCCATGATTCGCTGATATCCCATTCATGCGAAAACAAAGTTTCCCGGATTGATTCTACACTATTTGGCTTCGCTTCCCATGGAATACCGGAAACGCCCGGTTCCATACTCGCCGAAATGCCCGCTCACTGCGCTCGTGATTCGGACAGTTCGCTCCTCGGCAACATCAACCGGGAGAATGACGTAATGTATACGAAAACGGATAAAAACAACAAAGGATGCGAAAAATGAGCGAAATCAAGACGGAATTCGTAAGCGTAAAAGTGTCGAACGGCGAAACCATGAACATGTACACGGCAATCCCCAGGAATGAAACCAACGTTCCCGGACTGCTCCTTTTCCAAGAGGCTTTCGGGGTGAACGCGCATATTCGAGACGTTGCGGAGAGGTTCGCAAGGGAGGGATACGGAGTTGTCGCTCCGGAACTATTTCACCGCACCGCCCCCGGATTCGAAGGAAGTTACACCGATTTCTCATCCGCAATGCAGCACACCCAAGCTCTCACCAACGAGGGGCTAACGGAGGACATCCGCACCGCATACGAGTGGCTGAACCGACATCCCTCTGTTAAAAAGGATCATATCGCTTCCACGGGTTATTGCCTTGGCGGAAGGGTCTCCGTTCTTGCGAATGTCACCGTGCCTCTCAAAGTGTCGATCTCCTATTACGGTGGTGGTATAGCCGCAATGGCGGGAGACAAGCTGAAAAACATCTCCAGCCCGCTCCTGCTATTTTGGGGAGGATTGGACAAGCATATCACGAAGGATCAAATCGATATCGTCACGAACGCCCTCACGGAACACGACAAGGATTTCACCAGTGTGATTTTTTCCAAAGCCGATCACGGTTTCTTCTGCGATGCGAGAGCGAGCTATCATCCCGTTTCGGCGAGATATGCATGGGCTTTGACTTTGGAGTTTCTCGCCGCCAACCTGCATTAGAAGCCGTTTCGCCTAGGATTCCGCACCTTCCGGAAGCGGAGGACGGTACTGATAGGTAGGATCCTCTCTCTGCCTTTTCATAATCGCACTAATCTCCCTCCATGTCGCCACGATACCCGATGGGCATGGGGGGAGATCGTTTTCAATCAGTCGATGCAACCTGGCTAAACGATAACATGGAACACCCACGTACATATGGTGCTCGATATGATAGTTCATGTGCCAGTAAAGAAACCGCACTATCGGGTTCAGCGTGAAGGTGCGGCAACACAAACGGAAATCCGATACATTGTCCTGCAATCCCACATGCTGCGTATTGTTGCAAAGATAGAACAGCCAACTTCCGTAAAACGGGGCGAAAGTCGTTACGACGGGCAGCATCCAAAGCTTGAAATAGATCGACGACGCAACAATCAAGGTGTGCCCGATAAGGATCGTCCTGGACCAGTTAGACGCCCACCGCCTTCTTTCCTTATCCTCCTCGGGAAAAAGTTTTAACTCCCACTCCCCTTCAAACCTCCCCCTCGAAATGCGGATAAGATTATTGAGAGCGTACCAAATCCCGACTGGGTTGACGAAGGCGGTTTTAAGGAACCCTTCAAGTGTAAGCCGTATTGGCACCACCACCTCCAAATCATCCGGCGGATGGAGAGTGGAGCGATGGTGTCTCACATGGCTCATTTGAAACATCCTGTGATTGATCCACCCCAGGAAGGCGAAAAGATGCTCGAAGAAACTGTTCAAAGTTCTCGTTTTGAAAACGGTGTTGTGCCCCAGTTCATGCACAGCGTTGATCTGGAAGGCAAAAAAGGTGCCGTGCATGAATACCAGAAGAAGCGTGACATACCAGGGGAAATGATATGCGGAGTAATACGCCAGACATCCCGAGAAGACTATCACCCCCAAATACCCCAGCGTCTGCAATGCGCCGAGAACATCGCTGCGTTCGTATAGCTTGCGCAGCTCCGCCTGATCCACGGAACACCTGCGCCATTTCACCGCCCCGGTGGGATTATTCTCCGTTATCATCTTATGTCAGTCCTATTCCATATCGAAAACGTCCGCCCAAATCAATGTGAATTTACGTATGCGTATCCGCGTTTCAACGCCACGTAAATCGCATGGAACTTCCTATGCGGATCACACAAAATTCGCAATCCGTAAAAGTAAAGCACTGTACGAGGATTCCAACTGCGATGTTTCCATAATCCCGAACGCCATCCGCGTTGATAGGGAGAGAAACACCTAAGATGCCCGGCAGGGGAATGATATCAGGATGGTGTATAATTCAACCAAACGTCTCCATTAGGAATACGCTTTTCAAGAAAGTAACCGATATATTATATTTTCCTTCATCTCTGTAATATTATTGGATAGAACCAATGAAGCACATTGATTATTTCCATCAAGTTCGCAAGTCAGGCGGAATTATAGACGTCCTAAAAAAGATTTCACGAAAGGGATAACGAAGTCACGAGATATTGCCGTGCATCGTATGAATTTGGATGCAATCTCGATGGAAGCCGACGGAATGGTGGGAGTTCAAATAAAGACTGAATTTGAAAAACGCGAAATGGACGTGAATGATTACGGTAAATATGGCTCCGAACTGATTGTGAAAATTCTGTCAATCGGTACCGCAATCAAAAAGGTGGAGACAGTTGCGGGCCTGAGTTTCGGCCATGCTGTAAATCTTCATCAATAATCCGCAATCCGATGAAGCCTTCATGGATAATCTTCAAACGGCAATCCATCCAAATTAGCACCTATCCCCCAATCTTTTCATAAAGTTTGTCGCATCATGACGCTGATGGTCTAACAACGCAGACAATTATGCCTTTCAGCCATCTCAATTCCTTTTGATGGAACCCTTTCTTCTAGCGCTCGCACCAATTACAATCATATACGTGGGATGTTTGGTTACTGAATTGACGAATGTCCCGGCGATTCATGCTCTCTTCCAGAGGGTAAGGCTTTTCCAAACGAGGGATCAATCTCATTTGTACACGGCGGTGCGCGGCAAAATCGCCTTGATAGTGCATAATAAGAAACAAGGAGTGACGCAATGACTTCGAACAACACGGCGAAGGGCTGCACACGAAGGGAGTTTGTTAAATCGGGGGTCGAACTGGCTTCTCTCGGATTCATACCTCAAAACCTTATTCCCCCGATCGGGAGATCTCGCATGGCGAATGCAAACGCCCCATCCAACGATACCATTGCTTCCGCAGCGGATCCGCACGGGCGATGGTCGGAAAAACGCGCATGGAATTGGTATCGCCTCTTACCGTGGCTTCGCGGCTTCAACTTCGTGCCCAGCACGGCGGGAAACGACACGGAGATTTGGTCCGCGGAAACCTTCGATGCGCCAACCATTGATCGCGAACTCTACCTTGGGCGGAGCCTCGGTTTCAACACCCTGCGCGTGTTCATGCAGTATCTGGTGTGGAAAGCCGATCCGAAGGGGATGAAGGAGCGGATGGAAAGGTTTCTCGACATCGCCGACAAGCACGGGTTATCCACCATTCTCGTTCTCTTTGACGACTGCGCCTTCGGCGATCCCCTCCAGAGCGAGCCCTATTTAGGCAAGCAGCGCGACCCCATTCCTGGCATGATCCTCTCCAATTGGACCCCCAGTCCAGGTCTTAAAGAGGTTGTCAATCAATCCGCATGGCCGGCTATGGAGCGATACGTAAAGGATATCATCGGATCGTTCGGTAAGGACCGACGCGTTCTCATGTGGGACCTGTATAACGAACCTGGAAACTCCGGCATGGGGGAGAAAAGCCTTCCCCTAATGCAAGCCGCATTCGGTTGGGCGCGAGAGGTGCATCACGAGCAACCCCTGACTTGCGGCATTTGGAACGAGGAACTGACGGGAATTAAGGACGCCCAACTTGCCCTGTCGGATGTGGTCAGTTTCCACGCATATGTGGATTACACAGCGATGCTGAAAAGGATTGAGGAGTACTCCGCGCTTGGAAGACCGGTCATCTGCACGGAATGGATGTCACGACTCCTCGGTGGCAACTGGGCGACGGATTTCCCTCTGTTCAAGAGACTCCGCGTGGGATGCCTAAGTTGGGGATTGGTTAACGGGCGTTCGCAGGCGCAGTTCCCATGGTGGTCGAAGCCAAACGCTCCGGAACCGAAGGTATGGTTCCACGATCTTCTCCATCCGGATAATTCTCCCTACGACGCGGAGGAGGTTGCGGTCATTCGAACCGTGGCGGACGCTCCCGGGGTGCAATCCCTCATTCCCCTTTTCGGTTATCCATTGCGGGACACCTGCATTTGCCAGGTGAACGGAACCTATTATCTCACCGGCACCACCGGTGCGCCGACCTGGTGGCAAACAAACGACGGCATACGTTTATGGAGATCGCGTGACATGCGGAGATGGGAGCCTATGGGCTTGGTGTGGAGTTTCCTGGATAATGTCACATGGCAAAAGGAGATGAAGGGTCATCAGGCTATTTGGGCGCCGGAGATTCATTACATTCATGGGAATTACTGGATAGCATACTGTGTGAATTACGGCGGGACAGGCATCCTGAAAAGCGTTACGGGAAAGCCCGAAGGTCCTTACGTGGATGTGCATCCGGAGGGGCCGCTCACTCCCGAGATTGATGCGTCGCTGTTCGAAGATGATGACGGCGAGGTATATTTCCTGTATCAGAACGGTAAAATCGCAAGGATGAAAGAAGACATGAGCGGGTTGGCTGAGGCGCCTCAATTGCTTCATCCCTCGGATGCGGAGCAGGTGGGTTTCGAAGGGGTTTATCTGTTCAAGTCAAACGGACGATACCATCTCTCCTGTGCGGATTTCACTCAAGGCGAATATCACTGTTACTCCGCCACTGCGGACAAAATTCGCGGTCCCTACGGCAAGCGATACTTGGCGGTTCCGCATGGCGGGCACAATATGTTCTTCCGGGACATACGCGGCAAGTGGTGGTCGACCTTTTTCGGCAATGACGCCAACGCCCCGTTTCGGGAAAGGCCAGGCGCGTTGCCAGTGGAGTTCGGTCTGGATGGAGAGGTGAGACCGCAAATAACCAAAGGATAGGTTTTAAGCTTCGATTATGAATATATTCTCTCTTCCCATAAGGATTGAAGAGAGATCATATCACCTTTTATTGAATGGCATGTCTCCTTACGAGAATACTGAAAGGATTAGACATCAGCCTTCTTCCTCCGGTTCGATAACGACGAATTGCTCTAAGCTGTCATCCTCTGTGTAAATGGAGTGGATATCCTCATCTTCGATGAATATCTGCACACCGGGATAGATGCGTCTAAGGTCCCATTCATTGATCCATCGTCGAATATAGGAGCGCATTCTTCTGGATGCAATGATATCCGGTGTAGGGATATCCGGAGGATTCCATTGATATGCGGCGTCATATATCTCTTTTGTTCGCAGGTAGATTTGTTCAACAACGATCTTATCGGGTACGGACAGAGGAATTGCATCACGCCGAATGAGGCGCATTCCCTCCTCCGTCCGAGGAATCATATCCCTGTATTCACTGCTATCCTTGTCCGCTAGCTTTTGCGCCATATTATTCAAATCGCCCTTATCCACGAGAACCGCCTCGGAGAAATCATCCGCAATCGTCAAAACGGTTAGGATTCCGGCGGGTGATTCGTTTAAATTTTTTCCCATCCAACGCGCTATTTCGGCATAGGATTTCGCCCTTTGCAATGGACTGTATCTGCCGATCAACTCCAACTCGTCGATGAGTAAAACCCACCCTCGATATCCCGCAGCCCTTATGAGTTGGGAAATAAATCGAAACCTTTGAAGGGCAAGAGTGCGAGCGGGAATAGTTTTAATGGTGTAATTTGAGTGTTGACCAATTTGACGCAAGCCATCCCTAATTTTTTTCACCGCCAGTCTTTGACCTTCCCAGTAATTGACGATCTCCTCCTTGAGTTCAGGATTGCTTGTACGTTCATGTAGAATGAGAGTTGCTGGAAATATATCGCCAAGCGCATTACCCTCCTTTTGATGCGCCCAATGATAAAAATCGGCATAGGATTGAGTATTGGGTTTCAAACGAAATGCGATCTCCTGAATAGCGCGACCCGTGGCATCCGGCAGGACTGCATTCTCCATAGCTGCCGCGAATATCTTGGAGGAATCGTAAAGGGGGGTCTCTTTTCCGACGAGAAAGCGACTCACCACGTAGTTTCTGGATATTGCGATCTCCTCGAGATATTTGAGAAGATGGGATTTGCCATTTCCGAAATCCGCAGAGATCAAAAGACCTGACGATGATTGATCCGTATATGGATCGGAGTCCAACATCGCCAGAAATCGCTTTTCAATCTCTTCCTGATTGCAACCAAGTATTCTTACCGCATCGCGATTAGGCACTCCGCAACGAAGAGCCTCTATGGCGCTCCTACATTCTTTGGCTCTAGCTGAATTGTTCATGTTCTCTCCCTCATATCAACCAATTTCAATCATTGTGGCCATGGGATTTACTCTTTCGCGATCGTGAATTTCATTCACCACACGGAATCGCAACGCCTGATAAAGCCCAATTCCTCTGCTAAAAGAATCTTCATTGATGAAATCGATATCCGGAATTACCACCATGAAAAATCCTTTCAAACGTTCCAAACTATCCATAAATTGACGCAATGTTTCATATGCGTCCAAAAGCTGGGCTTTGGTGTAATAAAGTTTATCATTGCGAGGGTTTCTGCTTACGGACAGCCTACGGATATCCATGACAACCATCAATCCAGAATAATCCCCAAATCGGATCCATCGCAATAGAGACTCAAACATAAAACGAGCGTTGGTTCGATTAATTCGGTTATAAATCCCATAACTTTTCAAATCACTGACACTTCTAAGCTTACCGGTGAGCCATGCCATCAGGATTGCTTCCATATAATCCATATCAGATTCCTTGGCTAGAATCATCGAGCAAAGATGCGTTAATGCGATACGAAATTCCTTAGCGTATTTATAATATTTGAGAATGTTTTTCTCTATCAAAGGTCGAATACTCAATTGAACCGTTTCCACAGTCACATGATTCGCTTCCGCTATGCGAATTATCAAGGGTTTTTCTCCATCCAATGGCATTATATATCCGTGTTGGGCAGCTAATTTCAGAATGACCTTTTCACATATTATCCTCCAGGGAATCTGCTCCGCAATCCTGAAGAAAATCTGATCCATCATCTGAACTTTAGTATTCGCTGCATCCACATGAGCCACCAAATATCCACTTTCCTCGGCGTTCCGAATAAGCCCATCGCGCAATGAAGGGATGATCTCCTCTCTTAGCGCAATCGGATATTTTATCGTAGCCCCACCTTCCTTCACAAAGGTATCGAGATATTCGTTTCGCATAAACCGAAGCCATTCTTCGGATTCCAAAGTAGGTGTCATTGGCTGTTCTCCGTGAATTGAATACCGTAATAAATAATCATCTCCCCGTCCTGACTGACAAAGGTGAAGGTGTTTCGAGAGTTGGAACTTTTCGTACCGGTACTGCCGGAAAACTGATATTTGGCTCCCGATCTCGTGTAAAGTAATCCACTGCGATCAAGAAGATACAGATCGCGAGCGAAATCGCTTTTACTGTACTCCTGTGCTGAGCCAGGGGCGAGGGTCAAAGCATCGTAGATTTTGTAAAGCGCCACCACCCTGCCAACTTCATCCTTACCGGTGAGCATTTTGTACGACTTGTAGACTGATTCAAGAAACCGCTCGCTGACGAATTTCGGCTTTTTTGTTTGATGCTCTTTTAACAAGGAAACCATTTTTGAAGGTCGAATGGTGGCAACCTTGTTACGATCGATCTTCACAGCCTTGTCAGACGGCAAAATCTGCAAGACGGATGGAAATACAATTAGGCGATCCGCATCCTGAAAAATCTTAACATCAGCTTGTCTCGCCATGTCGAGTAGTTCGGAGATATATTCTACTTTGAGATAATTCGCCTCCTCCTCTGGTGTAAAAGGCCAAGGCGAGATTACTCGGTCAATCTCCTCTTCAGCGGATTTTACAGCTTCGTTCAATTGATCGGCAAATTTACGAATTAACTGGATATTTCCATCCTGAGTTGCCTTATGGAACTTTTTGGCTAAGGAAGCCAATTGGCTTGTCTTTTTTAGCATCACCGTTGCTTGATTTTCCAACCCTTGAAAAGCCTGTTCAAATGTGGTCAAAATTTCCCTTCCTCTCTTAAACACATGAACTCACACCCCGAACCCCTTTCCTGCTTTTACACATATACCACAATATTATATGAATTGGCATTCATGAATATGATTATGAGCAAATGACCTTGAAACCTACGTGTGGTAAACTTAATTTCGTCTTCGAACACCATTCATTTCCAGTTTCCAAGGGAAAAAGGCATCGTACTAACATTCTATTTTTGGCGAAACATCAAATGAAAAAAAATATCGTTTCACAAACAGACAGTAAGATCACACGCAGAAACCTCATAGGAGCAACCTTAGGCGTCTGGATTTCGCTTTCATCGCCTATCTCTCTCGCCGCTCTAATCGAGGATGATACACCTAAAGGAAAGGCGGGCTCACGCGCGATGACCGATAAATCCCCGAGGATTGTGAATATCTACAACTTCATACGAAACTCCGATTCCCGCATCTCCGATTCCGAGGACATCCTTTTCGACTCGACGAAGCATCAAATTGAACTCCTGCTGGCGAACCATCTTCCCGCCACGTTCGCTCTTCAGTACGACGCTCTGATAAATCCCCGTTATCAAAAACTGCTCAAGGATAATTTGACCGAGGAGTACGAGATCGGCGCATGGTGGGAGATCCCTCAGCCATTGGTGGAGAATGCGGGCATGAAGTGGCGAGGACGGTTCCCATGGGACTGGCAGGCGAATATAGGGTTCTCCCCCGGTTACACGCCCGAAGAGAGGCGAAAACTTGTGGATGTATACATGGAGGACTTCAAATCCATATTCGGCAAACACCCCGCGACCGTCGGCTCTTGGTACATCGACGAAGTGACCCTCGCCTACATGGCGGAAAAATACGGCGTGGTTGCATCGTGCAACTGCAAGGATCAGATCGGCACGGATGGCTACACGCTTTGGGGCGGATATTGGAACCAAGCCTATTACCCTTCGCGCCTGAACGCCTACATGCCCGCTCAAACGGAGCGGGGGCAGATAGACATACCCATCTTTCGCATGCTCGGAAGCGATCCAATCTATCAATACATCGAAGGGACCGGCGGCTCCACGCAAGGAGTGATCACTTTGGAAACCATCTACGCACCGGGAGGAAGATCGCCGGACTGGGTTCGATGGTTTTTCGGGCAGATGATTCATGAACCATGTCTCGCTTTCGCCTATGCGCAGGCCGGGCAGGAGAATTCGTTTGGGTGGCAAAGCATGTCCGAAGGTCTGGAATTTCAAATACCCTATATCTCCGGACTTGCCAAATCCGGAGATGTTCAAGTGGAGACTTTGGAACAGAGCGGGCGATGGTTTCGAAAAAACTTTCGCTTAACGCCCGCCACAGCGGTGACAGCGCTGGAGGATTGGCAACACAAAGGGCGAAGATCGGTATGGTACGAGAGCAGATACGCGTTCCACGACGCCACAT
>JAJZOL010000162.1 GCA_021811565.1 bacterium | reverse complement strand
CACCGGTCGTGTTCAGGAGAGTATTCTACACAGCCTTCGGCCACCGCAAGGATGTGTGGGATAATGAGGTCATTCAGAAACATATGCTGGGGGGGATTGAATGGGCGCTCGGACAGGTCAAGGGCGATTCCGCGCCTTCCAGTTCCGATTAATCAGTCGGATTCGTCGGATCAGTCCGATCGGAATGATCCGACGAATCTCCGCTGGCTGCGCTCATCCCCGCCACATACCCGGTGGAGAAGGCGGCTTGCAGGTTATACCCTCCCACGGGACCAGCGATATCCAATATCTCGCCGCATAGATATAACCCTCGAATAAGCCGGGATTCCATAGTGCGCGGGTTGACCTCGCCAAGGTCAACCCCGCCTGCCGTCACTTCGCCCTTCTCCATGGGGACATGCTGAACCGAACCGATGCGATACCCCTTAATCGTCTCAATCAAACGATTACGCTGCTCGCGGGTGATCTGCGCACCGCATTTTTCGGTGATACCGGATTTTTCAAGAATATCCTCCGCAACCCGCATGGGAGCGTAATTCACAACGTAATCATTGAGCGATCTTTTGGTATGTTGACGGATCCAATCCATTGTAAGTTCTTTAAGTTTCTCGTAACCGCTATCGGGAGCGAGATCGGCGAATAGCTCGATGGGTCCGAAATGGCGCATCTCCGCCACCACACGACTTATATCCAGCACGGCGGGGCCTGACACTCCCCTGTGGGTGAACAGCATATCCCCTCGCGATCGTGCGATCTCCTTCGAGTTCTGTCGGGCCTTGAGCACCACTTTGCGCAGAGCGATTCCCGCCCATCCGCTGGGAGGAACGATATCCAAAAAGATCGGCGCAAGTGCGGCTCGCGGTTTCACTATCGCGTGTCCCATCTCCGCCAGCCATTTCCACCCGTCCCCCGTGGAACCGGTGCCGGGGTAGGAAAGTCCTCCGGTGCAAAGAATCACCGCATCTGAATGGATACGAAATGATGAATTCCCCGATGGATCCGCGCCTTTTGGAGGGGAAACCGACAATATCCATCCATCTCTTTCGGATCGCTGAAGTTCGGACACGACGGCAAGTGTGCGCAATTCAACACCGGCATCCGAAAGAAGCGATTCCAAAGCCGCCGTCACCCCCTTGGCGGTGGAGGAAAGGGGAAATACTCTGCCATCCTCTCTGACGGTCAATTCCACCCCCTTGGACTCGATCAACCGACGAATGTCCGCATTGGTAAATGCGTGAAATGAGGGGCGCAGGAAATCGGCTTCATTGCGCCGGAAGCATCCAAGGAGTTTTGGAATATCCCCATCATGAGTGATATTGCATTTTCCGCCACCGGATATAAGGATTTTAAATCCTATGCGCTCTTTCTTTTCCAGAAGAGTGACATTTGCGCCCGCGCTAGCGGCTTTCCACGCGGCGATGATTCCGGCGGCGCCGGCGCCTACCACGACAATTCGTTTCAAGATATTGTTAGAAGCCTCCTATATTCGCACCAGCAACAGAGGACATTTAACCTTGGAGGAGATACGTGAAGTGAAACTGCCGGAGAAAAGAGCGCTGAAACCTGTCCTTGCGTGACTGCTGAGGATAATCAGATCTGTGTCGCTTCCCGTGGCGTATTCCAAAACGGATTGAACCGGATCACCTCGCAATATTTCGGTATGCACATCCAATCCGGAGAAGGACTCGTTCCTTGCGATCATTTCCACGAACTCCGATCCTTCCTGTTGGGCGATATCAAGAATGGCGCGAGTGGTTACCGGCAAAAGGGAGCCTGGCACGGATTTCTCTCCGGAGAGGGTCTCCAATGTGGGTACAACCTCCAGAAGTCTGAGGGAGGCGGAAAACCTTTCCCCCAAGGCTGCGGCAACAGAAAGAGAGGCTTCCTGATCGTGCTCCCGATCTATCGGGATGAGAATGTTTCGTAGGTTAAAATCAGAAGCCATTCCCCTATGATCCGGATGAATAAGAAGGATCGGCCATTTCCCAAGATTCAAAGCCTGCTGTGCGATGTTGCCGAATAACAGGTCCCGCACGCCCCCTTTTCCATGAGTGCAAAGCGCCACCAGATCCGGATTAAATTCGTTGGCGTGATCAATGATGCTCCTCGCCACGTCCCCCTCCAAAGAATCATGGACGTGCCACTCCGCATCGATACCATCCGATTGCAGCTTCTCCGCAATGGATTGCAAGTAGCGGTTGGCTTCCGCCGGATCGCTTAAATGCTTTTCACCGTGGATAGTGGAGGGGGCTTTTTGCTCTCTAATGTGAAGCAGAATGATCTTGGCGGCGAAAAGCGATGTGATTCGCATTGCAGCGGGCAGTGTGGATTCCGCCAGACGAGAGCCATCAAGCGGAACCAGCAATTTTTTTATGTCGAATGGTGTGATCTGATTCATTAAATTTATCCAGGAATGAAAGTCTGATAAAGCAGGAACACATTCAAACCGATGATCAGGAATGTAACCACATACGCCATGATTCGAGTTAACGTGGAATTCGCCAAATCCCCCATCAATTCGCGTTTGTTGGTGAAGATCACCAAGGGAAGCAATGCAAAAGGTATGCCAAAACTAAGAATGACCTGACTGATCACCAACACCTTGGTAGGCTCCAAACCCATGGCTATTACGATCAGCGAAGGTATCATGGTTACAAGCCGACGCACCCAGATCGGTATCGAATGCTTAAGGAACCCCTGCATGACCAGTTGACCCGCCATGGTTCCGACTGCGGATGAGGAGAGTCCCGAAGCCAAGAGCGAAACGCCAAATATAACGCTTGCGGATTTGCCAAGCAAGGGAGCGAGGGTTCTATACGCTTGCTCTATCGTTCCGATGTTATTATATGTAGGATTGTGGAATGTGGCGGCAGCCATGATGAGCATTGCCGCGTTGACAAACCCTGCCAATCCCATGGCGATGAGGATATCCACCATCTCAAAACGGACCAGCTTTTTTAGTTTTGCCGGGTCCTTGGTGACGATACGCCCCTGAGTGAGCGCGGAGTGAAGAAAGATAACGTGAGGCATAACCGTCGCCCCGAGTATGCCTGCCGCCACCAACACACTATCCGTGCCTTGG
Source organism: bacterium (assembly GCA_021811565.1). GTDB lineage: Bacteria > Armatimonadota > Chthonomonadetes > Chthonomonadales > CAJBBX01 > DTKV01. Next base: position 2,656 of record JAJZOL010000162.1, on the reverse strand, counting down.
AACTTCGGCACCACGCTGAAATAGGCGATCAGCTTCCAGTTTGGCCGGGCGAGAATAGTCTCAAGAAGGTAACAGACCGCAATAATTCCCACCAAGGCGCCAATGACGGCCTCCATTGGACGGAATCCTCGTTTCTCCAAACTGAGAATGATTACGGTCGAAATTGCGGTGAGGATACCTCCGATAAGCAAAGGAACATGGAAAAGCAATTGGAAGCCAACAGCGGCTCCGAGGAATTCCGCCAGATCCGTTGCGATTGCCGCGACTTCGGCGATCACCCACATCATCCAAACAAACGGCAACCGAAAATTGTCTCGGCATAACTCCGCTAGGTTTTTGCCGGTGGCTATTCCGAGTTTTGCCGAGAGCATTTGGATGAGCATCGCCATAAGGTTGCTGGCGAAGATCACCCAAAGAAGCATATACCCGTATTGCGCACCGCCTTGGATGTTCGTGGCGAAATTGCCCGGGTCGACATACGCTACTGCGGCGATGAAAGCGGGACCAAGGAAGGGAAGAATACGCGCAATGATCCCTTTGGTCTCCGTGCCACTGAGCACCTTGCTTGCAGCCGCTCGTGTTCGATCTTCGCCAAGGTTAGGGTGGTCAGATTTGGACATATGTATTTCTTTTAAAGGATGTAACGGCTTAGATCCTCATCCTTGGATATGTTCTCCAACTTTTGACGTACGAACGCCGCATCTATCTTCAAGTATTTTTCGTCCATATCCGGAGCCGTAAAGGATATATCCTCCAAGAGCCGTTCCATTACGGTATGAAGACGACGCGCACCGATATTCTCGCTGCGCTCGTTCACCATGGCGGCGATGCGAGATATCTCCTCGATGGAATCGGGGGTGAAGTCCAAGGTGACGCCTTCCGTCGCAAGCAATGCGGTGTACTGGCGGATGAGAGCGTTTCTAGGTTCCGTAAGGATGCGTTTGAAGTCCGCCTCCGTCAAACTCTCCAATTCCACGCGAATGGGAAGTCGTCCCTGCAATTCCGGAATCAAATCCGAGGGACGGGAGATATGAAACGCCCCTGCAGCGATGAAAAGAATATGATTGGTGCGTATGGAGCCGAACTTCGTTGCGACGGTGGAGCCTTCTATGATCGGCAACAAGTCTCTCTGAACGCCCTCGCGCGAGACGTCCGGTCCATGACCCCCCTCTCGCCCGGCGATTTTGTCCAGTTCATCCACGAAAATGATGCCGTTTTGTTCGGCTCTCTGAATCGCCTCACGCACCACGACATCATGATCCACCATCGCGGAAGCCTCTTCCTGTGCGAAGATATTACGCGCCTCGCCGATGGTGACGGTCCTCTTCTTCTTGCCGCGGTTCATCAAGCTGCCAAAGGCGTTTTGGAGATCCATCATCCCCATCTCCTCCATGCCTTGAGGGGAAAACACTTGCAGGAATGGAGTCTCACGCTGTTCGACTTCAATCTCTAATTCATCCTCGTCCCTCACTCCTGACTGTATCTGTTCCAATAGTCTGGTTCGAATGCGTCTCTCTCGTTCCTCACGCTGCTTTTCCACTTGCGCATCATCTTGCTCGATGGATGATGCGGCATCAGTAGTGGCATTCGGCGTTGGCTGGGCTCCGAAAAGCGAACCGAAAGTCTCGCGTATCATGGCTGCGCTATCCTTGACTTCGTTCTTGCTAGATTTGCGATGTATTGGTTGCAGTATATCCACTATGCGTTGATTGGCGCGCTTTACTGCGGCATCCTGAACCTCTGCGAGCTTCTCCCCCTCCACCATTCTCACCGCCACCTGCACCAAGTCGCGAACCATGGAATCCACATCCCTGCCCACATACCCCACCTCGGTGAACTTCGTCGCCTCCACCTTAATGAACGGAGCGTTCGAAAGGTTCGCAAGCCGTCTGGCGATCTCCGTTTTTCCCACTCCTGTGGGACCGATCATCAGGATGTTTTTGGGAATGACTTCGTCGCGTAGATCCTCATCCAAAAGACGGCGGCGATAACGATTTCGCAAAGCCACTGCGACCGCCCTTTTTGCAGCCTGTTGACCAACAATATATTTATCCAGTTCCGCAACCACCTGAATGGGGGTTAAATCTTCCATATACCTATCCTCAGCATTCGTCACAAACATTTCGCTCATTATAACTGTATTCCATCCGGAGCGTCAACAAATGGACCTTCGTTTACATAATTGCTATGAACATCCTCCGTAGGTGGATTTAATGCTTCAAAAAAACAGATTTTTTACCAAACGAACCCAAGGATTCCCCGAAGACAAAAAAATTAGCCCGCCTTGGTTGAAAAACCGATCTTAGCAGATTCGTTTTCCATATATAGATACTATTGCAACCCGTTTTACTATCCTTTTTTCGTAAGGTTAGGTCAGTCAACATAAAATTCAGGCTCTATGGGGAAGTTTGTGGGAAATCCCTGAAATCATCCATTATTGGGCGACTGCGGTGCAGGGGATTTATGTTCAACTGAAATTCATATTTTAGCTCCATGGGAAAGCTTGATCTCAGTCCACAAACTTCCCCACAGAGCGAATTTTGCATACACCTCCCCTTGCACGAATCGAAACTGATCATTCATAGAAACATGGTTTGGTGAAATCATATATCCATATCATAAATCCGCGAGTATTTCTCCCGCAGATAGCTCATGA
>JAJZOL010000069.1 GCA_021811565.1 bacterium | reverse complement strand
CCCGCCATCTTATCGCCCTCCATGATCTTTCGCTTTTGGGCGATATAGACCCGAACGAGTTGGTTAACGCCAGGGTTCAATTCATCCGCCGCCAAGCGCACCATCTCCCCGTCACACCGTTCGCAAGTCGTGCGTTCCGGTCGCTTGCTGAAATTGTAGATCGTCTTGCATCGGACGCACTGATACTTGAATCGGCTGAAGACCTTTACGTCCACAACCTTGCCCTTTTCACCGTGCGGCACGCGGAGAGAGACGTCTCGGGTCTCCTCGGCCTTCTTGCCGAAGATGGCGATGATAAGCCTCTCCTCGGCGGTCAACTCGCCCTGACCTTTCGGAGCCACCTCGCCGACCAGGATATCCTCGGGTCTGACCTCCGCTCCGATGCGTATGATCCCGTTTTCATCCAGATCCTTGAGCATATCCTCGCCGACATTGGGAATATCCCGCGTGATCTCTTCAGGACCGAGCTTGGTGTCGCGAGCCTCTTTCTCATATTTTTCGATATGGATGCTGGTGAAGATGTCGTCCTTGACCAGCCTTTCCGAGAGAAGGATGGCGTCCTCGTAGTTGTAACCGCCCCAAGGCATGAACGCCACCAGAACGTTCTGCCCCAACGCCAACTCGCCCTTGTCGGTGCAAGGACCATCTGCGAGAACCTGACCAACCCGCACCCTTTGCCCCTTGTTCACAATCGGATGCTGGGTGATGCAGGTGCCGTGATTGGAGCGGAGCATGTTCAGCAACTTGTATTTATCCTTCTGACCATCCTCCGTCAGAACGGTGATCTCCTCCGCAGTGACTTTCGACACCGTCCCCGCTCTCTTGGTTAGAATAACAGCCCCCGAATCTCGGGCGGCGCGCTTCTCAATGCCGCTCTTGACGATCGGCGCATCCGGTCGGAGCGTCGGAACCGCCTGTCGTTGCATGTTGGAGCCCATGAGAGCCCGACTTGCGTCGTCGTTTTCGAGGAACGGAATCAAAGCCGTCGCCACGGAAACGATTTGCCTCGGGGAAACGTCCATGTACTCCACTTGGTCTTTGCGAACCACGGGGTATTGGTCTTCGAAACGGACCTGGATGTGATCGTTCACGAAATGTCCGTTTTCATCCAGCTTCTCATTGGCGGGCGCAATGTGATAACGGTGGTCGATATCCGCAGTCATCCACTCGATTTCATTTGTCACAACCCCTCGACGAACCTTAAGATAGGGTGTTTCGAGGAATCCGTATTTGTCCACTCGTGCATGGATAGCCATGGAGCCGATCAATCCGATGTTCGGACCTTCCGGAGTCTCTATGGGACAGATGCGGCCATAATGGCTATGGTGAACGTCGCGCACTTCCAATTTGGCGCTCTGCCGTGAAAGACCTCCTGGACCCAAGGCGGAAAGCCTTCGTTTGTGAGTCAATTCCGCCAGAGGGTTGGTTTGATCCATGAACTGGCTCAACTGACTCGAACCGAAGAAGCTTTTGATGCTCGCCGATATCGGTTTGACGGACAGGATGACTTGCGGAATGATATTGTCGGTGTCAAGAGAGGTCATCCTCTCCTTCGCCACCTTCTCCATGCGGAGAAAGCCCATTCGCAACTGGCTGCTTAGCAACTCGCCTACGGAGCGGATCCGTTTGTTTTCCAGATGATCGATATCGTCTGTGGTGCCGATGTTGGCGCTCAGATTAATGACATAGCGCAGGATATTAATAATATCCATGCAGGTGAGCGTGCGAGACTGCAAAGGCTGATGATCTCTCATGTGCTTCATCACCCCAAGCAGCTTTTTGTTCATTTTATATCGGCCCACGCGAGCCATATCGTATTTGCGCTTATCGTAAAACTGATTCTGCAGGAAATTACGCGAGGAATCCTCCGTGACGGGATCACCAGGGCGAGCCTTCCTGTAGATATCCAGCAGCGCCTCCTTGGCGTTGACCGAGTCATCCTGAGCGATGGTCTCTTCGATGTACGAATTCGTATCGTAAATATCCAAAGTGGACCTGTTCTGCTTCAGGATGTTGTTCGCGATGGTTTTATCGATCTTCCCGAAGGGTTTCAGGAGAACCTTGTCCGTCTTCGGGTCTCTTAGCTCCTCCGCCACCCTCTTGCCGATAAGCTGATCCGCAGTGAGAACCTCCCTGTCCAACTCCATTCGAACCCTGCGGCTGAACAGACGTATCAGATCGTTATTGGTTTCGCATGGCGCGATTAATTCCAGGGTGTATCCGGGGCCGAGTTTCTTCTCGATGTCCTCAAGGGCGACATTCTCCCCCTCCTTGGCGCCAAGGATGAGCTCCCTGTCCAAATCCTCGTGGGAATTGACGATACGAGCCCCCGCCTCCGCCAGCACCTCACCCGTTTTTTTATCCACTATCGCTGTGGTGAGCTGGAGAGGCAGAATATAGTCCTTCTCCCCTTCGGTGTCGGTTTCCGATTCAACTTTTTTGTAGACCCACAATCGCTCCCGCGCATCGGCGACGGAGATGCGCAATGGTTCGACGGCATCAGGATACGATGGATTCCCGGACGAATCCCTTGCGTTCAATGCCCTAATGAGCGTGGTGAGCGGAAATTTTCTCGCCTGACCGATTCGCACCGAGACGACGCTGTTGGCGTCGGTCTCGATATCGACCCACGCACCCTCATTGGGGATTAACGTGGCGAAATAAAGCACGCGTCCGCTGAAATCCAGGTTGTCCTTGAAATAGACACCCGGCGAACGCGCCAACTGACTGACAACAACGCGTTCCGCCCCGTTGATGACAAAAGTACCCTTTTCCGTCATTAGAGGCAGATCGCCAAGATAGACTTCGCTTTCTATGATCTCCTTGTTCGATTGAGTTAGACGCACCTTCGCCTTCACGGGGGATTCGAAGGTCATGTCCCTGTCGCGACATTCGTCAATCTGATATTTCGGTTCTCCCAGGGTGAAATCGACAAGGGAAATGGAGCTATTACCGGTATAATCATAGATGGGAGAAAAACTATCGAAAAGCTCCTTTAAACCTTCTTCCAGAAACCATCGGTACGAATCTAACTGTAACTCGACCAGGTTGGGGATATCAACAACGTGGGAAGCCTTCTTCGAAGCGTGTTGGATTTCCTTCAATGGTGGACCCTCCTATGCTACGCACGAAGATACATTATAGCATGATAAAGTAATTCCGTCAATACCTAATACGGATATGGTGTGAAAAAGTTGCCATCCGTTTATGAACCCAACGGCTCCTCCCCCTTCCCTGCTACATGGTTTCCAGTAATTCTCGTACAACTTACTCGGCCACGTAAGATGTTGCAAATTTGCGTAATAACCATGATCGGACGAATCAGCCAGATAAGACCGCTCCGCCGGGCTTTGGATTGACCACCCATGGGTCATTTCCGAATAAACCAGCCGGAAAGGTCTCTTGTGAACGCGGGTATCGATACTTTCATCGCTCCATCCTTGGCGACGACAACAGGCACGGTTTTCGTCTCACTGGCGGTGGAGGGATTGAACCAATGCACTTGATAATCCCCGGGCTGGATATCGTTCAGAATCAAATCCCCCGTCGTGTTATCCCCGGCGCCTCGGTTGTAAACCCAAAAAATGCCCTCTGTGCGGCTGGCCTTCGCCAAAGCGCCAATGGCGGGTGCGTATGGGTCAAGAGTGAAACCTCCAAGCACAACCCAGTCATTTCCGGTATTCACTAACTTGATATCATGCGAACCCGCAGGCACTTTCACCTGCAAGGTATCGTTCACTTCGGCATCCTGCTTCGCCTCCGGATAGACTTTTTCAGCCTCTTTTTGCCCATCGACAAGAATATCAAGAGTCGCTCCGGCTTTCGCCGCTTGTCTTAAGGTCACCGAAAACGTCCCCGGGCGCACGTAATCCGCATGGAAGAGGATATATGGCGTAAGGGCGCGATGGTAATCCCCCTGAAGATACGATGGCATCTCGCCAATGCCATCCACCGTTCCATCGGGAGAAACAGTGTAATCGGTGGTTTTTTCCGCCCCCCACCCTCCGCCAGGACCGAAGGATAAAACACCGAGTGATTCGGTCTTAACGGCGGCGGGAACCGCTTTGATCCCATTCATATATGGGAAGCGAGACAGTTTCATAAAGGTGGTGGCGCCGATATATTGCGGATAGAGGTTTTGCGAATCGACCTTGTTCCAGTCCCAGAACTGCGCCGCGCCGGAGGAATCGCTCATCATACTCCCCCACAACGCCTGTTCCAACCAAGGTCCGTCATTCTTGCTCATGTTCCCGTTGGGTCCTGTTTCCCCCATGAACCACGGTTTGGTCAAATGCATGGCGTCGTATGCCGCGAAGGTCGCCAACGGGTCTGCGACATATTCGTGAGGCTGCAGGTAATCCATATCCTCCCAGATGGGCAGTTTCAGGTCGGAGCTTGTGGTGACAAGGTGATGATACGGATCCTGGCTGCGGATGAAATCCGCCATGGTTTTGTGCCAGGCGCCGACCTCGGCTTCATCGTGATGCGAGATCGCATCCGTCCATTGCACCTCGTTGAAGATCTCCCACGCCATGATGGCGGGAGAGTATCCCCAGCGAGCGATGATGTAGCGGAACTTGGCTTCCGTCAGGGCGATAGCCTTCGGGTTGGTGAAAAACTCCTCCGGAGAACTGAGAAAACCGCCGTTTTTCTTGTTCCACGGGTTCTCGTTCCAGTTGGGGTTGGTGGTGGTGGAATACTCCCCGTGATATTGCAAGACCATCTGGATATGGATGTTATTGCGCTGTGCGGTGGAGATGATATGATCCCATCTTTTCGCCACGTCCAGCCGGAGATAACCAATATGCCCCTGTGCGTCGCCTCCCCAATCCAAATTCAGGTTGTCCCAGGCGCACATCCAGATTCGTGACCAGTTCTCGCCTGACTTGCCCATCTTATCGAGGATGGAGATGATATATCCGGGCTTGCCGTTTCCCCAACCGAGATCGTTTCCGATGGGATAGTAAGGTTTGCCATCGTCGAAGACGAAACGCATGGGATCGTTCGTCGATATTTTTATGAAACCATCCGAAGGCTTGCCGGTCACTTGGAAGGTCTTATTCTCCATCTTCCCAGCGTTGACAGGTGAGCCGTTCAAGGTGACCTCCGTCACCTGATGCCTTCCGGTCATCAATGGAGTGAAACGAACCTTCCAGAGGTCTCCGCCGTCAAAAAACGCCGGCAGAGTGATTTTTGAGCCATTTGGCTCTGAAATGGTCGCCTTGACATCGTTCTCCCTGAAATCAAAGGGGTTCCCCTCAATATGAGGCAGTTGAAAGGATATCTCCACCATGGGATAAGCGCCACGCAATTCGTTTCCGTTCCGTTCGCTCCGAACCGTGTGAGTCAAACCGCTGGATGAGGTGTAATTACCGGTGAGATTGTTTCCAAAGAGGCTGTTTTGCTGAGAGGGCATGAAATCTCCGCCCCCGCATCCTGTCAATAATGGAATTGCTCCGAAGAAAGCCAACCATTTGACTAAACGAAGTGATCTACCGATCATGGGTAATCTCCATACTCTCCCATTCCTCATAGGTATTACGTTCATCGAGCGCATAGGTCTTCATTAATTTCAAGGATATTTCCGCAGGAGCCGTTCTCGATATCCGTTCAATGGGACATGGCATCCATTCCACATGCCCCATGATGCGACACACCAAAGGTCTTACGGGATAGACGGAGCATTTATGAGTTTTCATGTCAAGAAACCGACAGAGTTGGTAATACACGCCGTCTCCCATATCCACTCTCTTATCCTGAGAGACTATCTCACGTATCTCTTCGTGACACTCGCACTGAATATAAAAACGGATTTTTTGAAACTCCTCCCGTGTCATCGGGATATCCCTGTCGCATCTCAAATAGCATGAATCACATCC
>JAJZOL010000146.1 GCA_021811565.1 bacterium | reverse complement strand
ATTGCAAAATTCATGAAACGTGGTTATTATCGCTCATTTCACGTTCGGTGAAATACTTGGAAATCAATTGTGCAATTACCTGTTTTATCTGCTATGAAAGGGTTCAGACTCACCCATACTCACTTCATGGTTGCCGCTATCGCGTTGCATATGTAACCGACGTTTTTCTCGTTCATCGCGGCGACGCATATGCGGCTGCTCCGAACCATATAGATGCTGTATTCATCTCTCAGTTTATCCACTTGATCGGAAGAGAGACCGGTAAAGGAAAACATACCGTTTTGATTCGTGATGAAACCGAAATCCCCTTTCACTCCGGCTTCCTTGAGCCCCTGCACGAATAGCTTGCGCATTTTACGAATCCGCTCACGCATTCCCGCCAATTCCGTTTCCCACCGAGCACGCAATGCCGGGTCGCCAAGGATCATCGCCACCACCTGGGCGCCATGCGAGGAAGGATTGGAATAGTTGGTCCTTACCACTCTCTTTAATTGACTGAGCACATTCCGCGACTCTTCCGCAGAAGAAGTTAGTATGGTCAACCCGCCAACTCTCTCGCGATAGAGAGAGAAGGATTTTGAAAAGGAGTTGGCGATTAAACAAGGGATTCCCTTCTTAGCGAAAAGACGCACCGAATAGGCATCCTGCTCTGTGCCTTGGGAGAACCCCTGATAGGCGAAATCAATGAAGGGGATTAACTTCCTTGAGGAGTGTGCGAACAAATCGGCGATGACCTCCCATTGCTCTTCCGTTGGGTCCACCCCTGTGGGATTGTGACAACAGGCGTGCAGAACCACCACGCTGTCGTTAGGAAGCGAATTCAACGCTTTAATCATGTGGCTGAAATTCAAACCGTGCGAGGATGCGTCATAATAGGGATAGGAGTTAACTTTGAAACCGGCGGACTCAAAGAGGGCGCGGTGGTTTTCCCAACTCGGATCGCTGATCCACACTTCCGATTGGTGGAAAAACTTTCTGATGAAATCAGCCCCGACTTTCAACCCGCCCGTACCCCCCAGGGCTTGAATGGTAACGGCTCTTCCCTCGGATATCACTTCTGAATCATCGCCGAATAACAGTGACTGTATCCCCTTCGTATATGCGGGAATTCCGTCTATCGGCAAATAACCCTTGGTGGTTTCCATTTGCACCCATTTCAAGGCACATTCTCGTACTACGTCAAGCAAAGGCACCTTGCCCGTTTCATCCTGATAAACTCCAACGCCAAGATTGACCTTTGCAGGATTTGGATCCTTGTTATAGGCTTCGGTTAGACCAAGTATGGGATCCGCCGGTGCGAGTTCGATTTCCGAAAACAATGATGTGTTCATGGCTTATTTCTCCGCTGTCATTGCGAATATTTTTATTGCTGGTGCGTTTGGCAATATCACCTGTGTCAAGCTAGTCTGGTCACTGATAGGTATCTTCAAATGAAACAGAAAGAGCGGTTTGTTCAACAGGTCTCCGAATTGTGTCCTGCTGTAACGGCAGAACCAACCCAATTCCTCGCCGTACTTTGGTTTTCCCGTGTAAAGACTGAACGGCAAGGAGAAATACTGTTGAGAACCATCAGCGAACATTAACGTAAAAGCTGCGGTGGTATTTGGTTCCGTAGTTGTGAGTAAAATATGCAGATACCGCAAGGGAACATTCACACCACTCTTATAGGGTACCATGATTTTTTGTCCGGCGCAGCTAATCGCGTTTTTCTCGCCCTCACCCTTCGGCCCCCATTGGAAGCTAATCCTTCTAGGCGATTGCGTGCCAGTTCCCAATACTGGAAGCCACATCGTGGAGGGTGCGATATATCCTGTGGAATAGGGCGGCACCAGTTCCGACGGAATTGCCACCCCTTCGGAATTTAAAGCCCCCTTATCTTGCGGATTGCCTCTCTCAGTTACATCCATGTTATAATACTTGCTCAAATCTATGAAGCTTAACTGTCCGTTTATAACATGGATGAGGTGCAAGGTGGTTTCAAAAGGTCTTACCGCCGGAGTGGTTGAACACCATGTCTGTCCCACCTTCACATCCCACTCCAGCCAATAGTATCCATCATTCGGAGGAGCGGTGATCCAAGCCAGCATATCTGAAGTCCCTTGTCCGGGAAGCAGATCGTGTTGGATTGGTGTGAGTTCATCTTCCCAAACCACTGGAGTTCCATCCAAGTAATACCAATGATAACCGACAAAAGCCATGTCTCGTCGCCATATTTGTGGACCCATGTTGCGAACATCTATCTTTATTGGCAGACGATACTGTGCGGGGAGTTCACTGGGAGTCATATCCACTGTAAACTGCGCTCCGATATCGGCGCCGATTAACGTCACCGGAGCACCATGGCTCATGGCGCCCTGATCGCTATCGCGTTTCACGGAAACCCCCCAACGAAGCAGGTAAGTCCAATCATCTGACATGGTGTCCTGAGGAAGCGGAGCCCCTGTCCCATCGCTAAGAACTATCGGCACGGAAACGCTCACCTCGGCGCCAGGGGGCACATCATTGGGAAGCGTGACGCTTGCGTCAGCCATATCCACCGGGGTGTCGCTCCCGGAACCATCCGGGTTCAGAGGCATGTGCCATAATTGACCGCATATCACGGATTCGGATGCTTTTTGCCACGTTGCGAAACCGTCGTTTCTCAATGTCACTTGTGCGGTGTAAGCCCCATCGGTCTCCAGAGTGGATGGCAGATTGGATCGAATTACCGTTGCGGACCACTGCGGCAATGAAGCGTCAGGTTTGTCTGCTATGTGCAGATCCAAGCTGAGGATCGAGGGTGACCCGTTTATCCCCGAGAGGGTCTTCGTCACCTCTCCTTTTTTGTTCACCTCAGCGATTTCACCGGTAAGGACGTAATCCCCAGGAGTTTTAGGAGTTGACAAGACATATTTCATCCGAGTGGTCACAGTGGGATAAAGCGGAAACGTTAACATAGAAACAGATTGATAGGATTGACCGCCAGGTTTAACCGGTTGCCATTGAAAAACCATGCCGTCATTGTTGGCTGGCAATGGATTGACTCCCATATTCTCCTGCACGAGATGGACGACGTAATCCTTTCCCGCCACGCAAGCCTGAGGTATGTCCTCGTTAAGCACCGACACAGGCATGGGGTCCTGTGACTCCAACATGCGGGTGAACACACGAGTGTAATCCATGTATTCCAACCCATACTCCATACTCGCCTCAACCTCGGTGCCGAAAACGTAGTTATTCCAATCCTGTATCATCACCCAGTTGCATTTGGCGGCTAACGCCTTATTCCACGCATTTTTGTAGCGGGCGCCCGCCTCCCTTGAATGATAGTTGTTCGTAGGATTCGGAGAGGCGAGGGTTCCGTCATACCCTGGGGAGACGCATGCGATTTTGATCGGTCCGCCGTCATCCTCGGCGTACCCGGACGAGTATGCATCTCCGAAATAACCATCCAGCTGCAATTTTCCTTTAAATCCGCTATCTCCAATGATGATCAGATCTCTTCCGAAATCCGCGGCGAAATGGGAACGCAAGTAGTTGACGGCGGATTGGTTCATTGCTGAAAACGCACTGGCGTTAGAGAGAAAGAGAATATCCGCCGAAACGCCTCCGGTGTTTACTTCGGCGCAAAACTTGCTTGGTACGAGAGTGAAAAACTCCTTGACAGCAGCGTACACCTCTGCTTGAACCTCTTCCTTTGTAAAATCAGGAAGTTCGGCGTTGCCTGTCTTCTCAATCTGCAAATCCACGAAGGATGGCGTATCAAGATACATCGCTACAAGAGGATACTCCTTGCCGCGATCCGAAAGGTTGTTCAGCGCCGCCACCATGGTCATCAAGCCTCTTCGGGCGTAGGTGTGGCGCGATTGCATGTCTGCTTTAAACACCGGAAGGGCCACCTCCACGCCGGCGTTACGCAGGGATGTCAACTGGCTAAGCTGCCATCCGATGCGGTCGTAACTTATCCATGACCCGCACCCTTCCGCGTAATGATTCGCAATCAGAGACATGCCATCGCTTGAGACTATTGGGTTCAATGGATCCGATTTTCTCGGGTCATTTTGTATATTGTAAAAAAATCTGGCGAAGGTCCACTTCGGTATCGCGCCTTTGAAAGGGGCGTTTCTCGGCTTAGTTGTAAACGGTGCGGGAGGCGTGATCATGGTTCCGCCAGGATGAACTTGAACCTCGGGACGAACCCTTGCCTCGCCAAGATTCGGGCTGACGCTTACCGTTTTACCGTTATTGAGACTTGCAAACCCAAACGCAGTGAGTTCATTCCACTCCCCTTCAGTTATATGCCCATCGATCAGCGGTTTAGCGTTCACCACACGGGCGCATACCTTGGCGTTAGGTGCGGATGCAACGCTTTTCACGGGGGAATCGACAAAAACAATCTCGTCCCAAAGGGAGGGGTCTTGGACTTGGGATAGAGTGGTGATTTTCGGGGAGAGACTCATTACCGCAGGCGATTGAGGATCCGCACTGAAAGCAACCTCGTTAAAAAGCATCTTTTCACCTGGATTAGGCGGTCCGCCCAATTCCACCCAGGGAATGGCTAATTCCACGGTGTAGCTGTTATCAACTCCTCCGGGCTGATTCAATGTCCCATGAGTTGTCACGGCGTATTTAAACACCGCCAAATCCCCATCCTTAAGCTTGATAAAATCCTGCACCCCTTTCAAAGGCGTGGCGTTCGCGCCCCGGTAAAGCTGAGCCCCGCCCGCTGCGCTCACCGCCATCTCCACGGATTTGTCGGATCGCTTGGTCCCGACCGTCCCGTTTTCGAGTTGCAGGAAAACCGCCACGCTATCATCCTTGGTCGGATCGCCGAACGGAGCGGTCTGTGAACCCACCAGATTAGGCTTGTGAACCGTAAAGGCGGCGTAAAAATATTGGGAATCCCAAGCGGTGTAACACTGCACGCGATTAGCAGGTTCCCCCAATGCAAATGATTTTCCGCATAGCGTCAAGCAAAAAGGGAGAATCAAAAAAAGAACCATACGGGAACGCAATCGCATAGATAACTCCTTCGGAAAGTGAAACTTTACAATCCAGATCATTGAACTTCGGCTCACAAATCCCTTTTATTATGACACAATCCAAGCCCTTGGACTGGATTGCGCCTGGCAAAGTATGGGAACTCTCCATGGGTGAGGTATGATATAGAAACTACCTTAAATAAATCATCCCATTCCCATCAAGGAGCTGTTATGGCATATCTGCATTTCCAGGATTTCCTGTCTCATTTGGAAAGCGCAGGAGAGCTCAAGAGAGTTTCCGAGTCAGTAAGCCCCAATTTGGAGATAACCGAAGTCGCCAATCGTGTAATGAAGAAGCCCAATGGCGGAGAGGCGATTCTCTTTGAAAACCCCACCGGCTTTAACATTCCTGTCGCCATAAATACCATGGGTTCACGTAAACGCATGTCCATGGCACTAGGAGTGGATGATTACGAAGAGATTGCAAACGATATTTCGACATTAGTGAAGCCGGAACCTCCTGCAGGGATTATGAACAAGATCCGCATGCTCCCCCGACTAAGTCGCTTGGCGTCGTCCTCCCCTAAAGCGGTATCCTCGGGAATATGCCAGGAGATAGTGGAGGAAGGAGATGCGGTGGATCTAACCAAAATCCCCGTGCTGAAATGTTGGCCGGATGATGGAGGAGCTTTCATCACACTTCCGCTTGTGTTCACATATGATCCTGAAACCGGAAAGCGCAACACGGGCATGTACAGGATACAGATTTTTGACCGTAACACTACGGGCATGCACTGGCAACTTCATAAAACCGGAGCGGAGCATTACCGGAAAAGCGAATCGCAAGGTCAAAAGATACACGCAGCCGTGGCGCTTGGAGGGGACCCTGCGATCATTTTCAGTGCTTTGGCTCCGCTTCCACCGAATGTGGATGAGATGATGTTCGCAGGCTTTCTCCGCAGAAAACCTGTGTCTATGGTTAAGTGCAAAACCATAGACATTCAAGTGCCGGCGGATTGTGAAATGATTTTGGAAGGATATGTCGACCCCTTTGAGCGGCGTCCGGAGGGGCCTTTCGGAGACCATACCGGATTCTACACATTGGTGGAACCTTATCCGGTTTTTCATGTGACCGCTGTCACGCATCGGAAAAATCCGGTCTATCCATGCACCATTGTTGGAAAGCCCCCGATGGAGGATGGATGGATGGGCAAGGCGGTGGAGCGCATTTTTCTCCCCTTGGTTCGGATGATGGTTCCCGAGTTAGTGGATATGAATCTGCCCGTGGAGGCGTGCTTCCATAACCTCGCATTCGTTTCCATTCGCAAACGTTATCCCGGGCACGCTTTCAAAGTGATGAATGCGTTGTGGGGTCTTGGCCAACTCATGTTTACCAAAATGATATTTGTCTTTGATGAGGAAGTCGATGTGCAAAATATCCAGGAATGCATATGGCGCATCGCCAATAATATCGATCCTGAAAGGGATATGCTACTCTCAAAAGGCCCCATTGACGTACTCGATCACTCTTCCCGTGCCATGGGGTTCGGATCAAAAATCGGTTTTGACTGCACTCGAAAACTTCCTGCGGAGGGATACACACGCGAATGGCCGAATGTCATTGAAATGTCGCCGGAGATCGTCAAGCGAATTGACGAACTATGGCCAAAATTGGGGTTATAGATGCATTACTTGGATTTGTTGGCGACCCATTGGGATCGAACTATCTTTTTGCAGATCAATCACGGGCTGAAAAATCCGTTTTTGGACATATACTTTTCCAAGACCACAAATCTTGGGCTCGGAGGCGTGCAGGCTTGCATCGTTCTGCTGATCGCCATTACGATGGGAGCGATTAAAAAGGAGATTCATCTTGCCGCCTTCTGGAAAAGCCTCTGGCTGACAATCTACCGCAGACGTGAATGGGTCTCCCCGTTACTCGTCTGTTTTATCATCGGCGGGCTAGCAGCGGATACGATCAAAGAGTTCGTATCGAGGCAACGTCCTTGGTGGTTTTATCACAATCAGCATCTCGCCGGGAAGTTTTTGAATGTGATCGTGTATCGAGTGCCGGGTATGCCCGTCTTGAAAGTTTACGGATTTCCTTCCGGTCACACGACCACATCTTTCGCCATGGCGACAGTCGCCACCCTGCTTTTCTCCCACTCCAACAAGGCGCTTGTTGCATTGTTGTGGTTCGCGGCCTTCTCCATAGCCTTGTCGCGCATCTATCTTGCCTATCACTGGCCGCTGGATGTTCTGGGTGGTTCGATATTGGGAGTGGTTTCCGCATTCATATCCATGAAAATATGTCGGAACTACAGCCTAAAAAGAAATGCAAATCCTTGATATGAAGATAATTTCACATTTATTTGATTTAACTTGGGTAAAATAATTTTATAGAACGTATGATATAAGAAAGGATGCCTCATCAATTGACCGGAAGGCTTGTAGTGGCAATCACAGGTGCCAGCGGAACGATTTACGGCCTGCGTTTTTTAAGGGAGGCGTCACTTCTATTTGAAAAAATATATCTGTCCTATTCCGAACAAGCATCGCAGGTGGCGAGAACGGAATTGAATTTCCCGCTATCTCCCACATCCAAGGAGTGGAAAGAATACTTCAAAGAGGGTGGGGATAAGTTCGAGATTTTGGATCGTACCAATTTCTTCACTCCTCCCGCAAGCGGATCATTCAGACACGATGGAATGGTCATAGTCCCTTGTTCCATGGGAACCGCAGGTCGAATTGCGAATGGCATATCCGATGATCTGGTAACCCGCGCGGCTGATGTGTGCTTGAAGGAAAAGAGAAAACTGATACTGGTTATAAGAGAAACTCCTCTTAACCTTGTTCACTTGAGAAACTTAACCCAGCTTGCGGAAGCGGGAGCAACAATTCTACCCGCCTCCCCTGGATTTTACTACAACCCGAAATCCGTTGAAGAATTGGTGGACACTATAGTTGCCCGCATACTTCAAAATCTCGGTGTTGATCAAAAGGTGATGCCGCAATGGCGATTTCAAGAGGAAACGAAGGAACTATAAGCGGAGGATTTAATCAAATCCGTGTGATCTTGGAAATGATTAAATTCGAACACTCCATTTTCGCTCTTCCATTTGCAATGATCAGCCTCGTTTTGGCTGGGAAAAACATGCCGCACGATATCCCCCCGGGAAGAGTGATTTTCTGGGTGATTGTCGCCATGGTCGCCGCCCGCAGCGCTGCGATGGCTTTCAATCGTATTGTGGACGCATCTTACGACGCTGGAAATCCTCGCACATCCAATCGCGCGATACCCGCAGGGTTGCTAAGCGTGGGACAGGTGGCTATTTTCACAATAGTCTCATCCCTGCTCTTCATCCTCGCCGCATGGCGTATAAACATGTTGTGCTTTATTCTCTCCCCTCTGGCTTTGGTGGCGTTACTAGGTTACTCCTACACCAAACGGTTCACCTCCTTGTCTCATTTCGCATTGGGGTTCGCCATCGGGCTGGCACCTTTGGGAGCTTGGATCGCAGTGATGGGAACCATATCCATTCCGTCATTGCTTTTAGGGGCAACAGTTATGTTGTGGATTGGCGGTTTTGATATCATATACGCCCTCCAAGATGTTGATTTTGACACCAAATGCGGTTTGCATTCGCTTCCCTGCAAGTTAGGAAAAGGGGTGGCATTGAACCTTAGCAGATTGATGCACGCTGTCATGCTGCTTCTTCTGGTATGGATAGGATACTTATGCGGATTGCATTTTGTTTATTACCTCGGCGTGCTCACTGTGGGAGGGCTCATCTATTACGAACACTCGCTGGTCAGTCCTGCGGATATAAGTAAACTTAACTTAGCCTTTTTCACACTGAATGGTTGGATTAGCGTCAGCCTTTTCGCCTTTGTGATCCTTGACAGACTATTCAAGCATTAAGAAGACGGCGAACAATATTCGCTTGCATCATCGTTGATATCGGATTGATGGCTTAATCGAAGTTGATTTCTTGAAAGCCAGATCCTCCTCATCATCGCCATCAATCCTTCGGAGAAATTAGGTGACATCATCATATCGCATCGGTTGCGTGCCTTATTTGAACGGAGTACCATTAAGCGCATGGTTTGAATCCCCGGACTGTTCCCTTGATCTGTCCATCAACTATCAAGTTCCTTCTCAGTTAGCAGTGAATCTGCGTGAAGGCAACTTGGATGTCGCAATGGTGTCCATATTCGAATCCTTTCAAAACCCTAATATCACCATTGTGCCGGATATCTCTGTATCCGCCGATGGTCTGGTGAAAAGCGTAAGGCTTTTTTCCAAAAAACCATACGAGGATATTCGTACTGTGGCGCTTGACACCAGTTCCCTCACTTCCTCGGCTTTGACACGCATCGTACTCGCAGAACTTATTGGTATTCAACCGGAATATTTTTCAATGCCCCCCAATCCTGAAGAAATGTTGAAAGACTGCGACGCCTGCCTCATCATCGGTGACCTTAAGCTGTTTGATTCCCCCGCAACGCATATACTTGACCTTGGAGAAGCATGGAAGGAACTGACCGGGCTACCATTCGTTTACGCGGCATGGCTGGAAACCTTGCCTCCCAAACAGGATTTGCATGAAATACTTTTATCCGCTAAGAAATGGGGTCTCAGGAATTTGGAGCGACTTGCCAAAGAGTCGTCACTCAAAATGAATTTGCCGCTATCTCAAACACGCGAATATCTTTGCGATATCATGCAGTACGATTTGTCGGAAAGAAAACGGGAAGCGATAAGTCTGTTCAAAGACAAGTGCATGAGCCATAATCTTATCAGTTGATCTGTTTGCATAATACGGAAAGCAGGGAATACATGCCGCTTTTCTGGCTTTTTGAAGACCCGTAAAGTGCCATTTACAGTTGGCTTGATTTATTGAATAAGAGCCGAATAACATGACGGGAGTTCTTAATGGAACGCCTTGCATGCAATGAGATGAATTCGGGCATGGATTATTGCCCGTAACGGCCAGGCAATTAAAGAACGAGGCGGACGAGAGGTTAGGAACCGCAAATGGTGGATAATTCAATTATAAGCACAGACGTATTTCTTTTCACCGATTTCGATGACACGCTTTCCTGTCAGCCTGATCTGACGGAGGAGTACATAAGGGAACTCTGCATATTGCTACCCCGTGAAATTGCGGGCGGAGAAGGTGATTGGGAGCGGGCGGTGCGGATAGCGTTGAGCAACTCGTTGAATAGGTACAAGGAAAGGTACAATGAAAACTCCGGCTTGACAGGATATGGCGCTTGGATAAAAGAGGAGCGGGCTCGCGCGCTTATGGACGCTTGCCAAGTTATGAATTTATCCTTGAAAACCTCCGAAGCCCCTTCCGAACTCGCATCCAGATTACAATTCGAAGCTTTGACCTCTTGCAATGCCGCGTTTCCGGAAGCTTACGCTACTCTCCAGCAACTTTTTGAAATGGGAGTCCGCATTCAAATGGCTTCAAGTCAGGAATCGGATTATCTCTTGGCAGCTCTTATCGGAGCCGGTATTGAAAGCTTTACTGAGAGCAAATTCGGGCCCGACATAGTGGATTGTGCCAAGGAAGGCCCGGAATTTTACCGTCGAATTACATCCGCAATCGGTGCAAACCCAATGGATTCCATCGTTTTGGATGATCAGTTGCGCTGCCTACTTTGGGCGAAAGAGGCGGGGATTGGAAATCTTATTTGGTTGAGCAAGGACACAACGATTCCCGCACCTGAGGATGTGTGCCACATCCGATCACTTAATGAACTACCTGGCATCATTGAAAAAATAACGAATCAATAGCGATTCCTGTGAAACGAATGGCTGGCGACTATTCCGCTGCAGGATAGGATCCAAGCAGGCGCAAAAAACGAGCATGCGAGGAAAGCATGTCAATCGCCTTGGCAACCTGGGAATCCTTGATATGCCCTTGTATATCCACATAGAACATATACTCCCACCCTCCCAAACGAGCCGGTCGCGATTCTATCATCGTCATATTCACATCATATTTCTCGAATGCGCCAATGGCTTTATAGAGTTCCCCGGACTGATGATGCAGGGAAAACATGATTGAAGTTTTATCCTGACCTGTCTTGTCGGGTTCGTTGTACCCCAATACGATAAATCGGGTGCGATTTCCAGGATTATCCTCTGTATGCTCCACCAATATTGGGAGGTTTGATCTTTCCGCTGCAATGCGAGGGCACAAAGCTGCGCTCTCAGGGGTTTCCGCAGCCATCTCCGCCGCACGGGAAGTGCTTGGGGTTTCAATTATCTCGGCATGGGGCAGATTGCTTCTCAGCCATAGTTTGCATTGCGCCTTCGGTTGCGGATGCGAAAACACCACTTTTATATCGTTGAGATTGGTGCAATGCGAAGCGAGGTTGACAATCACCGGTATATATAATTCCGATACGATATGCATGTTGGATTCCATGAAAGTATCCAAAGTCTCCGGAATCACGCCCGCCTGGGAGTTTTCCACGGGAACCACTCCATAATCCGCATGACCTCGTTCCACATATGAGAATATCTCCGTGATGGAATCCACCGGAACATATTCCGCGCAACCACCGAACTTGAGAATGGAAGCATAATGCGAATAGGTGCCTTCCGGACCCAAATATGCAATTTTCAAAGGCTTTTCAAGGGCGCGTGAGGCGGAGATGATTTCGCGATAGATATTGCGCATAGCCTCATTCGATAATGGACCCTTATTCAGGCTTTGAACACGCTTATATACGATTTCCTCTCGTTCAGGGGTAAAATAGTGTGCACGCGTGCGCTCCTTGTGCATCCCTACCTCCTGAGCGAAACGTGCGCGTTGATTGAGTAATTCGATTAACTGCTCATCAATTTCATCTATCTGTTTTCGTATGTCGGTCAGGTTCATGGATGCCCCTAAGAAAATAAGATTGATTTGCATCACGGCATGCAAGCATATCTGAATGGAAGTCGTCTGACAAGCAGGATGCAGGAATGTGATGGAATTTGACACATCACGGATTCAACGGTTTTATTATACTTGGAAATTGCACTCTTTATTTGTCTAAGGAGAGGGAAATATGGTGAGAAGCGGATGGTTCAGTCGGAAACCGAACGGCAATAAAAGCTCGACGGATATCCCCGCGGGAATTGTCACCAAATGTCAACGTTGCAATGAAATCCTTTTTGTGAGGGATTTCGAAAGAAACTCGAAGGTTTGCACGAAGTGCGGTTTTCATCATAAACTATCCGCATATGAAAGACTTGAAATAACTGTCGATGAAGGATCCTTTCAGCCTTTGAATGAACATATCATTTCAAGAGACCCTCTGAATTTCATTGAATACCCCGCCAAGCTTGAAAAAGCGCAGACAAACACCAAACTTACCGAAGCCATTGTCACAGGCACGGCCTTTATCGATAACAAACCGGTTGTGATCGGTGTCTCCGATTTCGGTTACATGGGTGGTTCCATGGGATCCGTGGTCGGTGAACGCATTTCTCGAGCGATGGAATACGGGTTAGCCCACCGTCTGCCTGTTATTCTCTTCACCGCATCGGGCGGCGCCAGAATGCAAGAGGGTCTTCTCTCTCTGATGCAGATGGCTAAAACTTCGGCGTCCGCCGGGAAATTACGGAATGAAGGCATCCTCTATGTTTGCGTTCTCACCGATCCAACAACGGGGGGCGTATACGCCAGTTACGCATGTTTGGGAGATGTTATTCTTGCAGAGCCGGGGGCAGTCGTGGGTTTTGCCGGGAGAAGAGTGGGCAATCAGGATACCGGTGTTAACCTTCCTGATAACTTTCAAACTTCCGAATTCCAGGCGGAGCATGGAATGGTGGATCGCATCCTTCAACGCAAGGAGATTAGGCCTGCGTTAGCGTTGCTGCTAAAACTATTTGACGGGGGGCGGCACAATGATAGGTGACGTTTTCGATTTCGAAAAGCCCATTGCAGAGGTGGAAACACTTATCCAGGAGCTGAAATCTCCTCAAAGACGTGAAGAGGCACTCCGTGAGGGCATCGATCTTTCCGCGAAAATCGCTGAATTGGAAGAGGAATTGCACCGAGTGATGGTGAGGGTTTATAAAAATCTCTCGCCGTGGGAAAAAACTCAGTTGGCGCGTCATAAGGATCGCCCCTACTCCCTGGATTACATTCGTTTGATTTTCGATGATTTTTTTGAGTTAAACGGAGACAGGCTGGCGGCGAATGATGAAGCCATCGTTGGAGGACCAGCAATATTGGAAAGCCGACCGGTTATGGTGATCGGGCAACAAAAGGGTCGTGATATCAAAGAGCGACAGCGACGTAATTTCGGCAGCGCACACGCGGAAGGCTTCCGTAAGGCGTTACGCTTGGCGCGGATGGCGGAACGATTTCATATGCCCTTAATCACCATGGTGGATACCGCAGGGGCTGCGGCAGATCTGCATGCGGAGGAACTGGGTGTGAGCGAAGCAATCGCACATAATCTCCGTGAGTTTTCTTTGTTGAAAACACCTATCATAGTCACAATCATTGGCGAAGGAGGAAGCGGGGGGGCTCTCGGACTCGCAATTGGAGATCATGTATCCATGTTGGAACATTCGATTTATTCGGTGATTTCTCCCGAAGGATGCGCCGCCATTCTCTGGCATGACAAATCCCGTGCGAGTGACGCTGCAAAATCGCTCTGCCTTACCGCTTCAAACGCTCTCTCCATAGGAGTGATCGACAACATTCTCCCAGAGCCTTTGGGAGGAGCTCACAGAGACCCGGTCACCATGGCGGAGACGATCAAAACATCGCTTTTGTCTTCGTTGAATAAGTTGGATTCATTGCCAAGCGTTGATATTTTAATTGAAACACGGTACCAAAGGCTCAGGCGCATGGGTGAGTACGTCGAGCGAACACCCAGCGAGGAGGACAGCAATGATGGATGATGGCGAACTCATACAGGAGAAGTTGAATGAATACCTTCTGCTCCTCGCCCCCTTGGAAAGAGCCGAGAAGGATTTGGATATCGCCCGTAAAATGTTACGCGCCAAAACCGAGGAGGATATCCATCGAATCGCCCCATCCCTGGGATTGGTTTCCGAAACTCTCAACATATCCACCATCGATCTTTTGTTGGCGGAGGATCGACCGAAATTTCTAAACGAGGCATTGGCTCGAAGCGGTTTGACCGTGGAGGAGGTACGGAACATTTTAGTCCCTCAGATAGATAGAGCCCGAGAGGAATTGAAAATCATCGGAATACCGGACAGCATATAAGATGAGTTCCTGATATCAAGATCAGGAACTCATCTTAGCTTCCGTTCACCATAAGTATATGTATCCTCAAGCAGCGTGTTGCCTCAATTGCTCCCAAGTCATATTCACTCTCATATAACAGGCAACACGGCCATCCAAGCTGGCGGGTAGAAAATCCTCCTTTTCGAGACGAACCTCTCGGTTGCCTCCTATCTGCCTGTAAACACCTGATGGCACCTTCTCTCCCGCCAAGTACAGTTCATCCGCAAACTGATCATTTTCCGGTGAATTCCACATTGTCTTCGCTCCTTCGACAATTTATTGCGTTGATCTTTTTAACATGATTGCAGTTTGAAAAAGTGGATCAACCACATCTAAACAAAACGTTAGTTAAACAGTGAACGACATCTACATGTCATTCTTACAGTCGTTCTTTCGTTAAGTGATGTCGAAAGATATCTTTCGGCTAGCTGTCAATGGAATTTCGATCGGGTTGATGTATGCGCTTCCATCTGTCCTCGTATCATATCGCCGCTATCTAATAATACGCCTGCATAAACGGTTTGTCAAGACAAAAAATGAAAAATATTCAGCGGCTTATTTACCGTATATACGAGATATTCACCGTAGAAGTTACAGGAAAATCATTCATTTTTCACATTACCTTACCAGCGAATACCTACCGCTTAGATAAGTGGCAAGCTTCTCAGGCTTTTGCAAAATTACGCTGGGAAATATCATGTCGCTTGCCACATGCAACATTCGCCTTATTACATGAATTTGACATGGAATTGAACTATCCAGTATACTGTAATGTGAAAAGCGATAAATCATCATGAAATCAATTTAACGCGGTTACTCTTGTTTTTGTTCCTTTTATATCGAATTTCGATGCTCAAGTTTCAAGGGAGGCTGGCTATCATTGGAAAAGTTATACATCAACGGAGGCAGGGAACTTTCCGGGGTGGTGCGGATAAGCGGAAGTAAAAACGCCGCTTTGGCGATTATGGCGGGGGCGATACTCGCCGAGGATGTTGTAACCCTGTACAACGTGCCACGCATTTTGGACACCCAGATCATGGTGGAGCTTTTGAACGGCTTGGGGGCTTCCACGCGATTCGTTGATATGAACACAGTCACGATTGATCCTCGAAACATCCATTGTCTTGAAGCTCCGTATGAATTGGTGAGCAAGATGCGCGCCTCATTTTCCGTGTTAGGTCCCCTGCTTGCCAGATTCGGTTTTGCACGCGTCCCCGTGCCCGGGGGGTGCGATATAGGCGCCAGACCGGTCAATTTTCACATTGAAGGATTAAAACGACTTGGAGCATCCCTCCATACCGAACATGGCATCTACACTGCCGAATGCAACTCTTTGCACGGAAACTCCATATATTTCGATTTTCAAAGCGCGGGGGCGACTCAACACCTAATGACCGCCGCAGCGCTCGCTGACGGAGTCACCACAATCGATAACTGCGCTACCGAACCGGAGGTGGTTGATTTAGCTAACTTTTTGAACAGTCTGGGAGCGGATATCCAAGGCGCCGGCACAACCACAATTAGAGTTAGCGGAAAAAAACGCCTGCATGGCGGTGAATACAGCATCATTCCGGACCGTATGGAAGCGGGAACATTCGCCATAATCGCCGCAATAACCTGTAGCGACCTTAAGCTGCAAAACGCGGTATACTCCCATATGAAACCTATGATCAGCAAAATTGTTGAGGCTGGCGCGGACGTGACCGAGGATTTCAATGGGTTGAGAGTGAAATGTAACGTGCGGCTTAACGGCATTAACATTAAAACGATGCCCCATCCGGGATTTCCAACCGACATGCATCAGCCCATAGCGGCGCTGCTCAGCATCGCAAGCGGAACATCGGTCATCACGGAAAACGTATATGAAAGCCGCTTCAGATACGTGAACGAATTGAACCGCATGGGAGCCAATATCAAGGTGGAGGGTAGAACTGCGGTTATCACCGGTGTGGAACGTTTGACAGGAGCTCCGGTCACTGCGACGGATTTGCGGGCCGGCGCTTCATTAATATGCGCGGCACTAGCAGCCGAAGGTGAAACCGAAATCGCCGGAATCGAACATATCGATCGAGGCTATGAAAATTATGTGGGCAAATTAGCTGCACTTGGAGCGAGCATTTGCAAAGGCTCCGAAGATAGCTGGGAAGGTTTGAAGGTTTGTTCTCTATAACGCCTGAAATCGGAATCGATCTTGGCACCGCGAACATTTTGGTTTATCTTCGCGGCAAGGGAATTGTTCTTAGAGAGCCATCGGTGGTCGCCATTGCGGCGAATACTGGCAGAGTGCTTGCCGTGGGTGAAGAGGCTCGACTTATGCTCGGGAGGACTCCCGGCAATATCACCGCTATTCGCCCTATTTCCGACGGAGTCATCGCTGATTACACCACCACTGCCAAAATGATGGAACATCTCATACGCAAAGTTGTAGGGCGTAAAAAGATTTTCAAACCACGTGTATTGGTGTGCGTTCCATCCGGGGTAACCAGCGTGGAACGCCGGGCCGTTCTGCAGGCGGCGAAAGAGGCGGGAGCCGGCGATGCATACACCATCGAGGAACCCATGGCGGCAGCGATTGGGGCGGGACTTCCCATTTCCAACCCTGGCGGGAATATGGTTGTGGATATCGGTGGCGGCACGACGGATATTGCGGTTATTTCTTTAGGCGGAATCGTACTTTCGGAAAGTTTGCGCGTCGGCGGTAACAAGATGGATGAGGTAATCATGCGCCACATCAAGAACACCTACAACTTGATGATCGGAGATCGAACCGCAGAGGAGATCAAGATACAGATCGGCGCAGCATACACTTTGGAGCAGGAGTTGGTGTACGATGTGCGAGGAAGGGATCAAGTGGTTGGCCTGCCTCGAACCATCCAAGTGACCTCAGAAGAGATAAGAGAGGCGCTCTCGGAACCCGTCACTCAAATCATAGACAGAGTCAAGCACGTTTTGGAGCGCACTCCACCCGAGCTTTCGGCGGATATCATCCAAAGAGGTATCTGGCTTACAGGGGGAGGTGCATCCCTCAGAGGATTGGATAAGCTTCTGTCCGTAGCGACCGACATTCCCGTCTACGTAGCGGATGATCCTTTGTCATGTGTCGCCATTGGAACCGGCAGAGCGCTTGAAGAGCTACACGCTATTAGTCAAGTGGAATCACGGCAAATTGTCTCCTCCCACCATTAGGGATTAGTCCGAAGGAGCGCCAATGAAAACAGCGATAATCCTTTGCATTTGGATGGTTTTGTCAATTAGCGCCGGTGCAACCCTCCCCGTCGATGTCCCTTCCAACACTTGGGCGGCGGCCTCGGTTGAAAGCGTTCTGCAACGCGGGATTATGCAGACCATTGATGGGCGATTTAAAGGTGGCGAAAAAGTGACCATCGGAGAGTTGGCTGTAATACTCGATGCTTTCCGCTTATCGCTCATCCATGGCAAATGGAAGGATGTTACTTCTCAGCCAGGCTTGAAAAACTCCGACCAGATAGCTCCCAAAACATTAGATGTAACGCGTTACGATTTGGCGGTTACATTAAATCGTTTTGGCAGTTGGATTTCGAACGGGTTTCATTATAATCCATTGAAGGTTTATGGTCATTCGCTTGCAATCAAACCTCAGCCGGATTTGCAAAAGCTGAAAGATGATCCCAAAATAATTCAGGCTCTTAAGGATTTGGAATCCTTTCGAATGCTCTCACCCAAATCACCTCTGCTATCGCCTCCGAACACGCCCGTAACAGTTGAGGACGCGGCGATGGTAATGTCCGATTTTGTGACGGGATTTGTGGATCACTACACCGATGAACCGCAGAACAGGGAGACAACTCCCCCATCAAAATAGATCAACGCATTGGGTTTAAGCATTTACTCAATATCCCGTAATTGCATCGTCAATTTCCGCATAAATTATGAATTCATTGAATTATCATTAAATGTATTGTGTTATCACTTCAAAAGAACCCACATACAACAATAGCCGACGGAAAAATTTCGTAAATAATCCATGATCCGCGGCGGGAGGTGAACCATACAACTCATCTATAGCTTACTGATTGAGGATATCGTTCGCAGAGCGTTACGGGAGGATGTCGGAACGGGTGATGTGACAACGTTAGCGACGGTTCCCCCGGACGTACAGGCTAGGGCCAATATTGTTGCTAGAGAGGCGGGAGTCATTGCTGGATTACCCGTCGCTGAAGAGGTGTTCAATCAAGTTTCACCGGATATAACCTTCACCATGATCCGTGAGGATGGTGCGCGTGTCTCCACAGGAGAGATATTGGCGCGTATTGAAGGTGGCGCCAGAGCGATTCTAACGGGCGAGCGCGTATCCCTTAATTTTCTCCAACATCTCTCAGGAATTGCCACGCGCACGGCACGATTTGTGGAATTGGTAAGCGGCACCGGGGTGCGCATCGTAGATACGCGTAAAACCACTCCCGGGTTACGTCTTCTTGAAAAATACGCCGTGACAGTGGGCGGTGGGAAAAATCATCGCATGGGTCTTGATGACGCGGTTATGATAAAGGACAATCACATCATCACTGCAGGAGGAATCACCGCCGCAGTAAAGCGTGCGCGCTCAGCGGTACCCCATACGATGACCATAACCGTGGAATGTGAAAACCTCGATCATGTGAAGGAGGCTCTTGAAGCCGGAGCGGATGTACTTTTGCTTGACAATATGGATAACCCCACAAGAGCGGCCGCAGTTAAAATGTGCGAGGGAGTGGCGCTCACGGAAGCTTCCGGTGGCATCACTGAGGAGACAGTCAAAGAGATTGCGGCGACAGGCGTAGACGTGCTCTCCGTAGGTGCTCTAACCCATTCCGCACCCGCCTTGGATATCGCATTGGACGTAATAGAAACCAAATAAACCAGAATGAACGGATTAAAACAGGAGGTTGCGGAGGGAAAATACATTCTATCATTTCCGCAACTTACCTCAACACAGGATTACGCGAAGAAAATTACATTAACCTGCGCCAAGGATATCGTTGGAGTACGAGCGGATTATCAAAGCTCGGGGAGAGGACGCCTTAAATCGCGATGGGACGCCGTTCCCAATTCCTCGTTGCTAGTCAGCTACATCTTCGATTTGAGCGGATTTCCCGAGCGGCATGTAAAGCTCATCTCCTTAGTGGCGGCAGCCTCCGTAATTACTGCACTATCGGAATCCACAAACCTTACCCCTCAATATAAATGGCCTAATGACATCCTGATTTCCAGTCGCAAGGTATGCGGAGTGTTAATTGAAACACTCGCAATCAAGCAATCCATGAGACAAGCGATCATCGGTGTTGGAATCAATCTGACGCAGCATTCATTTCCCCCTGAAATTGATTCCATCGCCACCTCCATCGCAATGGAAGGCGGACAAGCCCCCACACCTGAAGAGCTTGCCAAAGTGCTCTATCATAAACTTTTATGGTGGGGGGATATTTTGCATCGACATGGTCTCGATCCCATTGCGGATATTCTTCGTGAGCATGACGGATATAAAGGCGAGCATTACCGCGTAACAACGGATTCCGGGGTGAGAGAGGGAACGGCGGTGAATATCACTTCTGAGGGCGAACTGATCTTGAAAATGGAAGACGGTTCGTTACTTGCAACACAAAACGCCACATCCCTGAAGAGTGTTCATCGTTTAATTTGAACTACTGATTTCTTAAAACTCTTTTCCTACAAAGTTCCGTCAATCGCCCAAATTCCACGTACACCGTTTACGCTGGTGTTTGAAATCGCGGTAACTGTGTCCTGATTTTTGGCGAACAGGGAATTCCACCAACACCCGGGATTCTCCCCCTCGTAAAAAGGATGAGAGGGATTCGTAAATTGCATATCCTTTATGTCTGCGACATATACCATCATTCGAGGAGAATCAGCGTGCTTTTCTTTGATTTGACATGAAAGTATGAGGGTGTTTTGATTGAGTTCGCAAAGATACGGCGCTCCGGCGTACACAGTGTCGGGTAAGCTAGGGTGCACGATTCGAGAAATGCGGAACGGATTTTTTCTCCCGATGCAACCCATATGCCAATCGTCAGTCAATGTCGTCCATATCACGGACGGCTGCAATTGGTTGGTGGTTTCGCGATTCGCCTCAATTGATACGTAAATTCGCCCCGAGGATGTAGATATGATCGGCACGGGCATTCCATCTCTTTTGCCGGGATTGCAGGATATTATATCAGGATGAGACCAGTGTTTCCCTTCATCGTAAGATCTTTCCAACGCAATTCCCTGTTCACCCTCCATGCCGAAAGGAGCTTCCATGGAGAAAAAAAGCTCAATCTCGCCGGATGGTAATTGAACTGCGGCAGGTTCCCAACAACCCCTTTTTGCCGTGATCCCACCCGCCCAAACGGTCTTCCCTGCTGTCCAGGTTACTCCTCCGTTATTGCTGACATTATAACTTATCTCATAAGAATGAATACCATCGTTGGGACGAAAATTATACCATAAGAGAATGGACCCATTTTGAAGCTGTATTAGCGATGGGTTGGAATCGGACCCATAGGGGGACGAGGCGACCAACACCCTATCCCCCCACCTCACACCATCGTCTACACTTCGCTT
The DNA here is from genome assembly GCA_021811565.1 of bacterium. GTDB lineage: Bacteria > Armatimonadota > Chthonomonadetes > Chthonomonadales > CAJBBX01 > DTKV01. The sequence goes on along the minus strand of JAJZOL010000146.1, from coordinate 5,892 downwards.
GACCCAGGATTTCCCATCCATCTCAAAGACGCATAGTAAGTCACCATTTTTTAAGCGTATCATTCGAGCGTAAGTCGCGCCTTTTTGGATCAAAACAAGGCTCTTCGCTTGCCAATGGATTTGGCGTCCGATGGCTTGGCTCTCAAACACTATTGTGATGAAGAGCATTAACACAAATGATGTTAAAACACAAGGAGATAGGAGTTTCAATTTTCTTGAGATGTGGCTTTCTGATATTTCAACATTATCCGTTCTCCGAGAGCGCGGAAAAAGGAAATGCGTTCGTTATCGGAACCATAGTGGGAATTTAAAGTCCCGTCGGATTCCACAAAGCCGGTCAACCCCATCAAACCCAGATACTGATGCGCCACCGCCACGCAAGCCCCTTCACTGAAGATAGCCTGCACATCCTTCGGAATCGGCGCTCCACCTACGCACGCAGGCTTTATCGGCAAAAGCTCTTGCGTATTATGCTCCGTGCCCGCTGTCACCACAAAGCCGGCATCCCGCATGGCATGCACATACCGTGATAAAACCTCAGGAGTGTTTCGATTTGGGATGAATTCCACCGCGTGAACGTTAAGCCTCTGTAATCTTTCTATCAACTCCTCAACAGAGTCTTCATAAGCGCAAATTGGCTTCGCACCATCCGCTAAAGTCGGGTATGATGGAACGCCTCCCAGAGCGAGAATCAGATTATAGGCGTGTTCGAAATTCACAAACGTGTCAGGCTCGAACGCCGGTCTGCCTGCTTTCATGAGATGGGTTCGAATATCATTTTGCACAAGAACCGGATCCAAGGCGTTCTTTGGTGAAGCCTCCAAGATGGTACGAAGCATCTTGGAACGATCCGCTTCTGGCGTCGCTTCATAAAACGCCTCTTGAAAAGCCTGCGCCAAATGACGCTCCTGCAGATAGACCGTATCCTGGCTTACACCGGTTCGAGTGGCGATCCGTTCTTTGATCATATCCGGGGTGAGAGGAATATCGATTCCTGCGTTAACAAATATCGAGGATAGCTTCCGCGTCATTTCATTCATACGCAAGCTATCGTTAACTCGAATAGTTTGAAGCAAACGGGAGGCGTTTTCACTCATAGGCGCGAAGTTGGTGATACCCTTGCCGCAAATGTAGATTTTACCGAAATTACCGGGATCGTTTATCAGCGTTTGACTTGCAACCAAATCATCCATGAGTGCGATAATCTCAATACCGAAAAGCGGGAATATCCCCTTATGCACGGCAAGAGTCGCAAACTGCCCATAAATGGAATAGTCATAATAGTTGCTGGCTCCAAGCACTTTCACTCCCTCTTTCACCGCCATCTCCAATGCCTCACCAAGGCTTTGAAATGCGCTGAAATTCGGAGGCAGATGGACATGAGTGTTTGTATCCCGATGAAAGGCGAATGCATCGCTTGCCTTTACGCTTGATGCGATATCCAGAGGATCTCCGAGACTTTTCAATTTATGAATAAAAACATCAAGTGAACCCATTTTTCACCGTTCCACGTGTTTGTTATGGATGTGATAATTGCGACTTACCGGGATATCAACCTGAGCGGCATTTGTGACGACAATGAAATTGCTATCCACGTTCCATGCAATTACCCAATATGCAAATAAATTATACCTGAGAGTTTGCTAAGCGTCGGATTATAAAGCGTGCGAGCTCTTTCGGTGAAGAAGAATATAAGGGGGAATGAATGATGGGAACGGGTAAGAGTTAATCCTTGAGACTGAAAAGCTCGGATAGAGCCACTTTGACTTTCGCCAACGCCTTGCCTCTATGACTAATGAGATGCTTCTTCTCGGGGGGCAATTCAGCCATGTATTTGCCCAGTTCCGGCAAAAAGAATATGGGGTCGTATCCAAAACCATACTCCCCCTTCATCTCCCAACCCACTATTCCCTCGCAAACGCCTTCGCAGAGGATTCTTTGTCCATCCGGAGTGGCTATCACGACGGCGCAAATGAACCTGCATTTTCTCTCCTCAATGGGAGTATCCTTTAGCAGGTGGAGAATACGATGCATCTTTTCCGGAAATGGAGTGTGCTCTCCGAGGAATCTTTTCGAGTAGACGCCAGGCTGGCCGCCCAAAGCGTCTATCTCCAACCCTGCGTCATCTGCAACCGAAACCATGCCTGTGAGGGAAACGGCTGCCACGGCTTTTAATTCGCTATTCTCCGCATAGGTGCAACCCGTCTCCTCAACGTCAAAATCGACATTTGGAAAATCAGCGATGGTGCAAACTTCAAGACCGGAGCCGGAAAGTATCGTTTGCATTTCGACACCTTTCTTGCGATTACCGGTCGCCACCACGATTTTAGGAGCGTAAGAGCATTGTATTGCTGTCAATTGATCTTATTCACCGTATTGATGGAATCCAAAATATCGCGAGACTGAACGATCGCTCCGAGAACCTCGTAGGAATGAATCGCCTCTAGGATGGTTGGATGGGTAAACAATAGGGCGAAGGGGTCATTTTCACCGTTCAACACCTCGGCGGAACCCTTATCCGACATTGATTTTTTGAGTATAGGACGGCATTGGGAGAAATAGTTCTTCAGGAACCACTCTCTTAAATGCGCATATCGAGGAAAATCCTCCTTGCGCAAACCGTTTTTTGCGGCGTTGCACAGTAAATCCACTAAATCCTGATGATTGGCGCTCAGTTCCGACAATATTCGCATTTGATATGATAATTTCTTTTGAGATGAAAAAACGGATGAAATAGCGCCCGATTTTAGTATTTTTGTTTTTGCACCCAGACTGAAGCGTTCAGCGTAACAGCGTCTTAATTCATGGGATTGATGGATGATATGATTCGAGGCTATCTGCGCCCTCAGTCGCAGCTTAAAAAAAAGAGGGGATGGCAACCCGATTCGGATCATACTGCTTCCTCCGTAATGGTGAACTCTAACGGTTCATTTGCTGTACATAATTCAATCGCAGATCCGTCAACAGGTTTTTCAACTCTCTCTGCATGACAGGATCAAGCTTCGTTTGCAATTTTGAGGCGATATATTCAATTGTGTCAATCGCAATGCGTGCGCCTTCCATGTCACGATTGATGATTCCTGTTACCGGATCAGCGACAAGACCCATACAAATCCAGGCCCCCTGATGCAGTAATTCAATACAGGTGACGAGATGATCTGTGATGGAAGGGCTTTTGCCCATTTCAGTTTCGCCGGATTCGGATCCCTCCATGGAATTATCCCGTGTCTCTTCACGTGGGGTGTCGGAATTGGTGATTGAAGACTCATCCGCGTTCGCACTGTCCTCTTGAACGATGTGACGTTTATCCACAAAGGTAAAGCTGGATTCTTCGTGATCAGCAATCATGTGCATGCTCCTTGGAATATCAACTCATTGTCTGCAAGATAGCAAAGTATATCATATCGGATAAAACGATACAAGATGCAGCAAAGATATTTTTGCTCATTTATTTCGCAAGAAAGATTTTTTGCACCACTCTCCATAGGGTGGTCAAAACGCCGCCCACCCGAATGCGATGATATTCCATATGGCTGCAATATTTCGTTAAGCTATATTTTCTGTCAAATATGCATATCGACCATTGGTGGAGGTGCTTCCATGACAATACATTTTTAAGGGTAATCTCAAAGGGAGTTTGCACGAATCATCTTCTCGATAGTTAGATATTTGCCAAATGCAGGACATTGCCAATTGGGTGACGGATGGATGAAGAGAGGAGGACATACTCCATGCATACGGAGGATATTGTAAATTGGTTGAATGATTACTTAAATGTCGCTCTTATTGAGGACTATCCCAAGGCTTGGAACGGTCTTCAAGTTGAAGGCAAGGAAGAGGTATTCCGAATCGCGTTAGCAGTAGACGCATGTCTCTATTCGATAAACGAAGCTGTTTCAAAAGGCGCTGACATGCTCATGGTCCATCATGGCATTTTCTGGGAGCAAACCGCGCCGGTGACGCATGCTTATTACAGAAAGCTGTCAGCTCTCATATCAAATAACCTTTCATTGTACTCATGCCACTTGCCATTGGATATGCATCCGGAAGTTGGCAACAATACGCAGTTGGCTCGTCTGTTCGATCTTTCGATTGAGGGCGGTTTCGGCAAGATATACGGTGCGCCCATCGGTGTCTATTGCGATACGGACACCACGATTGAGGAACTATCGGACAAAATCGAGCAAACACTGCAGATAACCCCTTACGTTATGGCAACGGGACCACGCAAAATACGGAGGATAGGTATCATTTCCGGCGGCGCAGGTCAGATGACGTCCGAGGCGAAAGCCGCTGGTTGCGACACTTTGTTGACCGGGGAGGGCAGTCATTCCAACTACTTACTGGCGGAGGAACATGGGATCAACCTCATATTCGCAGGGCATTACGCCACGGAAACGGTCGGAATAAAGGCTTTAGGGAACATCCTGCACCAAACATTTCGCTTGGAGACGTTTTTCATTGATCATCCTACCGGCTTGTGATAAATATGTGGGATGTCGAATTACATTTTCGCGCGAACGTCTGGTATAATGAACGCAATTGAAAAGAGTATTTGACGGTGTGTAACGCCGTCCCCCGATTTATGCATCGGGCATACTCCTTCCTGCTCCGGATTGCGCCGGAGCCATAGACCGAAGGGAGGTGAAAGATCCATGCGCCACTACGAGGCGATGTACATCGTGGATTCGGAACTAACGGACGAACAACTTCAGCCCATCATTGAGAAGTATTCCAAGATCGTTACGGACATGAACGGTACCGTAACGGATGCGGGTAAATGGGAATTGGGCAAAAAGCGACTTGCTTACGAAATTGACGGTCATCGTGAAGGCATTTACATGCTGATGAATTTCGTTGCAGACACTAACGTACCCAAGGAGCTTGATCGCGTATTTCGAATCAGCGACGATGTCTTCAGACATATTATCGTGCGCCAAAACGATGACGAAGAGTAACACCCTCTGATAATTGACACACCCACCCATGAAAGTCCAAGAAGACGAAGGAGCGGAGACATGTTAAACCACATTATTATCATCGGGAGAATTACCCGTGACCCGGAAATAAAATACACCTCAAGCGGAATTCCGTTTGTCCGTTTTACCGTGGCGGTTGATCGTCCTAGGAAAAATCAGGAAACGGGCGAGCGAGAGACGGATTTCCTTGATGTGGTGGCATGGAGACAAACTGCGGAATTCGTCAACAGTTATATCACCAAAGGACGGTTGATTCTCGTGGAAGGGCGATTGCAAGTTCGCACGTGGGATGCGCAGGACGGTTCCAAGCGTAAAACCACGGAAATCATGGCCGATAACGTTCAAGGATTGGATCGACCAAAATCCCAGGGAACGGACGCTTCTGAAATAGACCACGCCGCACCTGTCAGAGACAGCGTTCCGCAATCCTCGAAAACTTCCGAACCCGAGGATTATGATCCCTTCGCAGAGGAATAGTTTTTCCAACTTGACAATTTTACGGGGTTTCCCCTATGGAGTCCCTGAGAGAAAGGGTATAGATGAATAACGTCGTGCGCAAACGCGCTCCAAACAAATTTCGCAAACCGCGACGAAAGGTTTGTGAGTTTTGCGTGGATAAAGTCACAAGCATAGATTACAAATCCTATGCAAAGCTTCGAAAATTCGTGAGCGAGCGGGGCAAGATGTATCCAAGACGCTCATCGGGAACATGCGCGAAACATCAACGTCTGTTGAGCGAAGCGATCAAACGTGCGCGCCACATTGCTCTTTTGAATTTCGTGGCTAAATAATATATATTTATCCGTTGCAAATCCCGGCCCGATGCTAGATGCGTTCAATGCTTAGCTATTGGGCCGTTATTGCGAATCCAACATCCTAAAAGGAGATTTATGATGCTTCAATCAAAATCGGT
>JAJZOL010000132.1 GCA_021811565.1 bacterium | reverse complement strand
CAGGCGCGGATGCAATCCGCTCGTAAGCCCGAACCCTTCTCTCAAGGTTCCTGCAAGTTCGGCTCCTCATCACTGAGCATATGGCGGGGCTTATAACGTTGCCTTCATCCCAGTAGTCCTCCTCCCACAAATCGGGTAGATAAATCGCCGTGTAGCGAAATACGTTCACCGTTTTCCCGTGCAACAACACATCGTGCCCCTCCTCCGTGATGCCATCTCCGTGACAGAGATATAAAGCCAAGGGAAGGACAAGTGTCTTCTCGCGAAGCGTCAGCATCATGAAGTATTCCCACATCCTGCGGGGAAAATCGCTGGATCTTCTCGCCTGCACCTCCAAATGCACCAGCGTTGAACCGAGTCCGCTTTTCCACGGAGCAACCGCCAACACATCAGGCTCGCGGCGCCTGCCCCAAGGTCCGTGCGTGTATAACTCCTTGTTAAGCGATCGAATATGCCCAAGATCAATATCGAGAGCGACTCTCGGTTGCAGAAGAGCCAACGACCCCGGCAGGAAAAATCCAAGCATCTCCTTCCACAACTGATCATGCATCATGGCATGCCTCCTAATATAGACAAGTCGTATAAACATTCTATTCTACCATACCCATCCGGTACTATTTGCTGGCATTCCCGCGATGTTGACAGCTCATTTAATGAAGTTACAAATATGTTGACTGAATTTACCATAAGCGGGCATAATTCATAGGCAAGCACATGCGAACCATCTCGATATAAGGGAGATACAATCATGTTCAAGGCATTGATAGTCGGAGCAGGAGGAATGGGCAGAGCTTGGGGAGATAATCTCAAGAAAAATCCTGAAACGGAGATCGTTGGATGGGTGGACATCCGTCCGGAAGCGGCTAGAAATGCCGCTTTGGAAAGAGAACTGAATGATATTTTCATCAGCGATGATCTTGGCAAGGCTATTATGGAAACCAAACCAGACTTCGTGGTTGACGTCACAGTACCGGAAGCGCATCATGACGTAACGTTAACGGCTTTGAATGCCGGCATACCCGTGTTGGGGGAGAAACCGATGGCCGCGAGCATGGAACAGGCAAAAGAGATGGTGGCTGCGGCGGAAAGATCAGGCAAGCTCTACATGGTAAGCCAAAGCCGAAGATATGACGCCCGCCTTCACGCCTATCGCAAGCTCATAGACCAGGCAATAGGAGAGATAGGCATCCTTAATTCGGATTTTTATATTGGCGCCCACTTCGGAGGCTTTCGTGATGAAATGCCAAGCCCACTTGTACTGGACATGGCAATCCACACCTTCGACGCTGCTCGCTACCTTTGCCAACGCAAGCCCTTGGCCGTGTATTGCGAAGAGTTCAATCCCACATGGAGTTGGTATAAAGGGGACTCAAGCGCCACGGCAATATTCGAAATGGAGGGTGGATTACGATATACCTATAGAGGAAGTTGGTGCGCGGAAGGCATGATGACATCATGGGAGTGCGAATGGAGAGCCGTTGGCCCCAAGGGAACAGCGATATGGGACGGAGAAAACCTCATCAAGGCCGAACAAGTGGTGGAGACGGGCGGTTTTCATTCCAAAACGCAAGAGGTGGAAATTCTTCCTGACTCCATGACACCTGGAGGCATCTCCGGTTCCCTTCTCGATTTTTTAAACGCATTAAAAACCGGCGCGACACCCATGGGGGAATGCCATGATAATATTCAAAGCCTTGCGATGGTGTTCGGCGCGATTGAATCCTCGCATTCGAAACAACGCGTTAAGATTGCACTTTAGCCTTGGATCGGATGGTTATCAAATCATCCGATCTACTTTCCCACGCAAAAATCCTGAAAAATGCGATGGATGATTTCTTCCGTAACTGTCTCGCCTGTAATCTTACCCACTTCGTCCAAAGCGGCACGGAGGTCAATGGAGATAAAATCCGGGGGAAGTCTCCTCCGTGCCGTTTCCAATCCTCGTCGCAATGCATCCACAGCGAATTGCAACGCTTGGATATGTCTGGAATTTGTGATCAACGCACTTTCCGTCAAAGCGATATTTCCTCCTGTAATCAAAGAATATATTGCATCCTCCAGTTCCAAAACTCCTTCGCCATTTTTCGCGGAAATCGCTAAGCAAAGAGATTGCGATGTCGCTTCGCGGAGCCTTTTCAAACCGCATTCCCGCTCCTCTTGGGAAACCATATCCATCTTGTTGAGAACGGGAATCACCTGGACCCCCGAAAGCGATGACAAAATCCCGTCATCCTCCTCACTCCACCCTGTTACAGCATCCGCAAGCAGGATCACCAATTCCGAATTCCTAAGAGTATCCCTCGCACGATCCACCCCGATGCTCTCCACGATATCCCGTGTCTCCCGCAAACCAGCCGTATCCACGATTGATGCTGGAACGCCCTTGAGATTTATCGTTTCCTCGATTACATCCCGCGTGGTGCCTGGCAAAGGAGTCACAATGGAGCGATCCTGCCTTAGCATCGCGTTCATGAGGCTAGATTTGCCAACATTAGGTCGCCCCGCAATGGCTATGCGCACTCCCTCGCGTAAAAGCCTGCCGGACTTACCCATGTTAATCAATCGCTCCATCTCGCGAATCAGTTCTTCGAGGCGCCTCTCTGTCTCCGAATAGTCCAGATCGCCCACATCCTCCGAGAAATCCAAGGTTACCTCTATCGAAGCGAGAACGCCAACCAAATCGCTCCTTAACCGCTCCACGTTTTTGGATAGCTCGCCTTGTCTTTGACGAACTGCGGCTCGTTGCGAAGCCACGGTTCGAGCGTGTATCTGATCACAGACCGCTTCCGCCTGCGCCAAATCCATTCCGCCATTCAGAAACGCCCTCATGGTGAATTCACCAGGTTCAGCCATTCGCGCCCCTTCTTCGATGCAGAGATTCAGCACCAAGGAGAGTGTCACCGGTCCGCCGTGACAGGAGAACTCCACCACATCCTCCTTCGTGTAGCTATAAGGTGAGCGAAATAGTGAGGCAACCACGTCGTCCAAAACCTCGTTTGATTTTGGAGAAACGATCCTTCCATAATGAAGTGTGTGTGAAGGTCGCTCTTGTAATGGCTTTCCGTTCGAATCGAATAGCCGATTCGCGATGTGAAATGCCTTCTCACCGGAGATTCTAATGATCCCGATTCCCCCTTCACCGGGGGGAGTGGCTATGGCGACAATGGTGTCGTGCAAACGCAACATGTATCGATACTCTTCCTTTTTGCCCTATTATAGGAAACGGGGAGGAGGCGTGTCAAATGCGCCCCCTCCCCGATCGGAATCCGCAGGCTTAAACGCCATTGAGATTCCGGCGCATTAGATCCTCCTTATCACATGAACGCTTTATTTCATACCCTTTCAAAGGCAGGATATGTTCGTGAATCATGTCCAAAATATCATTCGAGAACGGGAAGAAACTTTCCTCCACCTCATCAGCCGGAGTGATCCAATTTCTCGCGCCAAGCACGATGGGAGGCGCATCAAGATCATCGAAACAGAATTCAGAAATATTCGAAGCCATGGTGTGCAGGAAGGAACCTCTCTCGCATGCGTCGGACACCAGTAATATGTTGCCGGTCTTGCGAACGGACTGGATTACCTTGTCGTAATTGAAAGGCACGATGGAACGTGCATCGATCACCTCACAGCTAATCCCGTAATCCGCTTCTAAAACCTTCACAGCGTCCAGAACGCGGTAGAGGGTTGCGCCAATAGAAAGGATGGTGATGTCATCGCCTATCTTCTTGATATCTGGCTCACCAATGGGAATCTCATAATACTCCATTGGAACTCCACCCGGATGGAACAGCTCCGGTTGATCATATATCCTCTGGCTCTCAAAAAAGATGACAGGATCCGTCCCGACCAATGCGGAAGCCATCAGCCCTTTGGCGTCATAGGGACTGGCTGGAAAAACAACCTTTAAGCCGGGTATATGGGCACAGAGAGAGGTCCAATCCTGGCTATGTTGCGCCCCGTATTTGCTGCCGACGGATACTCTCACTACAACCGGCATTCTCAGCAAGCCAGCGGACATGGATTGCCACTTCGAAAGCTGATTGAAGATCTCATCTCCGGACCTACCTAGAAAGTCGCAATACATCAACTCCACTAAAGCTCTGCCGCCCTCCAGCGCATAACCTACGGAGGAGCCGATGATTGCACCTTCGGAGATGGGGCTGTTGAAGAGACGATGATAGGGCAAGGCTTCCGTTAGTCCGCGATACACGGCAAACGCACCTCCCCAGTCGCGATTTTCCTCACCGTAAGCCACAAGGGTGGGATCTTTGTAGAAACGGTCGATGATAGCTTCATAGAGTGCGTCTCGAATGCCGATGCACTTGCTCTTCGGCAATTGCTTACCGTCCGATCCAATCCCGGAACGCTCCCTTGAAGCGAGCAGTTTCGCACGAGGATTTTCGTCTATTGGAAGAAGCGTTTCGGGCTTGCGGGTCTCTTCCATCGATTCGACTCGCTTGTTGGAGAACATTATTCGCTCCAACAGACATTCTTTTGCAAAGAGATCAACTCTCGGCGAGAGATTCAAGTCGATGGCCTTCTTATATATCCGAAGTATCGCTGCATCCACTTGCGCTTGCATCTTTTCGATCTCCTCATCGGTGCAAACTCCATTCTCAATCAAATCCTTGCGGAAAGTAATGATGGAATCCACCTCCTGCCATTCGTCAATCTCCTGCTTTGTGCGATAGGATGAGGCGTCCGAGGGAGAATGTCCGGTGAATCGGTATGTAAGTGTATCCAACAAGACCGGTCCATCTCCACGTTCGATCAGGGCTTTCTTTCTCGCGATGGCGTCTATCACTGCAAGCGGATTGTAGCCATCCACGCGCTCGGCGTGCATTTGATCCGGTGTCAACCCCGCACCCAAACGCGCAAGGATTCCGAATCCCATTGTTTCGCCGACAGGTTGGCCCCCCATGCCGTAGAAGTTATTGACGAAGTTCATGATCAATGGCAATCCGCCTTTGTGAGCCTCGTCCCAAAGGGTTTTGAACTGGTCCATGGTGGCAAAACAGAGGCCCTCCCAAACGGGACCGCAACCTGCGGAAGCGTCACCGATATTGCAGATGACGATCCCAGGTTTTAAATTCACCTTTTTGAAAAGCGCTCCACCGACGGAGATATCCCCGGATCCCCCAACTATGGCGTTATTTGGATAGACTCCGAACGGTGTGAAGAAGGCGTGCATGGAGCCCCCCATACCCATTTGGAAGCCCGTCTCTCTGCCAAAAATCTCCGCCAAAGTGCCGTAAAGTAGAAAGTCAATCGCAAGCTCCTTTACGTTCCGCGGAGACATGGATTCCGGTTCTCCAGGTAGTGGAGTCTCTAACACCTTCAGAGGCTTGCCATCAAGGTACTCCTTCATAATCTTCATCAAGGATTCTTCATCCATCTTGGCGATGCAGGAGAGTCCTTTAGCTAAAATCTCGCCATGGCTTCGATGGCTGCCGTAAATATGATCCTCCGGACCGAGCAGGAACGCTTGCCCCACTGCTGAGGCCTCTTGCCCGATGGATAGATGCGCAGGGCCTCTATGGTTATAAGCGATGCCGCCAAACATTTGATTCTTTTTTACTTCTGTCAACATGTTCTCAAAAGAGCGTATGAACAACATATCGCGCAATATTCGCTTTAGATCATCGGCGGAGAAATGATCCAATTCCTCCGAGAGCGATTTGTTGTATTGATTTATCGGGATTTGATTGAACTCCAGCCATCCGGATTTTCGCACGTCCGAGGGATGAATGGTTATTGATTTGGGCATAGAAGCAACTCCGTTGATTTAATTTATAAGCATGTATATTGATGAAAATGACTTATGGTTTGTAAGCCTCCACAAGCCCGTTCATGTTTGAGTCCGATTGCAACTGAGCGATCCGAACGAAACCTGCGGATGCCAGATCTTCCCGGATTTCCGTGAAAGCGTATGTCCCCCCTCCCTCGGTTCCGACCAGCATATTGATGGCAAACAACGCACCTGTCTTCGGCTGCGTATGATCCTGAGACATCACATGATCACGTACGACCAATCTTCCCCCGTTCTCAAGCGCAGCATAAGCTTTCCTGTATAAGTCCACGTTTTGAACCCTACTGTTTTGGTGTATTATGGCGGAGAGAAACGCGAGATCATATCCCTTCGGAAGGATATCCAAATAGAAGTCCCCCGGTTCCAAGGTCACTCTATCGAGCAAACCGTGTTCCGATAATCTTTTTCGCGCCATCTCTATGACTTTGGGGCGATCAAAAATAGTCGCTTTCAGTTGCGGAGAGGCTTTCAGGAATGCAATCGTGTATGTGCCGGAGGCGCCTCCAATATCAAGAAGACGCTTTGCGTCTCCCGGGTTGACATCTCTGATAATCCCGTCAGCCTGCGGAGATGCGATAACGTGCATCGCTCCAATAAACGCCTGCAAGCCATCCGGCGCCATGGTTTCGTTCAGTTCAGGGTTTGGACGTACGACCGCAGTAAGCCTGGACCAGGAATTCCACATATGCGCTGCGTGATGAATCATCGGCAAAATGGATTTATCCGAATGTGAGGACAACAGCGAAGCCACGAAATCGGTGATGGTGTAGACCCCGTTGTCCTTTTCCACCACCCCCATGGAGACAAGAGCATCCATGAGCGTCCTTACACCTCTCTCTTCCGCATTTAATGACCTCGCCAGTTCCGCCGCTGTATGCGGATGGTCCGCCAAGTGTGTGAACACATCCAATTCCGAAGCGGTGAGCAGAACTCTGGATTCCATAAAGTTGCGGGACAAACTCAGCAGGTATTCGCCTGTAATATCATTCACTTTCGTCCGCCTTCTTTCGCAAGCGCATAACCCTCACACAGGAGGGAACCATGCCATCATTAAAGTAAAAACTGAAAACTATTCAATCATTCTTGATGAGATAATGTTCACTCTATGATCCCGTCTCTTTTTGTGCGTATTCGCTGGAAATCCGAAACGGTTTCATGAAACCATACCCGCAACATCTCTCACACAAAAACACTTGTAAGTCGCGCAAATTTTCTCAATCGCTTTTATTATCTCACATGATACGCTATAATACGAAAATAATCAATAGCCAAAACGCAAGTAAACGAAAGAACACGTGACGATATGGTTCGGAACGAAGGTAATTTTAACGGATCGTTGTTCGCCGAAGAGCGGCAACGCAGTATAATGGATCGCATACATTCTAACGGCAAGGTAACAGTGGAAGAACTTGCATCCCTATTTAACGTTTCCGCCCCAACCATCCGCGCGGATCTCGCAAGACTTGAGGAGCAGGGATTGCTTCGAAGAACGCATGGCGGTGCCATCGCTCTCAGTGCAACTCTTTTCGAACCTCCCTACGCTCAAAGAGAGGTGATGCGTTACGATGAGAAGAAGGCTATCGCGCGTGCGGCCGCGAACCTGGTAAAAGATGGGGAGACGGTTCTACTAGATGCCGGCACAACCGTTCATGAGATAGCGTTTCTCCTTAAGGAGAAAACGGCTTTAACGGTTGTAACAAACTCGCTTGTAAACGCTCTGGAGCTAATGGATTCGCCCGGTATCGAGGTTGTATTAATCGGGGGATCCATTCAACCCAGACGACGAGCGACTTTGGGACCCTTGGCGATACGTTTCCTCGACTCCTTCCATGTCGATAAGGCGTTTCTCTCCTTTAACGGAGTTCATATCGTCTCGGGATACACCGTGGTGGATTTCGACGCCGCCGAGATAAAGAAACGGATGATGCAATGCGCTTCGGAATGTATCGTTGCTGCGGATTCGAGTAAAATCGGAAAAATTGCATTCGCTTCAGTGGCTCCGATACAATTCGCTCGTATTCTTATTACGGACAATGGCGTTCAGGAAATAGACAGACAGAATCTGATGGAGGCAGGGCTGGAGGTTGTGGTGGCGTGAAGAGGCGTTATCCGTTGAATCGCATTGCACTTACCAATGGGAATATTCTTGATAGCCTAACGTATATGGAAAAGATTTGCATTTGGAGGGAAGGAGAATGATAAGAGACCAGTGGTACGCCGTCATGACAAGCGATGAGGTTCGTCGCGGCAAACCGCTTGGAGTGGTTAGACTTGGAGAGAAACTGGTTTTCTGGCGAAACGACTCCGGGGAACTGTTCTGTTTGAGGGACGCCTGCATTCATAGAGGAGCATCTCTTTCCGGAGGGGAATGTTGCGGTAACGAAGTGATCTGTCCCTTCCATGGGTTCCATTTTGACGGAAATGGAAAAGTTACCCAAATACCGGCAAATGGAAAAAAAGCAAAGACACCGGAAAGGTTTCGAGCCAAAGCATATTCGGTTCGTGAAAAGTTTGGAATGATATTTCTTTGGTGGGGGAACTCCGAACCCAACCCCATTGATCCTCCGTTCTTCGAAAACCTTGATAACACCTTTTCCGGATCAACATCCAAGCATCCTTGGAATGTGCATTATTCCAGAGCGGTGGAAAATCAATTGGATTTAGTGCATTTGCCGTATGTTCACCGCAACTCCATCGGTCGAGGCAATCGAACGTTAGTAAATGGCCCTGTTCAAGTGCTAAGAGACAATCAGATCCAATTCTGGGTTTACAATGATGTTGACAGAGGACAATCCCCACTGAAAGCGGATCAACTTCCAGCTCCAGACGTTAATCGACAACACATCCACTTCATTTTTCCAAACATCTGGCAGAATTGGATATCACCCGAATTCCGCATTTTTGTAGCCTTCGCTCCCGTGGACGACGCAAACACGGTTATCTATATGCGAACATGTCAGAAATTTGTGACATTTCCAGGATTGAAACATATTGTTAACGGTTTAAACCGTTTGTTTAGCATCAAGGTGCTGAAAGAAGATGAGAGCGTGGTATGCTCTCAAATCCCCATAGCCTCATCTTTGAAGATGGATGAAAAACTGATACCAGGCGATTTGCCCATCATTACCTATCGTCGAATGAGGGAGGATATGAAAAACTCTGCACGCGATCAAGCTGACATACCAGCATAGGATATGAATTGAGATATAAGATTCAATAACCGAGGATGTGTTTTATGGATGTGGCGGAGGCGGAGGAACACCCTTGCCATCGGTGCGAATGAGGATATACTTCCGCATGATGAATCCCCATACCCCGGGAAACAGATCGAAAAACATTAAAGTGAGTTTAGGGAAGGGTATGAACATCACCACAGGGCGTGGTCGCTCGGCGCATTGGACGATTTTTTGCGCAACCTGTTCCGCCGACGCCCCGTGCATCATGCTCTTGGAGGAATCCGGTATTTTATGGATCATTGCTCGGGAAAAATCCGTTTCCGTGAAACTTGGAAGAGCGACACTAACCTTGATGGGGGTGGAGGCTAATTCCGCAGCGAGAGCCTCGGTGAAAATCCATTGGGCGCTTTTTGTGGCGGCGTAGGATGCGTGCAAAGCCAAAGGAAGTCGCGCCGCCATGGAGGATATGTTGATGATATGCCCGCTATTTTGCCTTCGCATCTGCTGCAAGGCTATTTGGCAACCGTGAAACGTACCCATGTAGTTCACCCGAAAGAGACGATCCATCTCTTCCGGAGTGGTCTGTTCCACTGTGCCCACCAATCCACTGCCTGCGTTATTGATCCAAACATCCACTCTTCCGAAGTGCTCGAGGGTTGCGTTGAGTAATCGCTGAACCTGCTCCCTCTCCGCCACATCCGTGGAAACGTACAGAGCTTTTCCACCAAAAGCGGCGATATCACGATCCACCGCCTGTAATTGCTCTAATCGCCTAGCGGCGAGCACGACGTGAGCGCCCTTTTTTGCGAAAAGCAACGCCGCCGTCTTGCCAATGCCTGCGGAAGCTCCGGTGATTACAACAACTTTTCCTTTTAAATCGACTCTCACCCGGAAACCCTCATGATAAAAGCCCCTGTGTGACACAATAGGGCTTTTTCATCTCAATATGAATGAGCTTAGGATGCCGATTTTTTAGTGCGCGATCGATTGGGAGCAGGCTGAAGCATCGGAGTCTTCGCCGCCTTGATTTTAGCTTTCAGCCTATCTTCATCACGCTTTCGCGCTCTGTGAATCTCCTTGTCACGAATTCTCATAGCTTCTCCCTTGAAAAATCAATGATTGATACCAAGTACGATACATCCTGTGCGCCTAAAACAACATCCAAACGATTCGGAATAATTACACATAAACCTTAATCGCTTTTATAACGCGTTCCATGGCGGCGGATGCAAAACATCAAGGTTTATATTATATACGGTGAGTGGCTCCACTGTCAATCTCCGGTACATGAATGAGCGAGCATTTTTCATCGGAACTTGAATGATGAGGAATGCAGTGCGTCAAAATCGAGCGAAAAAATACAAGCAAAGCTCAATGGTGTATTTGACGCGCCATCATAAAAATGCTATTCACGACAAGAAAATACGCAGGAAATGATACAAACCGCCCGATTTTGATCTATATATATTATGGTAAATCGGGTTCTTGCACTATGCTTGGATAGTGGAATACAAAACCGTTTTATGTACAATCAATTCAAGGGAATGCCACATTCATCCTAACGCTAAGAGTTTGGGATTAACTGTCCCCTTTCAGCGTTGTGACGAATTATTCATTCAAACCCTTGGATATTCCCTTCGTGGAGGAATGAAAAATGTCTGAATCCAAACACAAGTTCACGTGGCTAGGACACGCCACATTTTTAATCGAGACGATCAAGGGAAGACGCATCATTATTGATCCTTGGCTGGAAAATAATCCGTCTTGCCCCGACCAGTTCAAAAAAATGGATCAATGCGACCTAATCCTATTGACCCACGCCCATTTCGATCATATGGGGGATGTCATACCTCTCGCCAGATCCACCCATGCCACTGTGGTGGGTATTGTCGAACTAATGCAATGGCTCGAGAAAAAAGGCGTGCGGAACATACAATCGATGAATAAGGGTGGAACGGTTCATTATGACGGAATCAGCGCAACAATGGTGCATGCGGAGCATACCAGCAGCATCACGGATGGAGATCAGATTATTTATGCGGGAGAACCAATCGGCTACGTTGTTCGGTTAGAGGATGGATTCACCTTCTACCATGCAGGCGACACTAACGTTTTTGGTGACATGCAACTCATACGAGAACTCTATCACCCGCAGCTCTCCATGCTCCCAATCGGAGATCATTACACAATGTCTCCTCTTGAAGCTATGAAAGCGATCCATTTGATAGGATCAAGAGATGTCATTCCGATGCATTTTGGTACGTTCCCGTTGCTCACTGGAACACCGGACACCCTGACTAATTTGACCCATCAAATTCCCAATCTTCGCATCCATACATTGAAGCCTGGTGAATTTTTACAGATGCCTGACTGACAGTGGGGCCTCCGTCAAAATCCGTTTGATTGACGGAGGCTTTCCTCTATGATGGCTATCATATCGCCGAAAGGCTGAAATACTTAGGGATGTTTAAGTATAAAACCTAAGAATGCTCTTTCGTTGACAATCATCCTTCATCAGGCGTATACTTGATTTAAGACTCCCTATACATTCTTAACCCGCATATTCTAATAACCATTTTCATGCTGGATAGCAGACTCCGAAAAAACCTTGATATACTTATCCTAATCGTAACGTTCATTCTTCTCATCATAGGGGAGATAACGCTATACAGCGTTACAAAACACAAACCCGGGCATTTATACGACAAGCAAATCATATGGATTATCCTGGGACTGATAGGAACGCTTGTTTTCGCCTCCTTTGACTATTCCCGTCTCTTCCGACTTGCTAAAATAATCTACACAGTCAATCTTTTATTTCTATCAGCGGTATTCCTGGTGGGATCCTCTGCAAAAGGAGCCACCAGATGGATATCCATCGGCAGTTTTCAAATGCAACCTTCGGAATTCGCCAAGTTGTTCGTTATTATTTGTCTGGCCGCGTATCTGGTAAAACGCCAGGAGCATATCAAAAAACTGCCTGTCTTACTTGGTTCCTTCGCCTACACAGGGGTGCCAATGCTGTTGATCTTCAAACAACCTGACCTCGGCACTTCATTGGTGCTTCTGCTCATATGGTTTGGAATGGTCTTCATCGCAGGGGCGAAATTAAAGCACCTGCTTCTAATCATCATATCGGGCATTTGCCTTTTCACTCTGATGTGGAAATTAAACATCATTAAACCCTACCAAAAAGCCAGACTATATTCATTCGTGCGCCCCGACCTGGACCCTCAGGATTCCGGATACCATGTGATCCAATCCCGCATAGCGATCGGATCCGGAATGTTATGGGGAAAGGGGATTGGAAAAGGCACCCAGGCACACGGCAACTTCATCCCGGAAAACCAAACGGACTTCATTTTCACCGTGGTTGGCGAGGAGGGGGGATTTGTGGAGTCCATCCTTTTGATTATACTCTATGTAATCCTCCTATCCCGAGGAGCCATTATCATGGGGCAGGCGGAGGATAATTTTGGAAGGTTATTGGCAGCCGGGATTCTCTCGATGTATTTCTTTCATATATTCGTGAACATCGGAATGACCATCGGTATAATGCCCGTCACTGGAGTCCCCCTCCCGTTTTTCTCCTATGGGGGAAGCAATATGATTCTCAATCTTTGTTCCATAGGATTGCTGCTCGGAATTGGCATGCGCCGACATCGACTCGCCTTTTAACCTTTGATGACCACCGTTCGCCTCTCTTTCGCGGACATATAAGCCGCCTCCACCACCTGAACCACGTCCCGACCATGCTCACCGCTGGAGTAAAGAGTATCTCGATCTAGTATCGCATCCACGAAATTATTTATCGGTCCGGAAACAGGCATTAACTCATTTTCCTTGAAAAACTCGATTTCATGGTTATCGCTCTCGACCATCACGTTGAATTCAAAATCCTCAATCCTTACACTTCCACCATCGCCAGCAAAAATGTTCAAAACGCGTCTTTTCCGATAGCAACTATCCCCCACGCAACTAATGGCTCCAATAACACCGTTCTCCATATGCAAAGTGAGCAGTGCGCGACGGTCCGAAGGCAACTGATCCATAATACAAGTCACGCTTTTCACCTTGAGTTCACTCGTCCAGAGCGCCTCCGATATCAGATGTGACCCTCCATCAATCAGATATCCCCCGCCGCATAAATCCGGATCGGAGCGATACATCGTCGGAGGGACTACACCGGGTAGGTTTTCCGGCTGAGGAGCCTGGCCGAACACATAGGAGGCGTTGCCCATCCAAAACATGGAAAACGCCTCCAGTTCGCCAATACGCCCATCCCGAATAGCATCTCGAATTCGATGCGTATGCGCCCAGAAAGGCGGATTTAACGCCACGCCTAGTTGCAATCGTTTTTCAGTGGCGATTCGGCAGAGTTCGTCGGCTTCGACAGAACGGATTGTCATGGGTTTCTCGATAAGAGTGTGCAAACCTCTTTCCAATGCGGCTCTGGCGGGATCATAATGCAGATTATGGGGTGTGGCTATAAGAACGGCATCCAATTCGCACATGTTCAGCATCTCTCTCCAGTCCGTCCAGACAGTCTTGGCATGGAAAGCTTGCTGCACCTTGTCGAGGGCGTCTTTATCCCGCCGACAGATCGCGGTTAACTCCATATCATTGTTTGACGCAATATCAGGCAAATGCCGCCTCGTGGTGAACCAACCTGCGCCAATAACTCCCATTCGGATCATCTTGTCATTACCCTTTCACGCAGGAACCGAAGGTTTCTATTCCGCATAAAATAATACCCGGTCATCGTCTTCATCCTTAGCTTCGGAATTCATTGGATGGTTGTCGGTAACTCCCCCTCTTCGCTTCTCGTATTTCTCAGGAAATCGGACAATCCTCGCATAAGGAGAGTATTCATGTTAACCAAAGAACAGCTACAATCATACGAGCATGACGGGTATTTGATCCTCCCCAAGTTTCTCAATCAGGATGAGGTGAGGGAGATAAAGTCGGAAGCCACAAGAATATGTCGGGGAGCGTATCAAATTCCTGGAATTTCCAAAAGTGACGATGATGAAACCGATGAGCAATGCCTTGCAAAATATCTTTGCATCCACATGCCGCATAAGGTCTCTCCAATCTTGGAGAAATACGTACGCCACCCGAAAATCGCCGAGGCGCTATCCGAACTAATCAGCCCGAATGTAAAGTGCATGCAATCCATGCTTTTCATCAAACCTCCAAGTTTTCCGGGACAGGCTTATCATCAGGATGAAAGATACATTCCAACCGAGGACAGAAGTCTCACCGGAGTTTGGATGGCAATTGACGAGGCAACCATTCGCAACGGTTGTCTTTGGGTAATTCCCGGTACGCATAAAGATCCTCTCTACTCATGGGGGCCGCATAATAACCCTGAATATGATGGTGCGGATGAAGCGCAGGATATTCCGAGGAGCAAGGAGATTCCGGTCGAAATCCCCTCAGGCGGTGCGCTTTTCTTCAATGGTTTCCTGCTGCACAGCTCCTTGAAAAATCGATCCTCAATTTATCGAAGGGTTTTGGTAAATCATTACATGAGTGCTGAGTCTTGTTTACCGTGGCAAGGCAGAGAGGATTTTCGCGATGTCATAATCGTCTCGGGAACCGATCCTCATTCTGACAAGGGGTACGAGGATATCTCACGCCCTCATCTGCGAGCTTTGCGTCGAGATAAATAACGGGTTAACCCGGCAGTGAAGCCGCTATAACGCGTTCGCACCGCGCCACCATTCGATTCCGATCTTTTCCAACATGCGGGCGACGGTTTGCACAGGCAGTCCCACCACGTTGAAATAATCTCCGTGAATGGATTCCACGAAGGTCGACGCGAAGCCCTGAATCCCGTAAGCACCCGCCTTGTCGTAACAGTCCCCTGTGGCGACATATGCGTCGATTAACTCCGGAGGCAGTTCCCGAAAGTTCACCGTGGTGCAGATCACCTCCGATGTGATATCCACATCTCCGCCATACCCCGCCTCACGAGCGATGGCAACGCCTGTACATACGATGTGCTTCGCTCCGGAAAGTTGTCGGAGCATTTCCCGAGCTTCCACCGCATTGGCAGGTTTTCCAAGGAGTACGGGATTTGTGGTGGGACCGAAGGCTACAATCGTGTCAGCGCCTAACACAATCCCGCCCCTATCTTGGTTTGCACTCCAAACCTCCAAGGCTTTGCTTTGTGCGAGACGCTCCGCCAAGGCTCTAGGAGCCACACGAGTTACGGTCTCCTCTAACCCGCTGGGAATGACTTCAAACGGCAAACCGAGGAGGGAAAGCAGGTCACGGCGGCGCGGGGAGGCGGAAGCCAGTATCAATCGTCTGTGCATGGGAAATTCTTATCCGTACGAGGCAGTTGCTCAAGCGACCTTTTCCACGATTCAAACGTTCAGCGGATAGAACGGGCGCTACATCATTTGACTTTAACGATTGCCTCTGGTGTAATATGTATCCGTACGGAGGATTAAATTGATCGTCCGTTACCGGAAGCCATTTTATTATACCTCTGAGTAAGCGGGGATATCTTGTTCCCGCTTTTGACATATGGAATTTATTTATTGAAAAAGTTTATTCCTTATCTGCTTATTCCGATTAGTTTGGTGTTGGCGGCGATGCGAATTCCAGGATGGATTATTTTCATCGCGTCCGCCCTCGCGATTGTGCCTTTATCCGCCGCCATTGGCATGGCGACCGAGGATTTGTCAAAACGCGTCGGAGCACTGCTCGGGGGATGGCTCAACGCTGCGTTCGGCAACGTTACGGAATTGATCATCATCATCATTGCGATACGCGCCGGGGAGATGGATGTGGTGAGAGCCTCCCTCATCGGATCAATCATGGGGAATATACTGCTCGTTTTGGGGCTGTCAATGTTTCTCGGCGGATTGCGTTACAAGATACAGACATTCAACGAGGACGCAGCGGGAATCCACACTGTTATGCTGATCCTTGCGATGACGGCGATTATCATTCCTTCGCTTTTCGCATTTGAAAGCTATCATTCCTTCAACATGATGTTGATGGCGCCGCATCTGATGGGCATGAGCGAATGGATATCCGGCATTCTGTTATTGTTGTACATTGGCAGCCTCATCTTTTCCATGAAGACGCATCAAAACCTTTTTGAAACCAATGACGACAACAACGTAGCCCCTCCGATATGGAGTTCCAGAAAAGCGGCGGCAATCCTTCTCCTCTCCACTATCTTAGTCGCGGTTGTGAGCGATAATCTAGTGCGCAGCATTCAACCCATGGTGGCAGCACTGGGGTTGAGCAAGATATTCATCGGGATTATCGTAATTCCCATAATCGGAAACGCTACCGAGCACGCCGTTGCTGTCAGCATGGCCATGCGCGACAAAATGGATATCTCCCTTAATATCTGCATTAGCTCGTCCACTCAGATGGCTTTTTTAATCGCCCCTGTCGCGGTGTTCCTCAGTATCCCCCTTAGGCATCCGTTTCCATTTGTTTTCGACGGTTTTGAACTCATTGCGGTAGGGTTTTCCGCGCTGATCGCGGCATTTATCGCCCGGGATGGCAAATGCAATTGGCTTGAAGGAGCGCAGCTAATTGTCGTTTACGCGATATTAGCGGTCGCTTTTTACTTTCTACCTCAGTAGTGATCTTAAGACCGAACGACGAATCAGTATTTCATTCGGCGCTGACCAGCCCGCACTCTCCAATACAACCCTGCACCGAATGGTTCAGCCCTTGAACTGGGAGGATAAAGCGTTCATGCCTGTTTCAAGTGCGGGTTCCGGTTTGTCATTCGTGTAATCCCACATGTTAAAAAGCGTAATGGTCTGAGAAGGTTTCAGCGATACCACATGACCATCCATAAAGGTGCAGTTCATCCGTGACAGGTGCCCCGCGAATCCCTGATTAGCAAACGCAGGATCGTTCATGCCCCACCACGAACATGCGTAACAATAGGCGTCCTTGTTCGTCCGGTGTTCGCAGAGCATGATTTTCCGGGCTGGGCGTTGTATCGTCGCTCTGCTCATGCCCAAATTGCTAGTGAACAACTTATCCCAACCGTTCACTGCGTAATCCATGGAATATCCCTGCAAATCCTTGCTTGGATCCAAATTGGACGGGCAAACAAATAGTTTTTTATTGCGGATATAAGGAGATATTTCAAACCTAAAGGTATAAGGGGTTTTAGCGTAACTACTCATACCCATGGGGTAGACATCATCGTAATCCTGAACATACTCCAGCATCGCCATGCCGATTTGATGCTCATTGCTGGCGCAAGTGATAAGGTTTGATCTTTGCCGCGCCTTCGCCAAAACCGGCAGGAGAAACGCTGCGAGAATTGCTATTATGGCTATTATGATTAGCAATTCAAATACCGTGAAAGCTCTGTTTTTCATTTTAATCTCCTCGTGAACGGATAATTCATCATGGAAAAACGATTTTTCAAAAAAGATCGCACTGTGCTATCTCACCCCGGATCGATAAAATGAGATGATTCACTCTCGATTATCGGTTTTAATACGGAACGAGTGGCGGTAAAGGTTAAACAAGATGGGGTTAACTCCTGAGATATTCATAGAATGCAAGTGAGTGATGTTTTTGGGCGTGAGAAGCAAAAAACAAGCAAAGTATGCAAATATCTTACTGAATGGTGCGGTTTACATGAGGGTAAATGCTATGGATCAAATGCTCGGCGCCTTGCGGTTCGCATACTTGGCGGGATTGCTTTGGCTGTTGACTTTTATTTACAGACGCATACGAAAAGATCCCGGCTAACCTTAGGCTACTAGGACGCAATTTTTGCCCGCTCGCTTGGCTCGATAGAGCGCATCATCCGCCATTTGCACGAGTTCCGTGGGCTCCTCGGCGTCATCGGGAAATGACGCCACTCCGATGCTGACGGTCTTGTAGATAACCTGCCCCCCAGCGCTAAACGGTTCGGATGCGATTGCTTCGCGAATTCTCTCCGCCAAAATAAAGGCGTCCGAACGTATGGTTTCCGGAAGAATTACGACAAACTCCTCCCCGCCATACCTTCCGACGAAATCGACGTTTCGCACGCTTCTCTTGAGGATTTTCGCTATGGAACAGAGCAGCACATCACCCTGAGGATGCCCGAAAGTGTCATTGAAACTCTTGAAGGAATCCACGTCAAGCATCAAAATGGAGAGCGGCCGCTGATAGCGCTTGGCGCGTTTTATCTCCTGACGAAGTATCTCATGGGACCTGCGGTGATTAAGAAGACCGGTTAAGCCATCCGTAATAGCCATATCCTGGTAACGATGCATCATAATCCGTATGTTAACGCTCTCATACGCGATCGCCACCTGTGGTAGAAGCGGTGTTATCCTGCCAAGCTCCGTTTTGGTAAACGGTCTCGAGGCGTTGCGTATGAAATGAGCGACCCCGATGATAGTCCCATGGAGCATGATGGGGCAAAGGATCCACGAAGCGGGCGTATGCCTGCCAGGTTGACGATGCTCCTTGCTGATATCGGAAATAATAATCGGGTGTGATTTCCGAGCGATGCGATAAATGAGAGAACCAGGCGCCGCCAAAGTGGGATCTGGCGGTGATAGTGTGTCGGGCGAATGCATACGCGCCTGCAACGTTGTTTGAGCTTCATCCCACATCCATATGATGGCGCTTTCATGCGCAATAAGGTTTCCGGAAATTTTAAGAAACCTTATGAGGGGGTCATCAGTCTTACTACTTGATATGCACTCACCTCCGAGCGTGTTGATTGCAAACAATTGATGCGAAAGATTACGGTTCTCTATGCTCATCCGAACGGCATGCGCGCAAACCAACACGAAGATGGCGAGAATAGGAAGGGAAAGCATGTGGTAGGAACGGTATGCCATAATGATGAGTATTGATAGGGGAAAGCTCACAGTATATGCCAAAGCCTGAGCCCGCAGTATGGAGCGAGCGTAATTCCACTTTGCATATCTCGTGCCTATATTACCAAGACCGGTCAAAATGATATTGAGAATGAGAAAACAAGCCACTCCCAAGCAGATCGCTATAAAGTCCTGCGAATTAAGTTTCGGTTCTATTATGCGTTCCCCAGTATACATTGCGAAAACTCTTTTCGCCGCAATCGAAGCCAATGCATACTGCGCCCCGAGAAAAAGCGAGTAAAACTTACCTGTTCGATGATAGGATCTGCTGTTCGCAAGGCATGCGATGATGGCGCAAAGCCCGGCGATTTCACCGTTTATCAACATCGCCGCAGTGAATACAAACGAGGACATGAAGGTTATGGGCTTTTCAAGGGATATTGCAACGGGAACCGAACGAGCGAGGACGATTATCGCCAGCAAAATGACGAATACAGGAAATCTAACTTCCAATATATTTGCAAATCGCATGCCAATCAGGTATAGGGCGACAAGAATGATGAACAGGCGAAACGCCCTCTGGAAAATGGTGGCGAGAGGAACTACGGAATTATGGCGTTTGACTCTTTCCAAATTATTCACTGACGCTCAATGATTCCTTTGTTGCGGGTCGATTGATGCCTGTATAATATACGATATGGATGTAGATTTGTTACTTGTCATTCGATTGCTCCATGTTATTCGAGTATCGGGAACGGAGACCCAAGTCCAGGTCGGATGATATCGCAATCGAGTTCGAGCGCTTGCATCTTAATCATTTTTTCATTTGATGCCAGTATGATATTACAGTTTTCAGAAGGACAGCCTGTTTAAGAAATATTAGCATCTTCACTTACGCATTCCGATAGAATACATTATACAGGAAATATCACATAAAGGTTTATTGCTACAGATTCGATCTACAGTAGTTCCATTATGTATCACAGTAAGAAAGCAGAGGGTTTTTGATGTCATTCAAACTGAAGTCAGCGCTTTTATCTCTCATTGGCGTGATGGGGGCGATCGTTTTGTCCGGTTGCGGAGGCGGAGGTGGAGCCACCGGCTCAGGCGGCGGTACGGAGCCGCCAAAGGGTGGCACTGCTGACTGGACCGTACTGGTGTATCTAAACGCAGCGAATAGCCTTCAAGGTTTCGGCGGATTTAACGTTCATCAGATGGAACAGGCTGGTTCCACATCCAATGTCAACATCGTGGTGCAGTGGAAACAGGGAGTCTGTGCGGATTGCAGCGACAATGAATGCAATTCCGTAAACGGGAACTGTTACAATCCCGATTGGAAGGATACCCGCAGATACTACATTGTGCATAACACCGATCCCACCACCATCAAATCCACGCTGGTGCAGGATATGGGGCCAAACATCGATATGGGTAACTGGCAGACTCTGCAAAACTTTATCGTATGGGGACAGCAGAACTATCCGGCGAACCACTATGCTCTTATAGTCTGGGATCATGGCGAGGGATGGGTAAACGTCTATCGCGGTTTGTCCAAACATCCTCAGTCCGCCTTGGTCAAGCCTCGATCCGTATCCTTGGATGAAACCACGATGAATGAGATTGAGACTTGGCAACTATCTCAGGCTCTCACCGGATCAAAACCCTTGGATGTCGTCGCCTTCGACGCATGCCTGATGCAAATGACGGAGATAGCGTACGAAATCCGTAATCAAGCCACATATCTAGTCGGATCCGAAGACAGCACCCCAGCGAACGGATATCCGTACATGACATTTCTTAGCGACCTGGATACCAACCCCACGATGTCGCCGCTGCAATTCAGCCAGGATATCGTAAATCAAACCGTCAATTACTACTCGCAGAACCCGCAGCTTGTCGGAACTCAGGGAGTAACGCAATCCGTGGTCTCCTTGGCGCAGATGACCAATTTAAACTCCTCCTTGAACAGCTTCGCGGATGCTCTCCTTAATAACGACACTCAAGCTGGAGTTCAGCAGGCAGCGGTCAAAGCGGAGCAAAACGCTCAAGGATACGCCTCGCCAAACGGGTATTACGAAAACCTGGATATGTGGGATTATGCGAACTGGATAAAGAACAGCACATCCAACAGTGCCGTCGACACTGCTGCAAACAATCTCCAGAGCGCCATCGGGTCGGCAGTGCTGTATCAAAAGCTGTATCAGGATCCGAATTCGCATGGATTGGCGATCTATGTCCCTGTACCGTACGATTACGACACCGCCTACAGCAATCTCGCTCTTGCTAGAGTAAATGATTGGCCCAAATGGTTGCAATTCCAAGCGCAGTTGTGAAAAAAGGTGTAGCTAATTCCATTTTTCAGCGTCATATAATAAAGAGGTGCTTGTAAATGTCCGATATGCTCGTTAACTTGCTCTCACTTCCAACTTTGAATCAGGAAATTGAAAGGATGAGAGAGTTGGATGTCGTTGTGCGTCGTCCCATGCCGCATGAGATATCCAAAGTGTGCGCTTTTGTGCGAGAGAACTTCAGTCAATCCTGGGCTGATGAAATCACAGTTGGCTTTCACAACAAGCCGGTATCTCTTTATATTGCAATTTATAAAGGCGGAATACTTGGCTTCGGAGCCTACGAGTGCACCGCAAGAGCTTTCTTCGGACCTACAGGGGTGGCGGAAAAAGAGAGAAATAGGGGTATCGGACGATCCTTGTTGATCGCATGTCTCTGGGGTTTGCGGGAGATGGGTTATGTCTATGGAATTATCGGGGGCGCCGGCCCGATGGATTTTTACCGTAAAACGGTAAAAGCCATTGAAATTGAGGGTAGCGTGCCAGGCATATTCGCAAACCCCCTTTCATAGAGGCGCCAAAAAACGCGAGGCGATGCAAATGTCAAGGTCATATGGTTTGCTGCGATCAATGAGATTCTCATTGATCGTACTGATAACTTTAGTAACAGCTCTGATCCTGACTCCTTGCGCTGAAGCGCAAAATCTTCGCTCTCGATTTGAGAGAATGGACGCAAATCTCAACAACGGACAGGGGTACTCCTCCTCTCTGAACACCAAGGGAACCTTGGCGTGGGGCGAGGGGTATCTCCTGATGGCGTATGTGGATATGTATCGCGCCACCGGGGACCGCAGTTGGCTTGATAAGCTTGTGGATCAGTTCGATACGGTTTTATCCAATCGCGATGACGTGTTGCATATCAAGGATTATTACCGCAACAAACCCATTGCAGGCTGGGGGTCCGATGAATACTCATCGGGAAAATGGCATGTGTGGGCGGTTCACACCGCTATGATATGCGAAGGGCCTATGGAGTTTGTCGAATTGGTGAAGGCTGAGCAGCGTCTTAAAAAGCCGTACTCTAAAATTGCCGCTCGATACCTGACCAAAATCAAGGAATGTGTGGAGGCGCAAGATATCAATTGGCATGATGGCCCTGGTCCCATGGAGGGCTACTATTCCGATCCCGCCATCGGCCCCCTCCCTTTAAATCAGCAAAACGCACTTGGCATGCTGAACTTAGGATTGTATTTGGTAACCCGAGACCACCTCTATCGAAATCGTGTTGAACGCTTGGCGATGTTCTTTAAAAAGCGAATTCGAATACGCCCGGACGGCTCATACGATTGGTCGTATTGGCCAAAACTGGATGGCTCGGGCACCGATAGCGAGGATATATCACATGCAGCCATCAACGTAGCGTTCGCCTGTCAATGCGCCAAATCTCATATCGTCTTCAACAAAGCCGACATGATGGCATTCGTAAAAACGTGGATGCTGCACGTTCATCGCGCAGATGGAGTATGGGCGGACGATATCAACGGGGATGGCGGCGAGAATACATACATGCCAGCGGCAGTCTGGGGGTGGAGTTATCTATGCCCTTATGATCATAAGATATTAACGGATATGACATTGTCTTGTTCATCTATCTCCGAGGATCAAACAAATGGAGCTAATCTTCTAGCTCTGGCGAGCGTATTGCGTTGGGAGCACGCTCTTACGAAAAAACATCGATGGCTTTGGTGGTAGAGTTTTAATGTGGGGATAGGAATGTCTATTATGCCAAACAGGAATATCAGCGAGACACTGGACAACCTTGCAAAAATGAACGGCGCTTTGGAAGAGGCGTTGCACGCCATCCCGAATGAAAAAATGAAAATCCAATCATCGCCGGATGTATGGACGCCTCATCAAATCCTTGGACACCTTGTGGATGCCGAAATCGCCTTCTCCTTTCGGTTACGGAAGATCATCGCGGAGGAGAATCCATTCTACCCCTCTTTTGATGAAGAGCGATGGGGAGAGACGTTACGACACGAAGCCATTCCCGTGTTGTTGTTTGTGTCGGTGTGGAAACCTTTGCGAGAGCTCAACATCCAGCTTCTAAGGCTCATGCCGGTATTGGCATGGGAACGACAGGGTGTGCATGAAACGAACGGCAGTCAAACATTAATGGATGTTGTGCGCGGCATGCTGGCGCATGACATCTACCACCTCAAACAGCTCAAAGCCAGCGACACTACCGCCTAATCCGATTACACGCTTCCTTAAACCCCACCGAACCCTTCACGCCCTCTCGGAGCGAGGGGGTCGTAACATCAGTTGTTCTAAAGCATCGGGAATCGATAGCCCCTCGAAAAGGGTGGAGTACAGAGTCTGAGATATGGGCATCTCCACTTTTTTCCTGACGGCGAGAGAACAAATAGCCCTGGTGGTGGGAACTCCTTCCGCTGTTTGACCGATTTCTTTCAGTATGTCATCCAATTTCTTGTGCTGCGACAGACCATACCCAACTCGATAGTTTCGCGAGAGCTTGCTGCCGCATGTGGCTATGAGATCCCCAACTCCTGCCAATCCAAGAAAAGTGGATCTTTCAGCGCCTAACTCCACTCCTAACCGAGTGATTTCCGCTAATCCGCGCGTCATCAACGCCGCTTTGCTATTATCACCGAAACCCGCACCTTCGCATATCCCTGCACCGATGGCTATAACGTTTTTCATCGCACCAGCCAACTCCACTCCAACGATATCCGTGCTCGTATAAACTCTGAATGTTGGCCCCATCCATATCTCCTGGCAGAGTGCGGCGGATACGGGATTTGCGGATGCCGCCACGCATGCGCTGGGAAGTCCCTTGCCGATCTCCACCGCCAGATTGGGGCCCGATATCGAGACAAGGCGTTCCGATATGGAATCTTCACTCTCCGAAGTTTCCCTAGATAATACATCGGAAATTACCTCTGACATTCTGCGGCAAGTTTCGCATTCCAGCCCCTTCGAAGCGTTAATAAGCAAAGCGGAGCCCCCGATATAGGGAGCCGCGATGCCAACCACCTCCGCCATAGCCCCGGAAGGTACGGCGAAAACCACAGCGTTCGCATCCCTCAACGCAATCTCAAGAGAGGAGGATACCGTGGCGTTTTTCAGCAATGGAATTCCCGGAAGAAAGAATTTGTTTTCTCTCGCGTTCTGAAACTCCTTAGCGATATCGAGGAATTTCTCCCACAAATACACCTCATCCGCCTTTCCCAGCAGTGTCGATAAGGCGGTTCCCCAGCTTCCCGCGCCTAAAATGGTGATCTTTCTCATATCCAATTCCTTACCTCGATTGTTCGGAATACGCAGTGTAATAATCCCCTCTTTTGCTCACAATTACGGGGGAGCGGAAAAGAGATGTGAAATTTTCCGACGTGAAAACATCCTCTGTCGGTCCTTCCAAAAAGAGGGAGCCTTCCTGTAAAAGCACGGCGTAATTGATCTCCGGGATAATTTCCTCCAGATGATGCGTCACCAAAATGATGGTCTTGCCCATTGCGGCGATACGCCTTATCGCATTGGTGAAGTGCCTTGCGGAAACGACATCCAGTCCGGTGGTGGGTTCGTCCAGAAGCAGAGCCCTCGGATCGTGCACCAACGCTCTGGAGATGAGTATGCGGCGCATTTCACCTGTGGACATATGATCCAGACGTTTTTGCGCGAGATGCTCCACCTCCATCCACCTCAGGCTGTTTATCGCACGATCCTTCATCTCCGACGTGGTTGGCTGATGCAGTGAAAGCCCGACGCTACTGAAAAATCCCGACAACACCGCTTCCAAACCGGTAATTCCTGCGGACCATTGAAGAAAATACCGATCCATATCGGCGGTCACGATGCCTAAATCGCTTCGCAACTCAAATACATTCCACTCCGACTTTCCGAAAATCTCCAACACAGGAGGTGGCTCCGTATGAAATACGGGGTAATAATCACGCATAATAAGCTTAATCAACGAGGTTTTTCCGGAACCGTTTGGTCCGTAAATGACCGTATGCCGACCTTGAGGGATTTCCAATGAAAGGTTACGAATGGGATGAGAATTTCCCTTCCATACCGTCACGTTTTTCATTCTTAATAAAGGCGATTCAAATCCCTTTTCCAATGCCGCCAGTTCAATTTCAGCCATGACGGTATTGATAGTTTCATTATTTTCAAGAAACATTATTACAAGCAATTCTCCATTATTTTAATTTCAGGCATCATAATATAAAAGCCCTATTGTTTTCTCCGCAGGGAATACGCCCATAGTTCCCCTTTGTCGTTCTTACAGACAAGCACACCCTCGGATAGAGCTGGGGATATCCATCTCACTGGCTCCCCGTCCGTCCTTGCCAAAGTTTTGCCTGTCACCGCGTCTATCAATTCGATCTTGGAGTTTCCCTGCATTATCAATTTACCATCACCGGTCAATATGCCGGTTCCCTCCACGCCGAAATTGTCACTTCGCCAAAGCATTTTCGCAGTTGGGCTATTCATTTCCCAGCACTCAAGCCAGCCGCTGGTGTGATAAAGCTTCCCATTGTAAAAGATAGGAACCCCCACCTCGGAATGAGGTCCGCTTTGACATTTAACCGCACCATTGGATGTAATCTCCACCAAATCGTTACCGGGGCCTAAATGTGTCGATAGAAAAGCGTAATTTTTCCATACCGCAGGGCTTACAAGATTGGCGTCGTCCGTAGCTTTGTAATCAAACAGGGCGTATGTCCTCCCTTCGTTCCCTTTATCCAAACGAACGATTGCGAGATGATAGAGTGTCAACACTGCAATGCATGGGACGCCATCCAGGATCATCGGTGCGAGACCGCCCGTATGCCCTGCAGGGTCGGCAACCTGAGAATGCCACGCTGCGGTACCCGGAGGGTTGCCACCGGTAAGTTTGTCAAAAGCGAGCAAGCTTCCATCCTTGCATCCCACCTCGACTATCACCCAAGGCCCGTAGACATAAGGCGATGTCGTGCAACCGTAATCGTTTTGAACGTTTCCGGTATCTGGCCGCACCTGCACAT
This sequence comes from bacterium, assembly GCA_021811565.1. GTDB lineage: Bacteria > Armatimonadota > Chthonomonadetes > Chthonomonadales > CAJBBX01 > DTKV01. Next base: position 563 of record JAJZOL010000132.1, on the reverse strand, counting down.
GATAAATGTCGCTAAGATTCGCCCCCCACACCCTCTCACCATTCGTGCGCGTATTCCAGCAATTCAAATATCCATCTATGGAATATGTATAGAGATACCCGGTCTGTGCATCGTATTCCGGCGTGGAACTTGGTCCTTCCGCATAAGAATCCAGATTGCTGTGAGCGAATCTCCCCCTCGGAGGCGAAGGATAGGATTGGGTCCACAGTATCGCACCTGTTTGTAAGTTGAGACAATAAACGTAATCCTTGCCATCCCGGTATCCCATCGTGTATATCCGACCGTCGTAAACGATGGGAGAGGACTCACCGGTCGCATTCAAATTGATCTTCCAAATTGGCTTTCTCAAGGGCCACGCTCCGAGAGCGTAACCGGACGTCTCCGAAGTAACGCCATTGCGATTCGGCCCTCGCCAATGCTGCCAGTTTGCACCCGAGGCGTTTTCTATCAACAATGCGGTCATAAAAAAGAGAGAAAAAAGAACAGCAGTTCCACGTTTCATAGCTTATCGTTCCATATTGGGATTTTCATATCCGCTTGGGATGCTCTACTTCACATGAACT